>JAFRGA010000103.1 GCA_017434045.1 Eggerthellaceae bacterium
ATATGCCATGGCTGGGACCTCCTATGAATGTGGTATGGCCTACGACTACAACCGAAGCCTAACCCACGTTGCCACGAAGATGGCCTTTGCTTCATAGAGCGAGGTCCCGGTCGCTCTACATATCGTCTGTCCCCTCCGATTTTTTTCCCAGAGGTGTATTGAAGGACCAGGCTACTTGGCAAAAATTTTCGGTTCGGTACGAAATCGCGGAAAACAGGGAGGTCGCTGGCAAAAATTTTCGGTTCGGTACGATTTTTTCTAGCCTGATTGGCGTTTAGGGAATTCGACTTCAAAAAGACCCAGTTCACAAGATTGCGTTTCAGCTAATCTTTTTTCTAATGCGCGCAGAATCGTACCGAACCGAAAATTTTTACATTCGATGTGGAAAAGGGTCTGACCCTTTTCCACATCGGATCATTTGTTTCCCATAGGTTTCATAAGACTTGGCCTTTTGTCGCATTCTGCGTTCCCGCTGTTTACCAAGCAGCGCGTTTTGCTATAGTTGTCCGCACGCACTAAACGCGCAAAAGCGCCGTTCAAGACGTTTGAAAACAGAGCAAGCAACGCAGAAAGTGAACTATGTCGTTAATCGTTTGTAAGTTTGGGGGAACGTCCGTCGCGTCCCCGGAGCGCATTCGCAACGTCGCGAAGCGCCTGATCGCACGCAAGCAGGCGGGGCATCAGGTCGTCGCGGTCGTCTCGGCCATGGGCAAGACAACCGACGAGCTGGTAGGCCTTGCCGCAGCCGTGAACGAGAACCCGCCCACGCGCGAGATGGACCGCCTGCTTTCCACCGGCGAGCAGGTCAGCATGGCGCTCCTGGCCATGGCCATCGACGCGCGCGGCTATCGCGCTATGTCCTTCACGGGCCGCCAGGCGGGCATCGTCACCGACAACACGCACAACAAGGCTAAGATCGTCAGCGTCGACAGCAAGCGCATCCTTCAAGCGCTGGACGACGGCTACATCCCCATCGTGGCTGGTTTCCAGGGCATCGACGCCAACGGCGACATCACCACGCTCGGGCGCGGCGGCTCCGACACGACTGCCGTAGCCGTGGCCTGGGGCATCGACGCCGACGTTTGCGAAATCTATTCCGACGTGGACGGCGTGTACTCGGCCGACCCGCGCATTTGCCCGCATGCCCGCAAGCTCGACGAGATCAGCTACGACGACATGCTGGAAATGGCCGGCGCCGGTTCGGGCGTCCTGCAGATGCGCGCCGTGGAGTTCGCGCGCAAGTTCAACGTTGTCATTCATTCGCGCTCGGCATTCAGCGAAGCCGAGGGCACGTACGTCAAGGAGGCATGCGACATGATGGAGGAAGCCGTCATCACCGGCATCGCACACGACACATCCGAGGTCAAGGTCACCATCCGTGGCGTGCCTGACGCCACCGGCATCGCGGCGAAGCTGTTCAGCGCGCTGGCCGGCAATGCGGTCAACACCGACATGATCATCCAGAACGTCTCCGAAGAAGGCGCGACGGATATCTCGTTCACCTGCCCGGCCGCCGACTTGGGCCGCGCGAAGGAAACGCTCGACCGCGTCGTGCCCGAGATCAACGCACGCGAAGTCTCGGTTGACGAGAGCATCGGCAAGGTCAGCCTCGTGGGCACCGGCATGAAGTCCACGCCGGGCGTAGCCGCGAAGGCGTTTACCGTGCTCGGCGAAGCGGGCATCAACATCCTGGCCATCTCGACGTCCCCAATCCGCCTTTCCGTCCTGGTCGACGGCGCGCAAGTCGCCGACGCCGTGCGCGCGCTGCACACCGCGTTCGGCCTGGACGCCGACGAGATCTTCGAGGAAACGCAGCTCTCCGCCGAGGAAATCGCCGCCAAGATGAACAAGGGCCGCTAGATCGTTTGAAGGCGGGCGCACAATGCGAAAACCAGCGCTCGTCGTGAGCGATTTAGACGGCACGCTGATAAAACCCAACACAGCCGCGCTTGAACCGCGGACGCTCGAACTCGTCGAGGGCCTGCTCGACGCGGGCATTCCCTTCATGCCGGCAAGCGGGCGGCAGCATCCCAACGTACGCTGGCTGTTCGAGCCCCTCGCCGAGCGGCTCTCCTTCGTGAGCG
Source organism: Eggerthellaceae bacterium (assembly GCA_017434045.1). Lineage (GTDB taxonomy): Bacteria > Actinomycetota > Coriobacteriia > Coriobacteriales > Eggerthellaceae > UBA9715. The sequence continues at coordinate 2,085 of JAFRGA010000103.1, forward strand.
AAAACGGCGTATTGGCCCATATCGGTGACGAGCTTGTGTATCGCGCGACGCTCGAGCACGACCTCGGGCTGGAAATCGTGCGCACCATCCTGGAGCGCTCCAACTGCGAGCCGATGGTTTCGGGCGAGAAGACGTACTACATCACGCCCGAAAGCCCCACGTTCCTGCGTTATCTCGAAGAGGGCTGCGGTTTCGTCGTCACACGCGTGGACGACCTGGAAGACATCGGCGAACCTTACGGAAAGCTCTCGGCGTTCTACCCTGAAGGCATCGGCGTTGACCGCTTCTTCTGGGCGGAGCGTTTCGGCAACAGGTGCGCCGTCACGACCTCGAGCGACAAGTGGCTCGACATGATGCCGTCGGGCGTGAACAAGGCCACGGCGCGGGCCGTCGTGCTCGAGCGCCTTGGGATCGACCCGGCCGACGTCATCGCGTTCGGCGATGCGGAAAACGACGTGGAGATGTTGAAGCTGGTCGGCTGCCCAATTGCGAAGGCGAACGGCGCCCCGGGCGCTCTCGAATGTGCGCTTTACACCACCGACGATGTGGTGTCCTCGCTCGACCGCATCCTCAACGGCCCCGGATACGACTGGTAAGCTTCCGTACTCTTGAAGCGTGATGATGTGGAAAAGGGTCAGACCCTTTTCCACATCATCACTCTCCCTTCGGGATGCGACGATCTGAGCAATCGCCATGTTAGAGGGAAAAGGCCTTGCTGCATAACAGAAGGTGAGCCCTCCCGAGAAAGCGGGTGGTTCCATGGGTGGCGATTCGCGTGGCGCAGGGTTAATGGCCCTTGAGCACTGTGGAACAGGGTCTGACCCTTTTCCCCATTGGCTACGCAGTTGGACGGGCAGTCGAGGGCGTAGAGGTCGCGACCCTGGGTCGAGATGCCGTAGAAGGCAAGGCCGTTGCGGCCGGAGTTTTTCACGAAGTAAAGCGCCTCGTCAGCGTGCTTGTAGATGGTGTCGGCGTCCTTGCTCGCGTTGCTGAAGGCCGCGCCCACGCTGAGCGTCAGCTTGGGCAGGCCGTCGGAGTCGTCGGCCATACCGTCGGCGACGGCCTTGATCTTCGCGTCGATCACGTGTACGAGCTCGGGCGAGATGTCGGTCACGACCACGGCGAACTCGTCGCCACCCAGGCGGCAAGCGTAGTCGCTCGAGCGGAACGCCTTCGCAAGCAGCCTGGAAAGCTTCTGCAAGATCTTGTCGCCGGCGTCATGCCCGAGCGTGTCGTTGACGTCCTTGAAGTAGTCGGCGTCGATCAGCAGAAGCGCGTACTCCTCGTCGCGGTACGCCTCGAGGAGATGCTCGAACACCGAGCGGTTGTACAGCCCGGTCAGGTGGTCGTGTTCGGCTTTGCGGCGCAGGCTGTCGCTGTGCTTGAGGTTCTCTTCGTAGAGCGTGTTGTACTCGCTGGCCATGAAGCGCAGCTCGCGGGCGCCGATCAGGGGCAGCTGCTGGTTGTCGCCGACGTACTCGATGTGCTTGCGGATGGGCCACAGCAAAAGCATGATGATGGAAAGGGCTGTGAGCAGGACGACCGCCAGCAACGCCCAGGTGAGCACCTGCTGCATGGCGAGCAGCGATTCCAGCTCCGCCGAGCTTTTCACCTGCTCATCTTGGATTGTGGCGATCAGGGTCGTTTTGCACTGCGCGATGTTTCTCTCGATCTCGTCCACATGCGCCTGGTAGTTTTCGCCGAACATCAAGCTCATGGCCTTGTCCAGCTTCTGCTCGCTGCTCAGCGCAGCGTCCTCGGCACTGAGAGGCGCTTTGGCGAGCTCGTCGTTGCCGATATTGGCGCTGGTGTTCGTGGCGGAAAGCACGAGCTGCGCCGCTTCGTGCTCCAGGCCCATCAGCTCGTTCGAGAGGTCGTTCGCGCGCTCGAGGAAGTTGTGCGCCTCGGAGCTGCCCGCCAAGCTCTCGAGCTGATCGAGTGCGCTGTCGCGCCGTTTCGTCTGCTGTACCTCGACGAAATAGTTATCCAGGTACTGGACATCGTGGGTGATGACGAACTGCCGCAGCTGCGCCGTCAGGTAGTTCGAGGCTTCCTTCATGGAGCTGGCGGCCAATTCGCACTCGATGTAGATCTCGGTTTCGTCGGAAAGGGCCTGGTAGGTCTCGTTCGTCTTCTGCACCGCCTGCAGGAACAGGCCAGAGACAACGCACGCCAGCACGACCATGACGGCAACGACCTCGCTCATACGCACGCCGCCCACTCTGCGCGAGGCGTGCTTAGCTGTTGAGGTGCCTGAAGCTGGTTCTTCTGCCCGCGAGGCGCCCGAAGCTTGCCCTTTGGCTCGCGCGGCGCCTGGAGCCGGTTCGGCCTGTGAATCTGGCTCTTCGGTCTGTGAAGCGGAACCGCTTGTTTCTTCGCTCATGCTTGCTTCTTCCCATCGGCCTATGAACGACGCCCGCTTGAGCGGGCACGATACCAAGGCCGTACATTACCTATTCGATGGTAGAACAAAAGCGCTTATTTTTCTAGAAAAAGCACGTCAAAGGATGGCGATTTCGAATCGGAGGGGACAGTCCCCTTTGATGCGTTCACCAAGGCGGTTTTCCGGATGCCCGCTTCGCAGGAATCCTTCGCCTTCGACTCAGGATGACAGAAGGGCGTGATGAAGCGCCCAGCTGTTTAGCACGCTCAACGAACGATGTGGAAAAGGGCCAGACCCTTTTCCACATCATCGCCCTCCCCTCGGGACTCAGCGACTCAAGCAATCGCCATGCTAGAGGGAAGGGGCCTTGCTGCAAAACAGGGAAAGCCCCACCCGCATAGCAAGTGTTTCCTTGGGCTGCGCTCCGTACGGCGCAGGCTTGATAACCCTTGGGCAATGTGGAAAAGGGTCTGACCCTTTTCCACATTGCGGCGTCTGTGCAGCGATGTTGATGAGACGAAGCACACGACCCCGTCACACAATCGGCCCCATCACACCTCAGGATGGAAATATGCTGACCTGAGTGAAATATGCAGAAGATTCGTGCTTAGGAATCCTAACGTCCGGAAGAGTTCGAACGGACTCTTCGCATGACAAGGGAGACGACGCCGGCAACGAGAAGCATGGCGGCGACGGTCGCAAGCTCGACATCAATCGGCAGCGTTTTCGCAGTCGTTGATTGAGAAGAGGATACAACCCCTGTATTTGGCTTTGAGGGATTGGGTGAAACCGGCTCGTAGGGCCTGGGAAGGCTGTCTACCGATGGCGCTTGGGAAGCAGAACCGACGGCAGCTGATGGTGCGGCAGATGGGCCGTTGGGCACGGCGGATGGAGCGGGGACTTTTCCCGCATTGGGCGGGGCAGTAGGAGGCGAGACGCTATTCACATCGATTTTGGCCGCAGCAGCCGAAGAGCTGCTCGCCGCCGATTCTCCTGAAGGCGATTCTGCAGATGTGGAGGCTTGCGAAGAGCCTTTCTCTTCTTTCTCGTTTTCTCCACCGCCAGGATTCTCGCTAGCGGGGCTCTCTTTTGCAGAATCTTTCCCTTCTTGGTTGCCTCCTGCAGGATTTTCGCTTGCCGGGTTTTCGCCGGCCGGGGTCTCCTCTGCCGGGGTTTGCCCATCGGGATTCTGTCCCGCCGGGGTCTCGTCACCCAGATTGCCTCCCGCCGGGGTCTCGTCACCCAGATTGCCTACCGCCGGGGCTCCTCCCCCTTGGCCTTCTCCCGCCGGAATCTCACTTGCCGGCGTTTCTCCCCTTTGGCCACCTCCAGCTGGCGTCTCCTCCTCCTTGTTTTCCTTTTCAGGAGACTCGCCTTGCTTGTTCGCGCCTGCCAGGTTCTCCCCGCCAGGTGTTTCTTTCTGATCGGGTGCTTTGTTCTTTGGCGCCGCACCGGCTTGGGGAGTCGGGGGCGTTTCAGCCTGATCTGCCAACGCAACCTGACCTGTTGCGAACTGAAGGGCCAGGGCACACGCAAACATCACGCAGAGGAAGGCAAACGCGAAAAGGGCGGACCGCCCGTTTACCCGCGTTCCAGCTTGAACCTCGTATCGTTGCCGTGCCCTATCCGTCATGGACCTCCTATTTGATGCCTTCGCTTTCGAGCCTGCGTGCGAGGGCCTCCTCGTGAATGCTGAAACGCAACGCCGTCTCTGCGGTAATCCGACCAGCTTTCGCAAGCTGGAACAGGCTTTGGTCCATCGTGCGCATGCCAACGGGGCTGTTGGAGGCGATGACGGAGTCGATCTGGTAAGTCTTCTCCTCGCGGATGAGGTTACGGATTGCCGGGTTGGAAATCATGATCTCGAACGCAGGTGTCTGTCCACCGTCAACGGTGGGCACGAGCTGCTGGCAGACGATAGCCTGCAGGACCAGCGACAGCTGGATGCGGATTTGCCGCTGCTGCTCGGCCGGGAACGTGTCGACGATACGGTCGACCGTGCCAGCTGCGCTTGTGGTATGCAGCGTCGAGAACAGCAGCTGCGCCATCTCGGCAGCCGTCATGGCGGTGGCGACCGTCTCAGCGTCGCGCATCTCGCCCAACAGGATGATGTCGGGCGCCTCGCGCAAGGCCGAGCGCAGAGCCTCGGCGAAGGTGGCCACGTCGGTGGGAATCTCGCGCTGGGTGACAATGCAGTTTTCATGACGATGCACATACTCGATTGGGTCTTCCATCGTGATGATGTGCCCTGAGCGCTCGTGGTTGATGCGGTCGATAATGCAGGCCAGCGTTGTCGACTTGCCCGAGCCCGCCGGACCGGTGACCAGCACCAAGCCCTTCTGCAGCTTGCTGAGACGCAACACGTCCTCGGGAATCTCGAAGTCTTCGGGCTTGGGCAACCCAAACGGAATCACGCGGATGACTGCCGAGAGCGCGTTGCGCTGACGGAACACGTTCGCACGGAAGCGACCGATGCCGTTAATGGAAAACGAAAAGTCGTCATCGTGGTTCTTGTTCTGCTCCATGGATTCAAAATCGCGGTCCGCCAGCTGATAGATGGCTTTTACCACTTCCTTGGTCTGCTCTTCGAAAACCTTTTCGTCATTGATGCGCACAAGCTGCCCGCTGGCGGAATACGTAATGGGCGTACCGGCGACGACGAAGATGTCAGAAGCCTTGATGTCGATCATTTGTTTCAACAGCGGTTTCAGTTCCATGTTTTCTCCGTTCCCCCGCCTCCCGGCGGCCTTCTCATAGGTAAAAGGGCTTCAATCCTTCTTACACGTTTTCTAATCCGGTATGTAGAACTGGCCCTCTGGCGGCTCCTCGTTCTGCACTGCGGACATCTTCCATTTGTCGATGCGGTACGCGCCGTCGTGCACCGTGATCTCGACGGTGAGCACGCGGCCGCTGTCGCACGTGAAATCTGCAATAACTTTATCGCCTTCCACTTGGGCGTTTGCCTGCACCTTTCCTTGTGCAGCGTTTTGCGCCCCAGCGCAGAGGTCGTCGAGCGACGCCACGACGGCTTCCATACCCGCGTTACCGCTTTTGGAAAGCTTGTCGTCCACGCCGGCCAAAAACTCCTGCGCAGCACGTTCACCCAGATACTGCTGGGCCAAAGCGTCGGCCTGACGCTGAGACATGATAAGCGACGCGTTCGCCGTCGAAAGCGACAACACAGCCAGCACAGCGAGGCAAATGATGACTACAAGCGCAAATACCGAGATGGAGCCGATGCGCACATGTTCGGGGGTACTCCCTTGTGCGCGGGGTACGACGCCGGGGTTGAGCTGGAACTTCGCCATGTGCCTACACCCCGCTTTCGTACTTGGCGGTCTGTATGGTGTACAGAAGCCCGTTAACAGACGCGGGGTCGGCGAGGGCGCCCGCATAGGCATCCTCGGCCGGATCGATCACGATGCCGTCGGCAGGGGCGCCGGCGCTTGCCTCCGAACGGTCAATCGCACCCTTGGTCCTAACCGGAATCTCGCCCGCTTTCTTGGCATCGTAGACGCTGATGGTGGCATAGTAGATGGTGCCGCCGTCGCGCTTCGAAGGCGCAACATCGCAGATGACGCGCAAGCCGTCCTTCACCTCATCACATGCCGCATCGGCGGGATTGGCCGCGAAACGCTCAGCCGTGGATGTGGCAATGGCAACAGCATCGGTCAGGTTGCGGCTCTCGTTGGCGCGTTCGGCCGTCGCGGCGAACAGCTGCGTGAAGATGGCCATGGAAGCAACGAGGAACAAGAGCAGCAACATGGCTTCTACCAGGAACGCAGCTCCGGCCCACCGTTTGCGGGGAGCGACCGACGTGCGTTGGGAGGGTAGCTGGAAACTCATACGCTACCTCCCTGCTCGCTGCGCAAGGCAACTTCCGAAGCACCCAGGTCGGTTGTTATGGTAACGAGCTTGCCATCGAACGAGAAGTCGAACGTGTTGGATTTGAACAGCGGCGTTGCCGTCTTGGGATTGTAAGGTCGGCCGGCGATGGCGTATTCCAGGTACAGCATGCCCTCGTGTTTGTATATGCGCGTCTCGTATGTTCCTATCTCAAACCTCTCCACGAGCACAAGCGCCGGTCCCTCGGGACCCTCTCCACGCTCGACCGCTTGCGCTGCATCGCTCGCATGGACGGCACCCGCAAGCAGCCCCGTCTGAATATGCACGTCATCCGTATATGACTGCGTCTTCGATACTGCACTGTATATATGCGCACCGACGGCCAGTGTGCCCATGAGCACCAGGAAGAACACCGCCAATAGCAGCAACGTGAAAACTCGGGAGGTCGAGTGCTTCTTCTCCTCGCTCTTCGAACGCTCGAACGCCGATACTACTGCATGGTTGATGTTCATCGCGGCTTCACCACCACAGAAGGCGGCACGTTATCGCCAAGCCATTCGTACTTGACCACGAAATCGCCGTGGTTGATGATCATCCCGTAATCTTCTTCCAAATGCGAGAGCGTTGGCGGGAAGGACCCCTCAATCGCGCAGCACTGCGTAGCTGCTTCCACAACGGCATCGCGCACCGAGATCGAAGCCTGGTCACGCGTGATGGAGCGCGACGCCACGGCCGCGAAGACGAAGTACGCGATGAGGAGCACAACGACGACCACGCAGGCAATACGCCAGCGCTTGAGCCTTGCGAGCTCGGCATATGTTACTTCGTGGTACAAAGCACCTCCGCCCTGCGCGCTAGCCAATCGATCCCATAATACCCACGAGCGGCAACATGATCGCAACAAGCGTGACGCCGATCGCGATGGTCAAAAACGCCGCGAGCAAAGGCTCGATGTGGTCGAGCGACTCATCTATCTGAAGCACGGCATCGTCGAAAAAGGCTTGGGAGAGCTGGGCAAGCGTCTCGTCGGCACTGCCTGAGCGCATGCCGACGTTGAGCATGCGCGCATACAGCGGCTCGAAGACGTCATGCTCGCCGATGGCTTGGGCAAGGCTGCGTGGGTTGTCGAGGTCGACCATGCTGTCGCGTGCCGCCACAAGACGTTTGTGCAGCACGCGATGGTCCACCGTAGCAATTGCCTTCGTCATGGCCTCCTCGTTGGTGATGCCCGACGAGACCAACGTGGCGAGCGCCGCCGTGAAACGCGAGAGCGCGAGCTGGTACATGGCGCGGCTCGTTATGGGCACCTTCTCGAACAGCTTCATCACGCGCGCACGGCCAGCCTCAGTACGCGCGGAGAACGACAGGTACAGGGCGGCTACCGCGCAAACGACGGTGATGGCAAACGCCACCCATCCGATAACCGTCGACAACCCCACCGACGCGAACGACTGGGATGCGAGCGAACCGGCCATGTTGTCGTACACATCCGAGAACACGGGCAGGATGAACATCACCGTGAACAGCAGGATCACCGCCATGATGACCAGAAGCCACGCTGGGTACCCTACTGCCGAGCGCAGCTTCGAGAACATCTTGTCTTCTTCGTCGTAATAAAGCTCGAGGTTGCGAAGCACCTGCTCGAGATGGCCGGACTGCTCGCCGGTGGCGGCCATCTCGACCGCATAGGCGGGGAAGCCCTCGGTTGCCTTCATGGCCTGCGAGAAGGTCTCGCCAGCCACCAGGTTCTCGTACATGATGTTGCAAACCTCTTGGAAACGAGAGCGTTCGCGGTTCCCGGCGAGCATCAGCACCGCTTCCTCGGTCTGGATGCCTGCCGAGAGCATCGTCGCAACGCTTCCGCAGAAGGCGCTCAGCGCGCTACTTTCGAGCAGTGTCTTTGCCATGGGCGTGATCGTTTCCTCTCGTGGTTTGTGTTTCCATTCTATTTTAATACGTAAATCGGTCTGTGTAGGCGCTTGCATCGCCCACGAATTGAGTCGCCCCAGTCGAGGCGAAGGTCACATCGCATCGAGACCAGGTTTTCGGATCCACCATAAACTGCGCCGAATGCCAGGTTCCGTCAATGTAGACCATGATCCAGGCATGGTATACCTCGTCTTTGCCGACATAGCCTGTCATGAGCTTGGTTGGGATGCGCATCGAACGCAGCATGGCAGACGAGAGAGACGCGTAGTCGAAGCAGATGCCCTTGCCCGTGGAAAGCGTCTCGTCCGGATCGGGCACGTAACCGCTCTTCTGCGCAAGCTCCTCGGCCTTGGCGTTATCGTAGGTGACGTGCCCTGCCACGAACTCGCATATGTTTTTCACCACTTCGCCCTCGTTGGCAGCGGTGCTCGTGAGTTCGCGGGCCTTATCCACGCATGAGCTCGACCTGTCGTAGTTGCAATACATATTGGACATGAGGAACGGCGCAAACTCCGACGAAAGGCTAACATCGGCCTCCGACGAGAACAGCTCCACGTAGTTGCTGCCCGAGGTGTTTTGCATGATGCGGAACATGTAGGAGCCCTCTCCCATGTTCAGAGGATACACAGTCTGCGTGCCATCGTTGGGAAGATCGTAATTGTAAGTTTCTTCGCCACACTTGACCTGGAACTTCAAGCGTGCAGGACTCGAAGCCTGGGCGGTGACGTAGCCGTCTATCGTATTGTCGGTGTTGATGGCGGGCTCGCCGCCCGAATCGTCCGCCAGCATCGGCACTGCGACGTTCGCCGGCTGCTTGTACGCGGCGCCTGACACTTCGTCCCCGCTGCTCCCATCTCCAGCCGACAGTCCGATCGCCTCCGCTTGGTTCGAGCTTGCGCCCTCGCTTCCACTTGACCCGCCGCATGCAGGGATGGCTGCGATGGCGAATGCACATACGAGGACTAAAAGAACCCTCAAGGTTGCAGAAGCTATACGGCCTTCTTGTTTCACCTAGCTCCGTTCATCACTTTAAGGCGGGCAGAAGAAGTTGCCATCCACCAGCCATCTGCACAAACTGGCGAGATGTGCCGCCCATCCGTTGGACGTCTGATTATTATACATCTGTTAAAAGGAAATATCTGCCGATTGAAATGGTGGTATGCTGCAATAGAGCGTTCCATGCCGCCATTTGTCGAAAACTCTTGAAGCTGTCGGATAGGGCGCCTTCTGATGATACAGATTGCATTGCCGAACAACGAACCATTTGGATTCGACGACGTCGACTCCGTCGTGTGCAACGTTGCCGGCGAACTCGGCTGCGCAAAGCCCATCCTTGTTTACTTCAAGACGTCCATCGAATTGTTGGACATGCTCGTCAATTCAGGGAGGACCCTGATTGATTTGGTATTCGTGCCCTATGACCTGCCAGGTCTCAACGGGATAGAGGCGTTAGCTGAGGCACGTGCCTCCCTTCCTTTGTTGCGAAGCGTCATCACGGCTGAATCGCCTGATCACGCGGCAAAAGCCGCTGCCATAGGCGTCAACGGCTATCTGCTGGAACCCGTTGATCTCGACGAGTTCGTACGCGTACTGCGGCTCCAGCTTCAAGTAGTGCTCGAATTGCATGGTTCGTCTACGCTGCTCAACACAAGGGCATGTACGAGACGCATCAGGCACGACTCGGTGCTGTACTGCGAGACCTCTGGACATGACCAGGTGCTTCACCTTGTAGACGGCGAATCGGTTGCCGCAAGGTACTCATCGCAGGCGTTGTTCGAACTACTAGGGGGTTGCAGTTACTTCTTCAAGCTTGGCAGCTCCTACATCGTGAACCTGCTGGAAGTCGTAAGCCTCAACACATCGAGCGGCGAACTGGTGCTCTCGAACGGGATTTCGTTACCTGTCCCCACCCGGCTGCGCAAAGCGCTCGAGGAAACGCTGCTGGGATAGTTGTCAGATGAAAAAGATTGGCAGAATGTTAAATATGGCAAAAAATGTTCAATTTGAACCAATTCCGCCAAAGACACTCTTATTTTGCACTAATGGCTTAGGATACACACTACGCGAAGCGCTGACGTGTAGCTGCTCCAATCAAGTAGTCGATAGTTAAGCCCGGTAATTGGAGGAAGGCCTTGGGCGACGGAAACTCAACTTCGAACGACCATCGGCATTGGTCCGGCGGCGTTGCCGGGTCTCTTCCAGCCTCGTTCGTCTATATCATAATCGCCCTCGCGATTGGCCTTGCCTTAGTACTCGGGTTTTCCCTCTACTTCGCGCTATCCCAAAACGTTGCCTCTTCCTCTCAGCCTACGGTCGCATCAGCCCTCGTGAACAGCAAAGAAGCAGATGCAACTCCCGCCGTCAGCAAAGACGTTTCTAAGACTGCTGGGACGTCTGACGAAAACGGCAACTCAGACGAGCAGATTATCGAAGAAGATGAAAGCCCCTTGTCTTCCGGGCTTGGTGGAGGTGAGCCCGTTTCCAGCGGGGGTTTGAGTTTCTGGCCCATTGCCATTATCGGAATAGTAATCGTTGCCTTGTTCTTCTTCGTGATCATGCGTCGTATGAACCGCAATGTCCACGACATGACTTCCATGTTCAAGTAGACGTGCAGGTGCTATCCAAGCACATCGCACGAACCGCCGTTGCAGCAACCCTAAAGTGGACGCTCTTCCAGCTCTCTATCCCTTACGCACTTCTTCACCCAACCTTCTTGCGTGTTGAATATATGAAGTGTTGAACTATAATTACCTGAACTCCGTATTACCTTTTGAAGTGCACTTTTGGAGGAATTATCGTGGGCAATCAAGTTAAAGCCGCCGTCGCAATCGAGGCAGTGGTATTGGTCATCGCCTTCGCCTTCACGATCTACTATATTGCAAACGGGCTGTATCAGAGGATCCACCCGCTCGATGCAGTGCTCGTCATCTTGTGGGTGATCGTGGCGGCTGTCCTGCTGGTCGTCTTCCGAGCGCGTGCGCTGAGTCGAGAGGAAGTCGTCCGTCGCATCTATCTCTCGAAGGACTGGGTGTATAACTTTGAAATCGGCTATGCGCCGCTTGAGGAGGTCGTGCCGGACCGTGACTCGTACGAGATCGTCATGTTCGCCGCAGACGCCCTCGCCAGGATGTCATACGGGTTCGACGTGGCGCATGCGCCTGAGGATTTCAAGCCGACGCATATGTTGTCGAGCATGGTTTTCAAGTTTCACCTGGTAGGAGAAGATGTCGATGACGAGGACAAGAGCGTCGTCATCGACCAGTGGAAGGGAACGCTTCAAAGCATCTCCCGTACCGAAACAGATGACTATACCTATAAATCGATTGGGTCGTTCTCCAATGCCAAGGAACTTGCCAGGCTGTTGGACGCGAACGACGTGTTGAAGAAGGATTAACAGGTTTAACAAGATTGCTTGTTTTGTTGGCATATTAGTAACAGGGTTGTTCGGGGAGCGAGCCAGATGATACGCATCATCATATGCGATTCGAATAGGGCCGAAGGCCTTAGTCTGCGCGATGCCATCGACGCTTATGCCTCCAATCACGGTATATTCAACATTGAAGTGCTCATCCTTAACTCTCGCGAGGAGTTCGCTGAGTTGCTGAACCGCTTGAGACCCGATTTCTTCCATATCGCCATCTGCCATATCGACGACCGCTGCGCCAACATGTCATTGGACCAGATAGGATCTACGTTGGGCGAGACACACTCCCTCACGCCAAACACCCATTTCATCATGATGTCTTCCGACCCCAGCCATGCCATATGCGCCTTCAAAGCCAATGCCGATTTCATGCTCCTACCCTCTTCAAGTGCAGATTTCGTACGACTTATCGGAGGAGCCCTCAGACAGGCAGTTAATGGCCAGAGGACCCTCTTCTCGGTAAAGCAGGCGAAAGGCGTGGCGTGCATGAACGTCAACGACATCACCTTCATCGAAACTGGAAAGAAGGGTCCCATCATCCACCTTCCCGGTGGTAGAACCGTAATTACAAAGGGAACTTTGCAATCTCTGTTCGAGAAGATCAGCGCGATAAGCGACAACTTCATACGTGCAAGCGGTTCGTTCATTGTAAACTTGGACAACATGCGAATCATCGGCAAGAGTTCCGTCATCTTCGGCGATGGCGAGGCTATCATCCTGCCTGTCCGCGCACGCAAGCCCGTACGCGATGCGTACGTCGCCTATCAGACGCGCAGCTAGCGTTGCTTGAAGGCATCGGACATGCCCCCCTGTCACACGCCCAGATGAGAAGATGAGCCGGAGACGTATCTCCGGCTCATCGGTTTCCCATTGCCAAGCGGGTACGTTGGCTTGTATTGAGCTTTGGGTGCTTGCCTTCAGATGTTTGCCCTTACTCCGCTTCGTCCGCGTCGATGTCTTCCTCGACATCGACGACCTCGCCCTTGCCGCGCGGTTTGGTGGCCTTGGTCTTGCTCGTGGCGACGGCGGTGATCTTGTCGAGGTCGGCGACCTTCATGACGTGCACGCCCTGGGTGGCGCGGCCCTGCTTGCTGATGCCGCTGACCGCCGTGCGCACGACCACGCCCTCCTCGGACATGATCATGATCTCCTCGCCGGGACGCACGACTTTCACATCGGCGAGCTGGCCTTTCTTGGCGGTCATGTTGATGGTGAACACGCCCTGGCCGCCACGATGATGAAGCGGGTACTCGGAGACGTCGGTGCGCTTGCCGTAGCCCTTCTCGGTGATGACGAACAGCTCGGGGTTGTACGCCTCGTTGCAAACTTCCAGGCCGAGTGCATGGGCGCCCATCGGCAGCGTGATGCCACGCACGCCGGTGGTGTCGCGGCCCATCGCGCGGACTTCGGACTCGTCCCACTTGATGGCCTTGCCGGCGCTCGACGCCATGATGACCAAGTCGGTCGGCGCGACTCGCTTGACGGCGATCAGGCGGTCGTCGTCCTTCAAGTTGATGGCGATCAGCCCGTCGCGGCGCGTGCGGTCGTAAGCGCTCATGGCCGTCTTCTTCACCATGCCCTGCGCCGTACCGAAAATCAGGTACTCGTCCTCGGGGAACTCCTTGGTCGCGATGACGGCAGCGACGTTCTCGTCTTTCTCCAGCTGTAGCAGGTTGCCGATGAACGTGCCGCGGGCGTGGCGCGACGCCTCGGGGATCTCGTAGACCTTCAGGCGGTAAACCTTGCCCTTGCTGGTGAAGAACAGCATGTAGGAGTGGGTCGAGGCCACGAACAGGTGGTCGACGTAATCGTTGTCCTTGAGGTTGACGCCCTGCATGCCCTTGCCGCCGCGCTTCTGAGAGCGGTACGTGGCGACGGGCAGGCGCTTGACGTAGCCGGCCTTCGTGACCGTGACCACCATGTTCTCGTCGGCAATCAGGTCCTCGACGTTGATCTCGGTGGCTTCCTCGCCGATGAGCGTCTTGCGCGGCGTGTTGAAGCGCTTCTTGATGTCGAGCAGCTCGTCCTTGATGATGGAACGCAGAAGGCCGCGGTCCTCGAGCACGCGCTTGAAGTACGCGATGCGCTCTTTCAGCTCGGCCAATTCGTCTTGGATCTTCTGGCGCTCCAAGCCGACGAGACGGCGCAGGCGCATCTCGAGGATGGCTGCCGTCTGCTTTTCGGAGAGGCCGAAACGCTCGATGAGGCGCGCGGAAGCTTCTTTGTCTGTCTCGGACGAGCGGATGATGGTGATGACCTCGTCGATGTTGTCCAGCGCGACGATCAGGCCTTCCAGGATGTGGGCACGTTCCTCGGCCTTGGCGAGCTCGTAGCGGGTCCTACGCTCGATGACATCTTCCTGGTGCTTGATGTAGTAGTGCAGCACTTCCTTGAGCGAGAGCACGCGGGGCACGCCGTCGACGAGCGCGAGCATGATGACGCCGAAGCCGATCTGCAGCTGCGTGTGCTTGAACAGCTTGTTTATGACGACCTGCGGCATCTGGTTCTGCTTGAGCTCGATGACGATGTCGATTCCCTTGCGGTCAGCCGCGTCGTGGATGTTGCTGATCTCGGGGAGCTTCTTGTCGCGGACGAGCTCGCCGAGCTTCTCGAGCAGGCGGTTGCGGTTGACCTGGTAGGGAATCTCGGTGATGACGATGTTCGCCTTGCCGTTCTTCTGCTCCTCAATGCGGTACTTCGCGCGCAGCGTGAGGCTGCCGCGGCCGGTCTCGTAGGCGTCCACGATGCCCTGGCTTCCCATGATCTGACCGCCGGTGGGGAAGTCGGGACCGGGCAGGACCTTCATCAGGTCGGCCGTGGTGCACTCGGGGTTGTCGAGCATCAGGCACACGGCGTCGATCGTCTCGCCGAGGTTATGAGGCGGGATGTTGGTGGCCATGCCGACGGCGATGCCAGCCGAGCCGTTGACCAGCAGGTTGGGGAAACGCGCCGGCAGTACCGTGGGCTCGGTGAGCGACTCGTCGTAGTTGGGCTGGAAGTCGACCGTCTCCTTGTCGAGGTCGCGGAGCAGCTCCATGGCAGCTTTGTCCAGACGCGCCTCGGTGTAACGCATGGCTGCTGCCGAGTCGCCGTCGATGGAACCGAAGTTGCCGTGGCCGTCGATCAGCGGCACGCGCATGTTGAACGGCTGGGCGAGACGCACCATCGTGTCGTACACGGCCGCGTCGCCGTGGGGATGGTACTTGCCGATGACGTCGCCGACCGTACGGGCCGACTTCATGTGCGCGCGGTTGGGCGTGTAGCCCGACTCGTTCATGGCGTAGAGGATGCGGCGGTGAACCGGCTTGAGGCCGTCGCGCACGTCGGGCAGGGCGCGCGACACGATGACGCTCATCGAGTACTCGAGGAAGCTCGTCTGCATCTCCTTACCCAGGTAGGCGCTGCGCACGATGGTTCCGTCGCCGCCGTTGGCCCCCTCGACGATCTCGCCGTGGGCGGTGGGCATGTCCGCCATCAGCGAACGGGCGCGCATCTCCTCCGAGACGATCGAGCCCGAACGCGACGCGCCGGCAAAGTCGTCCTCGTCGTCTTCCGCGTCCTCTTCGGCTTCGTCCTCGACGTCCTTCAGGATGTCGTCGTCTTCTTGTTCGGCTTCGTAATCTTCCTCGGCCCTGTTCAAGAACTCATCGAACGAGTCGCGGTTGTTGTCTTCTGCCATGTTCTACTCCTGCTTACGTATGAAATAGCTCTCTGTCATTCTGAGCCGAAGGCGAAGAATCTCCGCGAAGCGGGGATCCTGGCAAACCGCTTCGCGGGGATCCTTCGGGCTTCGCCCTCAGGATGACAAACTGCGTTTTCCTACAACCTCACGGATTTCTCTCTATCCTTGCGTAATCGAAGGAGTCCGTCCCTTCGATTCGTTCTGCACGGTTGGGGACTGTCCCCAACCGTGCATCCTTTTCTCTCTATCTTTCGCAATCTAACGAGCCAGTCCCCTTCGATGCAAACGCTTTGAGTATGTGGAAAAGGGTCTGACCCTTTTCCACATTGCCTGCTAAATGTCGAGGAAACGGACGTCGCGCGCATGCGATTGGATGAACTCGCGGCGCGGTTCCACCTTGTCGCCCATCAGGTCGCTCACGGCACGCTCGGCTTCGGCGGCATCGTCGATGTTCACCTGCAGAAGCGTGCGGCTCGACGGCTCCATCGTCGTCTCCCACAGCTGCTCCGGGTCCATCTCGCCGAGGCCCTTGTAGCGCTGCACGTCGAAGCGGTCGGGGTTGTCGTACTCGGCGAGCGTGGAGGACAGGGCCTTCTCGTCGTAGATGTAGCGCTCGACCTTGGGGTTGCGGGAGTTCTTCTTCTTGAGTCCGAAAATCGGCGGCTGCGCGATATATATGTAGCCGCGGTTGATGAGCTCGGGCATGTAGCGGTAGAAGAACGTCAGCAGCAGGCAGCGGATGTGCGCGCCGTCGACGTCGGCATCCGTCATGATGATGATGCGATGGTAACGCGCCTTGTCGGCGTCGAAATCGTCGCTGATGCCGCAGCCGATGGCCGTGATGAGCGACGTGATGGTCTCAGACGATAGCGAGCGGTGAAGGCCCGCGCGCTCGACGTTGAGGATCTTGCCGCGCAGCGGAAGGATGGCCTGGTACTTGCGGTCGCGTGCCTGCTTGGCGCTGCCACCTGCGGAATCGCCCTCTACGATGAAGATTTCGGATTCTTCGGGCCTCTTGGACGAGCAATCGGCCAGCTTGCCGGGGAGGCTGAACGAGTCGAGCACGTTCTTGCGGCGCGTGTTCTCGCGTGCCTTGCGGGCAGCTTCGCGTGCTTTAAGCGCCTGCGAAGCCTTGCCCACGATGCGCCCGGCGGGAGTGGGGTTCTCCTCGAGGAACTCGGCGAGGCCCTTCATGACGGCCGTCTGCACGAGACCGCGGATCTCGGTGTTGCCGAGCTTCGTCTTCGTCTGGCCCTCGAACTGAGGATCGTGCAGCTTAACGGAGATGATAGCGGCCAAGCCCTCGCGGCAGTCGTCGCCGGTGAGGTTGGGATCCTTCTCCTTCAGCTTGCCCTTCGCACGCGCATAATCGTTGATGGTACGCGTGACGGCCTGCTTGAAGCCGTCCATGTGCGTGCCGCCTTCGGCCGTGTTGATGTTGTTGGCGAATGCGAGCACGCCGTTGGAGCTGTACGACTCGGACCACTGCATGGCGATCTCGACGGTGCCGTCCTCGTTTTCGGCCTCGAAGTAAATCGGCTTGTTGAGCGTTGTCTTGTCTGCGTTGAGATAACGTACGAAGTCGACGATGCCACCGTCGTACTTGAACGAGACCGTGCGGGGCTCATCAGCGGGAATGGAAACCAGCTGGCCAGGCTCGGAGCGCTCGTCGGTGAGGTCGATCTTCAGGCCCTTGTTGAGGAAGGCCATCTCGCGGAAACGCGTCTGCAGCGTGTCGAAGTCGTAGATGCAGGTGTCCGTGAAAATATCAGGGTCCGGCCAGAACGTGACGGTCGTTCCCGTAGTACGCGCCTTGCCCACCTCGTGGAGTTTCTCGACGGTCTTTCCGCGCTCGAAGGCGATCTGATATTCCTTGCCATCGCGGCGCACTTTCACGACGACACGCCTGGAAAGCGCGTTGACGACAGAGACGCCCACGCCATGCAGGCCGCCCGACACCTTGTACCCGCCGCCGCCGAACTTGCCGCCGGCATGCAGGATGGTGAGGACGACCTCGACCGTGGGGATCCTCTCCTTCTTGTGCTTCTCGACGGGAATGCCACGGCCGTTGTCCACTACCGTGATGGAGTTGTCCGGGTGGATGGTTACCTGGATATGGTTGCAGAAGCCGGCGAGCGCCTCGTCGACCGAGTTGTCGACGACCTCGTACACCAGGTGGTGCAATCCGCGCGGACCGGTTGAACCGATGTACATGCCGGGACGCTTGCGCACGGCTTCCAAGCCCTCGAGAACTTGAATCGCATCGGCATCGTAGTTTTGATGGGTGTCTGCCACGTGTTCTCCTTCATAGTACGTTTAAATGCAGGCAGGATGAAGCTGCGAGGATCCTCGCAGGCAGAAACTGGGCGCGCGGGTCGTTTGAGCTGCGCGTCTGGGTATTCCCCGCCTATTCCCATGTTTGTGAAGATATTAGCATATCCTGTATATCTTTGAATAGAGGTAACACAACATGTTCAATTTTCGCTTCTAAGGCATCTGAGAGGTTGTAGACGGGTATGTTTACCCAAAATCCGTTATTGTTTACCCAATTCTGATTTATTTAGCTCCATAGCCGCCGTCATCGCTTTCTCAAATGAATTCTTGAGCGGTTGGCTTTCAATCGTTTCCGTCGTATTTTTGACGTATTCTTGCTCGGATTCGCTCAAGGGCACGGCTTGGTATGCGTACGTTTGCTTCTCCGTAGGATCCAGTTCGTATGGATGGTGGTTTTTGTACTGCCCACGCGATATGTATATGTTGAAATCCTCCACTTCCTCGCCGAAAAGCTGCAAGAGCTTGAGCTTGATGAGCTCGCGCTGGGCATTGAGCTCGGCTGCGAAAATGGATTCGTCCACGTAGACGATGAGCGTCTTCACGCCATCTTTATTAACTATGTACACGTTATTGGTATGCTGGAGAAACAGAGAGGATGAATCGCGGTACACCGATTCAAGCACCGTCTTGTAGCGGTCGCGCACCTGTAGGGCACGCAGGTTGATGCGCATCTGGTCCTGGTCGCCGGTAAGGGTTGCGAGGTAATACTCTATGTCCTGCCCAAGTTTCTTCATGCTGTAAGTATATAACACGAACATGTGTTTGTATACATATTGTATACTATTAATTAGAAAGAGGGAGGAGGTCCTCAGCGTCTGCCTCGCTTTTACATGCCTTTCATTGATGCGTTAATGATCGTTGGGGACTTTCCCCTTCGATCATTCCAACGGCAAATGGATGACGTTCGCTTTCTCGAGCAGCGAAGCGCGAAACGGCGACAGGTCGGTTGTGGTGATGAACGTTTGGATATCGTCGCCGACTGCGTTTACGAGCATGTCGCGGCGCGTCTCGTCAAGTTCGCTCATGACGTCGTCCAGCAGAAGGACGGGGTTGACGCCGAGCGTTTGGCGCACCATCTGCACTTCGGCGAGTTTCCATGCAAGCACGATGCTCCTCTGCTGTCCCTGGCTCGCGAAGATGGAAGCGTCTTTATCGGAAAGGAAGAACGTTATCTGGTCGTTGTGAGGTCCGATGAACGAACGGCGGCCCCGCGCTTCCTCGGGTGAGTAACACGTCAACGCATCATATATATAGGTTCGAACTTCGTCGCGATTGACCGTCAAGGCACTTGAAGAATCGAAAGACGACAAACCCGGGTATTTCTCTTGCATGCGCAGCCAGGAAGGTTGGTAATCCGCGTTGAATTTCTCTCCTGATTGGGCAAGAACCGCGTAATTTTGCTGCACGATGGGCACGATACGCGTGTAGAGGGAGCGTCGGTAGCAGTAGAGCTGCGATGCCACTGCGAGCAAGGTTTCGTTGATGGCATCCACAAGCGGTTGAGGAGCTTCGTCTTTCAACAGGCGGTTCTTGTATCGAAGGGCTTTCTCGTAGTCCCTATATACTATGTTGTAGTTCTTAGACAACTGAACACCCAAATCGTCGAGGGCGTCGCGCCTCACGGAAGAGGATTTCTTCGCCAGGTTCAAATCGTCGGGCACGAACGAAACCGCAGGCAGTATGCCTTTCACATCGGCAGTTTGCTTGTTCTTCCCGTTTATCTGAAACCGCTTCTTCCCCGGCTCAAGGTACAACGTCGTGGTGATTTCCCTGTTTCCATCAGAGAGGCGCCCTTGAAGGAACGAGCTCTCCTGTCCTTGCTCTATGAGCTGGTTGATTTGCGAATGGCGAAACGAGGAAGCTGCCGTGAGCAGATGAATGCCCTCGAGGATGTTGGTCTTCCCGATGGCATTGGGGCCGCAGAAGATGACGAGATCGCCTAAATCAGGCAATCTGAGCTCGCTATAGTTCCTGAAATTCCTAAACTCGAGGTCTTGAAGGCGCATAGCTGGTTATAGAGCCTAGATACGCACGGGCATGACGAGGTACAGGTAGTTTTCCGATTCCGCCTTGAAAACGCCCGGTTTCAACGAGCCTTGAATCTCGAAGGAGACCTCGGGGGAGTCCATCGCCGACAAACCCTCGTTAACGTAATGGCTGTTGAAGCCGATTTCCACGTCATCGCCCTCGATTTGGGCCTTCACTATCTCCTGAGTCGAACCGACGTCCTGGTTCGTCGTCAGCTGGATCGTCTGGCTCGCGACGTTGATGCTGAAACGGACCTGGGAACCGCTGCGCTCGAGCAGGGAGGAACGTTTGACCGCCGATGAAAGAGCCGATTTGGAAACGAGGCAGCGCGTCTCGTAAGACGAGGGAATGAGCTGCTTGTAATTGGGATAGCGGCCCTCGATGCGGCGGTTCACGAACACCGTGCCGGCATACGAGACGATGATCTGGTTCTCCGCCAGGGCAAACGAGATGTTCTCACCCGTCTTGGGAAGGCCGGCCAAATCGGAGACGAAACCTCCCGCGAGCACGGCGGTGAACTCCGCCTGCCCGCTCTCGAGCGGTGCTTCGGTGACGGCGAGGCGGTACGAGTCGGTCGCCACCATCTTGAGCACGTCGTTTTCCACGCTGATGAGGACACCTGTGAGGATGGCGCGGCTCTCGTCCTTCGACACCACGCGGCATACCTTGCGGGCCATGGTGGAAAACGTCTCGAAGGGAACGCTGATTTGCTGTTGCTGGTCGACTTTCGGGAAGCCGGGGAAATCGACGGCATTCATGCACCTGATGGAGAACGAGGAGGACTCGCATGAGATGATGACGCCCTCGTCGTTCGCCTCGATATGGACCGCCGCATCGGGAAGGTTCTTCACGATGTCGACGATGAGCTTGCCGGGAAGTACGGTGGACCCTTCCTCCTCGATGAGGGCGGGCGCGGTGTATTGAATGGAAAGCTCGAGGTCGGTCGTCTGGAACGTCACCTCGTCGCCAATCGTCTGGATGAGGATTCCGGAAAGGATGGGCAAGGTTGACCTGTTAGTAATGCCTTTTTGCACGATGGTCAGGGCATTTAACAACTCTGATTGGCTTATGCTCAGCTTCATCTCATCAACTCCTCGAACGTTTGAAAGATTATAGCAATGAGGGGTCTCCACCCTTCTGTCATTCCGAGCGTAGCGAGGAATCTCCGCGAAGCGATACACCCGGGGTCCCGCTCCGCGGAGATCCTTCGGGCTTCGCCCTCAGGATGACGAAAAGGCGTATTGAAAAAACGTGATGAAGTGCCGGGACATGTTGAAGGGAGAGGGGATTCAACACGTTTTCATCTCCTTTATCGATATTTTTCGACTTTGCACGTTTGTTCGAATTCAAATTGTGGAAAAGGTGGAAAACTCTTGTTTTGCCTGATTCCGCTTGTGGAAAACTATTTATATATAGAATTAGTCATCGAATGAAGAAAATTTATTTACTGCATCCCAACTGCGAAAACTCAATAGATAGAGTTTTATATGCCATTTCACCTGCGCTTTTGTAATCAAAACTTTTTCTTGACATCTTTTGGGATTTATAAAACGCAGGTCATTCGATTACAGCATGAATATCGGAAGAACAGATGATGCCATCTACCTGCACTTTGTTTTATTCCCCCAGTTGAGTGAGTTTTAAACATTCCAGCTAACTTTTCACATCGAGAATTTCACGTTCATTCAAGGTTTTCCACATTTACTGAACTATTTGGGGATAATTTTGAAAACCCCACATAATTGCGTGTTTTCTTTTCACATGAATTCATCCATACTCGATGAACGGTTAGTATACTTTCCAAATGAGACGGAACGCTTCATAGGAGAAGACGAGAGTCCTTTACAGGGAATCGGGAAATCGACGGTTATGGACGAGATCAGGGAACAAGGTCCTTTCGATTACTCCTTTGTGGGAGCCACAGCCCGTGTTGCCCTGTACGACGACATGAAATCTGCTCCCCGCATCACCGAGGTATCGCCCGCCAACACCAACGAATTCATCGAGAAGCTGACCACCACCGTTTACGAGCAGGCAAAACTCGTCGGTGGAAAAGTACCTTACACGCTTATAAGGGAAGTATCGGAGAATTTCATCCACGCCCAGTTCAAGGAAATCGTCGTTTCCATCCTCGACGACGGAAACACCATCCGTTTCGCGGACCAGGGACCGGGTATCCGCGAGAAGCAGAAGGCGCAAGAACCTGGATTCTCCTCTGCCATAGAGCCTATGAAAAAGTACATCAGAGGCGTCGGGTCCGGTTTCCCAATCGTGAGGGACTACCTCGACGACCGCGATGGCTCCATTGAGATAGAGGACAACCTCGTATCGGGCGCCGTCATCACGATCAGCCTCGAACAGAAACGCAACAAGGAAGCATCTAAGGCCCCTCAAAAGGATGCAGCATTTATGGGCGAGCCTTCTTCCCAGATGGAATTCGCCCGCGCCGCCGCCCAATCGCTTCTCCCCCTCACAGATAGGGAAAAGTTGTTCCTCAACATCTTGTACCGTGAGGGAGACTCTGGGATCACCGAGTTGAAGGAAGCCACCGACACACCCGGGTCTACCACGTTCAACACGCTCAAGAAGCTCGAGGAAATGGGATTGGTTCAGAAAACCGCTGGTAAGAAGCGCTCTTTAACCGAATTTGGCTACCAGGTGGCATCTCAACTCTAACTGGGGCATGACACAGGGCATGACACAGGGACGGTTCTCCTGTCATGTCAGCATGCCTTTCACCACGCCTTTTAACGTCTTGACATAGTTTTCCACAATCGCAAAGGCAAGTTTTCCACAGTAGGGTATACTCGTCATTCATCCTTTAGGAGAAGACGAGGTGAACCATGAACACTGAGCAGCTCATGACAGAGTGGACGCGCGTGTGCGACCAGATACGCACGTACGACTCCATCAACCCCTCCCAGATGAATGCCTTCTTCTCCCGACTTCAACCGCAGGCCATGAGCGATGACTACCTCATGCTCACAGCTGACAACGACTTCATCAAGACGTGGATCGAGCTTCATTACACCCGCTACATCCAAAAGGCGCTGCGCGAGGTGTACGGGGTTGACTTCACCGTGGCCATCGAGGTCGACATCAACCAGGCGCCTCCGGCGGAAACGCCGGCAGCCTCCCCCGTTGAGCCCGCTGCCACCCAGCCTGTGGAGGAAAAGAAGCAGATCTCGACTCCTCATGAGCCTGAAAGCAGAGAGGTGGCTCATGCAGATGAGGACAATTCCCAAGAAGATGACTCCAACCTCCTCTCCTCCACCTCCACACTCACCTTCGAGAACTTCGTCATTGGCGAATCAAATAGAATGGCCTACTCGATGGCGGTGGCGGTTGCCGAGGAACCCGGGCGCCCCATGCTCAACCCCCTTTTCATCTACGGTCGCTCCGGCTTGGGGAAAACCCACCTTCTCAGGGCCATCCAGAACTACGTGAAGGAGACCTACCCCCATCTGCGGGCTGTTTACGTCGACTCGGCCGAGTTCTTGAGCGGCTACGTTGACGCCACCGTCGCGCACGACGCGCAGAAGTCGAGCTACAAGAATTTCAAGAAGAAGTACCAGGAAGCAGACATCCTGCTCATCGACGATATTCAGTACCTTCAAGGAAAGGACCAAACGCTCGACATCGTCTTCCAGATCTTCAACCACATGGTCGACGAGGGCAAGCAAGTCGTCCTCTCGGCCGATAGGGCCCCTAAGAACATCACGATGGACGAGCGCTACCGCAGCAGGTTCAACAGCGGCGGCACGTTCGACATCCAACCGCCCGAGGTGGAAACCAAGCTCGGCATCATAAAGAGCTTCTTGGAAGAGTACCGCGCCACGAGCAACAGCCCTGACTTCTACCTTCCCGAGGAAATAGAGCGCTACATAGCCGAGAACTCGAGCTCCAACATCCGCGAGCTCAAAAGCGCCGTGACCAAGGTCATCTACAACATGACATCCCTAAACCTAAAAACCATGACGGTGGAAGAGGTCACGAAGCTCCTCGAGAACCATTTCTCGGGTGGTGCGATGAAGAAGCTCACCGTCGCCGACATCCAAAAGCAGGTGGAGCTGTATTACGACGTGCCCCACTCCGACCTCATTGGGCAGAAGAGGTCACGCAAGATTGTCTACGCCCGCCAGATTGCCATCTACCTCTCGAGGCAGATGCTCAACCAACCCTACAACGACATAGCGAAGAGCTTTGGCGGACGCGATCATACGACCATCATGTACTCGGTGACGAATGTGGAAGAGAAGATGAAGGAGAACCGGGAACTGAGGGAAGAGATTGAGAACATCAGGAAGCGCATACGGGAGATGTAGACGCGAGAGACAGGTTAGATTCGTATTCTCTCAACAAGTAACTTCTTTTAAATATATTTCAATATTGTTGTTGTAATAAAGACGGTTGAATTGGGGAGAAAGTGCATTTCTCCTTTTCAAACGAGGAAATGTACAGGTTTCAAGCTGGGGAAAACAGGCCTTTCAATCAACAGTCCCCTTTGAAATAGTCGGCCTTTGAATCTTTTCCAACATCTATCCAACCTGTATTCGCTTGAAGTTAACAGCGTTTTCCACATTGTCGAACTTGTTATATCAGATGACTATATAACTACATATTGGGGTTAGCCTGGTGTTTTGTAGGGAGGTTTTGAAGGCGCAAAACACATTATTGACGAGGGTCAATCGCGGAATATAATCTAACGGTTGCTCAATTTGCAGTTGAAAGGGTAGTAACTATGAAGCGCACTTATCAACCTAACACTCGCAAGCGTGCGAAGTGCCATGGCTTCCGTGCTCGTATGTCCACCAAGGGTGGTCGTGCCGTATTGGCTCGCCGTCGTGCTAAGGGTCGCAAGCGTCTCACCGTCTAACTTGTCGTGGAAACGATAAAGTCGAGCTCGGAGATAACCAATCTCTTCGAACGGGGACAGCGGTTCAACACGCCAGAGATCAGCTTAATAGTGTTAAGGAACCGGAATCAGCACGACCATTGTGGTCGTGTTGCTTTTATTGCCGGGAAAAGATTGGGAAACGCCGTATGGCGTAACCGGGCGAAACGGCGAATGAGGGGTGTCTGCCAAGCGGTAGGCGGCCCATTCGCCGGTTATGACGTGGTGTTTTTAGCTAGGCGCAACGTCACGGAGGCGTCGTTTGAGGATATGGTTTCCCGAACGCTGAAAGCCCTGATAAGAGCAAGGATTGTATCTGAATAACATGTGCGAGCAGCATGTGGAAAACACGTCTTGCGCCCAAGATGAACAAAATGGCAAGAGGAAGAGCATCCCTTGCCTTATAGCCATTGCTTTTATCAGGTTTTATCAGTTCGCTATATCACCCCACCTTGCAGGTTGCTGTAGGTTCGTGCCGTCTTGTTCGGCATATGGTTTGCAGGCGTTCCAGAAATACGGGTTCATCAAAGGCTTCAAGCTCACCGTAAAACGCCTGGCACGTTGTCGTCCGGGAGGTCCTTACGGCTACGATCCCGTCCCCTAACGGGTCGTTGTCGCCGAGGGCTTCTTTGGTATAGAGGAAGGAAGGTTTATGGCACAAGTTTCACAGATTAGCGGAGTTTGGGAAGCGATATTATGGGGTATCGCTTGGCTGGTCGAGAAGTTCTACTTCCTCGCCCAGGACTGGGGTTTGGCGATCATTCTCTTCACGATCGTCTTCCGCCTGCTCATGATGCCCCTCATGCTGAGCCAAACGAAATCAAGTCATCAGATGCAGAAGTTCCAACCTAAAGTGAAGGCCATTCAGGAACAATGGCGCGACGACCCGGTACGCATGCAGGAGGAGACTTCAAAACTCTACGCAGAGGCCAAGTTCAATCCCTTGGCAAGCTGCATCCCCATGCTCATCCAGATGCCCATCTTCATCGCCCTTTTCCAGGTGTTGAGGAGCATCCAGGACTGGCTGCCGGCTTATGTGGGAACGTTCCGTTTCTACAACATCATCCCGAGCCTCACCGCCACCCCCTCCGAGGTCATGGAGCAAGGCATTGGGGCTTTCATTCCCTACGGAATCTTGATCATCGTGTTCGTCGGCGCAACGTTTTTGCCCATGCTCTTGATGCAGCGTGACAACCAGGACCAGCAGCAGAAGAACCAGATGTACCTCATGTCCATCATCATGAGCGTCATGATGCTCTTCGTGAGCTGGAGCTCCCCCGCTGGCGTTCTTCTGTTCTGGGGCGTTTCCGGCATCATCGCCGTCGCCACCCAGCAGATTTACATGCGCTACCTGAAGAACCAGGACAAGGCCGTCGAAGCAGAGCAGATCGAAGTTGCTCCCGTTAAGGTTGAGGTCGAGCGCAAGGTCAAGAAAAAGCGTCCCACCAAGAAACGCTAAACATAACAGAACAACATTGGTGAGGATTTCCATAGATTGGAGTAGAGATGGCTGAAGAGTTTGAAAGCGACTTTGAAGAACTGGAAGAAAATGAAGCGGAAGTCGTAGAGGACGAGAAGCAGGACGAGAAGGATCCGATGAACCTGACCGATGAGCAGCTCGACGAGATTGCCGACACTGCCATCGCCGTTCTCAAGGACGTTTTGAAGTATTTCAACGTAGGCGAAGTGACCATCGACGAGTACGAGGGCGACGAGGGAGAGCTTATCCTCGACATCACCGGCGACGACCTTGCCGTGCTCATAGGTCGCCATGGGCGTACGCTCGATGCCCTGCAGTTCCTGGTGTCCGCCATCACCGTGCGCAAGATCGGTTACCGCTTCCCCGTCATCATCGACGTCGAGAGCTACAAGAACCGCCAGCGCCAGAAGCTCGAGGCGCTTGCCCGCTCCTCTGCACGCAAGGCTTCAACGCAAGGCCGTAGCGTCAAGCTTCGCCCCATGACGCCTTACGAGCGCCGCATCATCCATGTGGCGTTGCGTGACGATCCCCGTGTGGAGACTGCTTCCGAAGGGGAAGGGACGGCGCGTCACGTTGTTGTAGTTCCCGTCAAGTAACTTCTCTTACATATAAAATGTAGTAAAGGCCTCGTTTTCCGAGGCCTTTACTATTACCTGGTTTTGAGAAAGTTGTTCGACCGAGGGGTTCGCCTACAGCCCTCCGGCGGTAATAACTCAACTCACACGCAACACTGCTGCCCGCCTTCGGAAGCGGCTCACCTCTCGGTCAAACAACTTACATTTTTAGGATAAAATCTCAGGCGTTTTGTCAGGTAATAATCATTTTGAATGACAGGTGAAGTAAATGGGCTACTACCAACAACTTGACGCACCTAAGAGGCGCTTGGTGGATAAGCATCTTGAGCTCGTGATGGAGGCGAACAAGACCACCAACCTCACGAGAATAGACAGCATCGACGAGGCGATGATGCTTCATATTGAAGATTCTCTGTCTGGTCTTCCCGAAATGAACGATGCCATTGAAGGTCTTTACGGTGATTTGGGAAGTGGTGCAGGATATCCTGGTATTCCCCTTGCCATTGCAACTGGTAGAAAGACCTTGCTCATCGATGCGCGTCAAAAGAAGATGAACATACTGGCTTCGATCATCGAAGAGTTGGAACTCCAAGACCAGGTTGACGTGTATGCCGGTAGAGCAGAATTGCTTGCAAAAACTCGCTCTGGGGAGTTTTCTGTTCTTACAGCACGGGCGCTCTCGAAGCTTTCCGTGCTCTTGGAGCTTGCAAGTCCCCTGTTGAAGAAGAACGGGTCTTTGATTTGCTACAAGTCCCATATAGAAGACGAGGAACTAAAAGATGCCCTCCGCGTCCAAGAGCTTGTGGGTATGAAATTGGTAACTGACCGCTCTTTCAACCTTGATGAGTATGAACGACGGATCGTCACGTTCAAAAAGGTTGGAAAAGCGAAGGTGCGCCTTCCCCGTCAAGAGGGATTGGCTCAAAAGCAGCCTTTGTAGATTAGGCTCGCGTTTGAAGGGCAACAGAGATTTACGCCTCTTCCTTCGGGATGTTTTTAGACAACATACGTTAAGAACGCTGCTCTATCCTTAAAGGCTTCGGCGAATCGAAGGGGACAGGCACCTCGGATTCGCGGCATCCAATCCACTTATCTCATATTCACGACTCCGCGAATCGGAGGAGCCAGTCCCCTTGGATGTGCCACCGGATAATTCTTGCCACTCCCCTTCGATGCGGCTTTGGAAATCCTTGAAACCTAGATTCGCCATGAGGCACGCTATGGAAGGATACGTGCGAAGGGTTTTCTTGGTTTTACGGTTGCTATTCGGTGAATGAAGAATTTCACCCGTGTAGATGGTTGTATACTTCTTCAACACCGATGAGGTTATCTCTATTTCCACTCACTGAGTGTTTCCTATATATCTAGGCAGATGAACTGCCTTTTCTTGCTATTTCGTGTAATGAGATGTCATTGTTTGGCATGTTGAGGAGGATATTGTGGGCATATTCGATAACTTCTGGAAAGACAAGAAGGCAAAGGAAACTCCTATCGAGGAGAAAAAGGTTTCACAAGTTGGTGAAACAGGGGTAAAAACGATTGAAAATCAAGATGTAGTGGCTGATCATAACGAAGTACCACAAGATGTTTCACGTGAAACATCGGAGAAAACGCAAGACGTGAAACCTGAAGCAGCCACTTCCGCTTCTTCACCTTCTATTCCCGACGAGTTCGTCTCAACGCCAATAAGATCGTATGAAGAAAAGCTGCCGGTAACCCATGCAATCGGCATTACCAAGATTATTTCCATCATCAACCAAAAGGGTGGTGTCGGTAAATCGACAACGGCTATAAACCTCTCTGCTGCTTTAGGGGAGCAGGGAAAGCAAGTCCTTCTTATTGACCTGGATCCCCAAGGGAATACCACAAGCGGCCTCGGTGTCGAGAAAAGCCAGCTCAACAAATGTATTTACAATGTACTTCTCGATGATACGGAGCTCGAGGAAATAATCATCCCTGATGTTTGCAAAGGTCTTGACTTGGCTCCTTCCACCATCAACTTGGCTGGCGCTGAAGTCGAGTTGGTAGCGGAAATGGCCCGCGAACTGCGTTTGAAGGATGCAGTTGGGAAGATGAGGGGGAAGTACGACTACATCTTCGTAGACTGTCCTCCTTCTTTAGGCTTGCTCACGGTCAATGCGCTTGTAGCGGCCGATAAGCTGATCATCCCCATCCAGACTGAGTTTTATGCGCTTGAAGGTGTGACAAAACTCCTTGAATCAATGAAACGTGTCAAAAGTAGGCTCAATCCCTCGTTGGAAATCTTCGGAATCCTGTTGACCATGTACGACGGCCGCACGACCCTTTCTCGACAGGTTGCCGCCGAAGTAAGGAAATATTTTGGCAATCAAGTATTCGAAACTATTATTCCTCGTACGGTAAAGTTGTCGGAAGCGCCAAGTTATGGTATTCCCATTACACAGTACGACCCGCTTGGAAAAGGCGCCATTTCGTATATGAACCTGGCTAAGGAAGTGATAGAACGTGGCTAAAACGAGAGGCGGTTTAGGAAGAGGACTTGGATCGCTGCTAGGTGGAGGACCTGAAGGAGGTTTTCCCCAGCATCCTGCCCCTCCGGCACCCACTGTCAGTTCCGATAGCCAGGAGGCTCCTCTAGAAAAAGAGGAAGAACAGGTTGAGCAACCTGTAGAAGTCGTTCAAGCAGAGGACTTGAACATAACTACCGAGGATAACGTCACGATTAAGCGTGTTGTCGAGCGTCAGGCCTTGACGCCTCAAGAGCAGTCTTCAGATGACAATGCTCCAACCGATGAGATTGACATCAACTTGATAGAGCCCAATCCCGACCAACCTCGAAACAACTTCAAGAAAGAGGAACTTGAGGAGCTGGCGGAATCTATCAAGCGGAACGGCCTCCTATCCCCCATCCTCGTACGCGAGCATGAGGGCAAGTACCAGATAATCGCAGGTGAAAGGCGCTGGCAAGCTTGCAAGAAATTGGGGATGAAGAAAATACCCGTTCGCGTGAAGGAAGCTGACGACGATGAGACGATTATCCTCGCGCTGATCGAGAACATCCAGAGGAGCGACCTCAATCCAATCGAGGAAGCCTACGGGTATCGTCGCATGATGGAACGCGGCAAGATGACCCAGTCGGAAGTAGCCCAAGCGGTTTCAAAGGGCCGCACTACCATCACCAACTCCCTGCGTTTGCTCGAGCTTCCCGAAGACGCCCAACAGCTCTTGTTCGAGGAGCGTATCACCGCTGGCCATGCACGTGCCATTCTTTCCATACCCACGAAAGAGGGCCGCCGCAAGCTCACCGACAAGCTCGTGAACGAGCAGTTGTCGGTACGTGAGGCAGAAAACCTGGCGCGATTGCTTTCCGGAAAGAAGAAGAAGGAGACGGTGACGAGGGAACCGGCTCCGAAATCCTACAAGACCGTTGCCCGCGCTCTAAGCGACTCACTTGAAACCGAGGTTAAAATAAAGAGCGTTAAAGGCGCCAGTCACATAGAGATCTCGTTCAAGGATGAAGCGGAACTGCAGCGCTTGTTCAGGATCATCTCGAAAGCTTAACGTCTTTTATATGCCAGCTGACCGCAAGCCGCTGCAATATCGGACCCTTTAGAAGCCCTAATTGAGCAGGCTATGCCCGCATTGTCCAACTGCGCTTTCCAATAGTCCATAACCTGCCTTTTAACAGGTTTAATAGGCGAATCGTCTATGTAGTTCAAAGGGATGAGGTTCACATGGCACAGCATTCCCCTGCAATAGCTTATAAGGGCCTGAAGATCCTTTTCTGTATCATTGACATCTCTCATAAGAGCGTATTCGAATGAGAAACGACGTCCCGTTCCCTCGGTATATCCAGCAAGCACCTCCTTTAGCTTTTCAAGGGGCTGCGATGACATTCTCGGCATGATCTCATCGCGTACTTCCTGCCGTGCAGCATGAAGGGAGACGGCCAACGTGAACTGTTCCGGTTCCTGTGTGAAACGTTCTATCCCCTTCAGAAGCCCACAGGTGGAAACCGTGATATGACGGGCTCCGATGTTCAGCAGTTTAGGATGGTTGATAATCCTCAAGGCGGACAACGTGTTGTCGTAGTTGGCGAACGGCTCTCCTTGCCCCATCACCACAACATTGGTCACTCGATTTTCGAAATCTTCTTGGACGATGTGAATCTGGTCAACAAACTCGCCTGGATCGAGGCTGCGCGTGAGGCCTGCCTTCCCCGTAGCGCAAAAGCTGCAATTCATGGAGCATCCCGATTGGCTTGAAATGCATACGGTCAAACGGCCATCGGAAGAGGGAAGTCCCACCGTTTCAATCAAGGCTCCATCATGAAGTTCCAGAAGGTATTTCCGCGACCCGTCGACACTCACCTGTTTGTCTACCGTCGAAGGAGTATGGAGAGGGTAAAGCTCCTTGAATTGCTCCCTGGCCACTTTGGGAACGTTGGTCATCTGATCGTAGGAAGAAACGTTCTTCTGGTAAAGCCACGACAAGATTTGCTGTGTTCTGAAAGAGGGAAGACCCGCAGATTTCACACATTGCTCGACTTCGTTCATAGACAGGGACTTTATTGGTGCAATCATGGCCTCGTACCTAGTTGTCGGTTGGATGTTTCACGTGAAACATTGTAAACGAAGGTAGTTTGATATACTGAACAGGTTGTTAATGACGAGGAAAGAAGGTCTTCGTGAGCGTTAATCCCAAAGAATGCCGCGTAGCTTTGCTTGCTGGTGGAACGAGTGGCGAAAGGGAGATATCCATTGCGTCCGGCAAGGGTGCTAAAGGGGCACTCGAAGAAGCTGGTTTTACCGTTGAGTGGATCGATCCGTCGAAGTCAGAAGACCTCAAACGCCTAATCGATGAGAAGTTCGATGTTGCGTTCCTCACCCTTCATGGAAAGATGGGGGAGGACGGTACCGTCCAGGGCATGCTCGAGCTGTTGCATATCCCCTACACCTGCTCTGGTGTTCAGGCGAGTGCGAACGCCATGGACAAGATCAAGTCGAAGATTCTCTACATGACAGGCGATATTCCTACAGCAAAATTCAAGCAGCTGAATTACGGTCAGGAAATCGATTACGACGAGCTTGTTAAGACTATTGGTATCCCCTGCGTCGTCAAGCCGGCTACTGAGGGAAGTGCTCTTGGCGTCGAGATCGTCGAATCCGCAGAAGACCTCCCTGCCGCCATCGACCGCGTCTTCGCCATCGATAAGCTCGCCCTCATCGAATCGTTCGTCGAGGGCACCGAAGTGACCGCGGCAGTCTTGGGAAACGACGATCCGCGTGGTCTGCCGGTAATCAAGATCGTTCCCAAGAAGGGCGAGTTCTACGATTTCGAGTCCAAGTACGCTCCTGGCGGATCCGAGCACATCTGCCCCGCCCCAATCGATCCTGACATCACTGCGAAGATTCAGGAGTATGCGATTATCGCCCATAAGGTCCTTGGGTGCAGGGGAGTGTCGCGTTCCGACTTCATCATCGACAAAGATGGCGTTCCTTGGATTTTGGAGACGAACACCATTCCCGGCATGACGGCCACCTCGCTTCTGCCTGATGCGGCCAAGGCGGATGGGATGACGTTCCCCGAGCTTTGCACGAAGCTCATCGAGTTTGCCCTCGAATAATAAAGGGTTCGCCTGCTGCGTTCTCGCACAATCGCCCTACCGACCCGCATTCGGCCCGCTTCGCGCTGTTTCCACGCCCCAACCGCGCAAACGAAGGCGGCATCCAGAGCGACTCCCTGGCAGTGCGCCTCGATGTCCCCCGCGCTTGCGGGTATCGCCGCCTTCTTATAAGCGCGGTTGTTGCGTGGGCGCTCAGGAGGGCCTCATGTGGGCCGGTCGGGCGATTTGACCTTGCGGAAGCGGCTCACCCCCTTCCCAGCCCATTGTGTTCCAACATAAAAGGGAGCTGTAATTTGTCATATCCCGAAAACCCGCTGCCATGTAGTCAATACATGAAATAGAGCATGTGGGAAAGGAGTGAGCCGCTTCCGAAGGCGGGCAACGACAAAGGGATTGAATAAGATAAGTTACCGCCGGAGGGCTGTAGGCGAACTTCTTTCCCACATGCTCTATTCCAGGCTAACGAATGAAAGAGAAATAGAAAGCCTAGAGAACGCCGAAGAGGTGGGCGAGGCCGTAGAGAATGGCAACGACTACGACGATGATGAATAGCCAGCTGATAACGTAACAACCCTTGTTCCCAGCGCGTGCTTGCTCTACCACTTTTTCCGATACCGTTAAGTGGTCCTTGAGAATGGCAGAGCCCGATTCCCTTGAAGGCGTGGAAACAGTTTCTGAGGGAATCCAATCCTTTTCAGTGAAGATCTTCTCGACAGCTTGCGAGCCAAGGTCGATTCTCGGCCTTACCCCCTGCTTGAACTTCGCGGCACAGCGGTCAACGAAGGCATCCATTTCCTTAGAATAGGCTGGATTGAAGCAGAAGAGCGCCATTTGGCCCCAGTAATATCCTGGATCGGTCGAATCAGAGAAAGCGACGAAGGAGAGCAGGCACCGGATTTTCTGATCACGTGCTTTCGCAAGTTGGAGCTTTCGAGACGTATCGGCGTCAAAATACCCTACTTCAGCATCGAAGCGATTGCGTGCCCACGCAACGTTTCTCCCCTCTTCCATTTTGAAGAAGATCTCGAAATCATCTCCGACGAGATTGTCGGCGCTCATGAACATGCCGCTCTGCTTTAGATTAGCCGGCTCGAGGTGGGCGTAGAAGCCCTTGTACGATCTGTCTACAAGTTCCATGTTCTGCCCTTTCGCGAAGTTATGAGAGTTTAGCACATACGTTTGGCGTAAAGGATTGGAAGGGGGAGCGGCAGATGCATCTGCACTGTCATTCCGAGCGGAGCGAGGACTTCCCGCGAAGCAGTGTACCCGGGCTCCCGCTTCGGGAATTCTTCGTCGCTTCGCTCCTCAGAATGACAAGAATCGAGCGTGATGGACCACCCGGCATCGTCACAGATAAATACTCGACACTAATCCCACCAGCTGTCATTCCGAGCGGAGCGAGGAATCTCCGCGAAGCGGGAGCCCGGGTACACCGCTTCGCGGAGATCCTTCGCCTTCGGCTCAGGATGACAATGAGGAGAGCGAGTTGAACGTACGGGTTGTTTGATTCGCATGGCGTAACTGGCGTGTTAAACAACCCGGTCGTTCAACTCGCTCTCCTCAATGTGCAGATGTTGGGAAATGGGGTATTTGGGGGAAGCATCGTCATGAGTCCTGATTAACGCTACAATTGACGGATGCTGGATATTACGAAATACATATTAGACGGAACGCCTTCAGATATAATCGGGCGATATGAGTCGCTGGTTGATTTTGCGGCTACTGTCGATTTCGGAGTGCTGGACCGGAACGTGGTCGTTCTCGATACGGAGACGACAGGTCTCTCCTATTCCCGTGACGAGCTCATACAAATCGCTGCTGCACGTATGGAACGTGGGCAAATTGTAGATTGGTACGTCACCTTCGTGAACCCCGGGCAGTTCTTGACGGACGACATAATCCAGCTCACCAACATCCACGACGAGGATCTCATAGGAGCTCCCACTCCCGAGGAAGCGCTTGAGGGATTGTCTGATTTCGTGGGTGATGCGTTTGTAGTCGCTCACAATGCAGCATTCGACAAGAACTTCTGCACGAAACACCCCGAGGGTTACCCCCTTCTTCAGAACACTTGGATCGACTCGCTCGACCTCTCGAAAATCGCCCTTCCCCGTTTGCGTTCCCATAGGCTGCTCGATTTGGTTCGCGCATTCGATGCACCCGTTTCCACCCATCGGGCAGATGCGGATGTTGCCGCAACATGTGTCATTTACAGAATTCTGCTGGCCGCTGTGGCAAGCATGCCATCGACGCTCGTCGGAGCAATTGGAGGCATGGCATCTTTAGAAGAGTGGCCGACAGGAATCGTGTTCAAGGAGATGTACAAGCTTCAGCAAATTGGGTTTGAGGCTAAGTCGCAAAATGAGGCCTGTTCAGCAAGCGAACAAGTTTACAACAATGACGATGTTTCACGTGAAACATCTCAAACGCAAGGCGTCGACGACTTCAATGCATTCATCGATTCGCTTCTTGCAGACAAGGCTGTTGAAGAGAAGAAGGCCCCAGCGTTTTCCCTTCACGCCATGCGCAAGCGGAGGGTTCTGACGTTGCCTACACGTGTAGCCCGCGCCGATGCTGACGACTTGGTTGGAACGTTGAAGTTTCCCGATTCAGATGCCATCGAGAATGCCTTCAGCAAAGAGGGTTTGCTGGGACACCTGTATAACGATTACGAACCCCGTGAAGAACAGCGGATGATGGCCCAATCTATAAGGGACGCTTTTGCATCGTCTGAAAACCTCGCGATTGAAGCGGGAACAGGCGTGGGGAAGTCGATGGCCTATCTAGTACCCGCCGCACTGTTCGCGCGCGCCAATAGTGTGGGAGTTGGCGTTGCAACCAAGACAAACTCGCTTTTGGATCAGTTGGTATATCAGGAGCTGCCGGCCCTTTCTCAGGCCTTGGAACAGGAAAGTGGAGAAGAGACGGGTCTGACCTGGGCCCCTTTGAAGGGCATGTCACATTATCCTTGTTTAAGGAAGATATCACGCCTCGTTGACAACGGGCCTGGAACGCGTGAGATCGGTGGCAAGCCGATGAGCCAGGCTCCCTCGTTGGCAACCGTTCTCTCCTACGTCGAGCAAAGCGAGTACGACGACCTCGATTCCTGCAAGGCAGATTACCGTCTGCTTCCCCGCTATACGATCACCTCGAAGAGCAGCGAATGCCTGAGGAGGAAATGCCCGTTTTTCGGGAAGCTCTGCTTTGTCCACGGAGCGCGCAAACGTGCCGAGATGGCCGACATCATAGTGACGAACCATTCGCTCATGTTCTGCGACCTTGCAGCTGACGGGGGGCTGTTGCCCACCGTTCGCCATTGGATCGTCGATGAGGCCCATGCCGCGGAGAACGAGGCCCGTTCAGCCTTCGCCGTCACACTCGACTCAGAGGAGCTTTCACGCATCATCGGCCAAGTTAGCGAATCCGCGGGCAACAGGAATCTGTTTGCGCGCGTCGAACGGAGCGTGGAGCATTCGGAGGGCGAGCAGTTGACGGTTCTCTTCGGGTTGCTTGCCAAAGCGCGCTCGGCGGGAAACGACTTTGCGGTCACGGCGAGCGAGTACCTTCGCCGCGTGAAGGATTTGCTGTACTTCGACCCGGTAAACAAGACGCGCAGGGGCCAGTCCTACGAGCAGGTCGACATCTGGATAAACGGGGAAGTGCGCAAAACGCAGGTGTTCTCGGATGTCGCTTGCCAAGTAAACGAGTTCATCGACGTTACCGACAGATTCCTAAAAACAGCATCTGACCTGGTTGCATACCTTGAAGGAATAGACGAGGCGGCTGTTGCCCAACGCGAGGTGGCCTCCTGCGTCATGGACTTGCGCGATGCACGCAACGCCGCCGAGCTCATATTCCAGGTTGCACCGGACAACTACGCCTACCAGGCTTCCCTCTTCAAGAAGAAGGACCGCTACGGCGACAAAGTGCAGGCCCTGCTACTCGATGTGGGCGACATGATGAACGAGACGCTTTATATGCGTACCCATTCGGTCGTGTACGCCTCCGCCACGCTTACCGTCGGCAAAAAGTTCGATTCGTTTGTCGATGCGGTGGGATTGAACCGTGGCGAGTTCTCGATGTCGCGCCAGCTCATGCTCGACTCGAGCTTCGATTACGACAACAACATGATCGTATACGTCGTCTCGGACATGCCCGAACCGAACGACCCTCAGTATATGAGTTATTTAAACAGCCTCTTGACCAGGGCTCACATAGCTCAAAACGGCTCCATGCTCACGCTTTTCACCAACCGGCGCGAGATGGAGCGCTGCTACGAGGAAGTCTCGCCGGCCCTTAAGAACGAAGGCCTGAGACTCGTTTGCTAACGTTACGGCGTGTCGGTCAAGGGACTGAGAGACGACTTCCTCGCCGACGAGCATCTGTCGCTATTCGCCCTGAAATCGTTTTGGGAAGGTTTCGACGCGCCGGGTGCCACCCTAAAGGGCGTCATAATACCCAAGCTGCCGTTTGCACGACCCACAGACCCGCTTTACTGCGAGCGGGCGTCGAGGGATGAGCGCGCTTGGTGGCACTACGTCCTTCCGCAGGCGGTCATCGAGACCAAGCAGGCGGCTGGGCGCCTCATTCGCAAGCACGATGACCATGGGGTGCTGATTCTGGCCGACAAGCGTCTCGTGTCGAAACGTTACGGCAGGACGTTCTTGAACTCCCTGCAAAGCAAGACGGTTCGCGTGCGGACGATGGACGAGATCGTGCAAGCGCTGGAGATGATGTCCGGCTGGTAGCGCGGAAGCCGGAAAAACAGCTGTAGGGAAAAGCACCCGGGCAAATGCGGAAATGGAGAAGGGCATGTCGAACGCCTTTGACCACCTGCATATCAAGAGGCACACGAGAGGCTCCTCCAACGAGCTTTCCTTCGATGTTCTCGACGCGGCTCGCGATGCTTCGGAAAGCAAGTCCAAAAGGTACAGGGGGATTAGGACTCCGAGTGTATTCAGGCCGACCCGTCCTATCGAAGACAGGCAAGCTATCCCACAGCAAGAACCGTTAATCTCGGTAGAGGATGCAGAATCAGGTAACGAAGAACCGCAGGAGGGTTTGGTAGGGCAGGATAACTTCGTGGAAGCTCCCGCCATGCCCCTCTCGACAACACCTTCTGCAGGGCGAGACCACATGGCACGTGGCAAGTCGGCGCTGTCCGAAGAGGAAGAAGTAGCCAGAAGGAAGCAGCGTCGCAGATACCGCCTCATAATTATCTGGGCTTTCGTCACCATTGCGGCTATCGCTGCCGTGCTGGTGGCCGCTTACACGTGGTATCAGCACAACGAGAAGATAGAGTTGTTCCAAACCCATTTCAACGGGCTCGTCGACAAGTTCGTAGAAGCCGATGCGAGCGTCCCCCTCATGGAGGCGTTCATGAACAATCCGTTTGGGTCGTCTGAGGAAGACAGAACCGCTCTCAGGGAAGCTACCAAGAATTCAAAACCAATTCTCGACCAGTTGTCGGCGGACTTGGCGAATGCTCATCAGTATGCCGTTACGGAAGAAGACGAACTTGCGTTGGAGCAGGTTGAAACTGCAAGGTCGGCGCGATCAACCATGATGACGGCCGCGTCCAACGCCCTCGAAGCTGTGGAAGCGGCAGTTGCGCAATCATCTGAGGTGAACACAGCATGGCATAGCGTATTGGGCGCTGATGAAGTCGCCCGCAGTGCTGCTGTTTTGGCCAACAGTGCCGACAACGAAGACCAGGTCAAGCAGTCACGTGATCAATCGAAAGACGCGCAGGACAAGTTGAAATCCGTAAAGGCCAGCATAGAGAAAGTGGCCAAGGAACGCCCCGACCTGGATCTTTCGGTTTATATAGCATATCTGGACAAGCGCATCGAATCCCTTGATCACGCAATTGCCACAAGCGATGCCCTCCTTGCAGGCGACAGGGAAAAGGCTGCATCCGAAAACGAGGCTTACAACAGGACAGATGAGGAGGCGGCTGCTTTGGCGCAGGGCATCCCCCTCTCCTCTGAAGAGGCGGTGGAGAGCACGTACGAGGAGACCGTGAAGGCGTGTGTCGCCGATTATCGTGAAGCTCGGGAGAAGACGGTCGATTCAGACCTGCTCATACGGCAATATATGAAGGAGTAAGCGAAAACTGGGTCATTTTTTGCTATCCCTGCTCGGGCGGGAGGTGGGGGTGTTCGCTTGGCTTCGGTTAACTATGAAAGGTTTGAAGTTAGCACCTGCAGAATCGCTCACACCCCCACCTCCCGCCCGAGCAGGGCTGTCGGGGTGCTAAATGAACCCACCCTACGTGGGTAAAAGGTGATTCCCGTATATATCCGCAGCAAAAGTCGTATACTTTTTAATACATATACGCAAAATCGTTTTATCTTACGTATGAATCGGAAGGTAAGTACATGTCACAGGCAATGGATTACGTAGAGTACCTCTCGAGGGAAATCGGCGCTCGCACGCCTGGTTCCGAGGAAGAGGAGCTGGCGGCTCTTTACATAGCTGACGAGATTCAAAAGGAAACCGGTTTTTCCGCGACTATCGAAGAGTTCCAGAGTTCGGCGAACCTGGAAGGCGCACGTGCCATCTTGTCGATGATCACAATTGTAGCCTCGGTGCTAGCCATGCTGTTCAGCATTCTCACGCCCGTGATGTTCCTGCTCGCCCTCGTTTCCGCAATAGTGTACGTGTTGGAATCGTATGACAAGCGCGTGTTGTCCAACAAGTTCCCCAACCCGCCGAGCCAAAACGTTTTGGCGAAGTACATCCCAGGTAGCCAAGAGGAAGGCGAGCGTCGCGGTGCCCCACGGCGCAAGATCGTGCTCTTGGCCCATTACGACACTTGCAAGGTGACTCCGGGCGTCGTACGCGCCGTAGAGGGAATGAAGCTTCCCTTGCCCAGGATTTGCCTGGCCGCCATTATTGCGGCGGCGTTCTTCCTTTTGCTGAGGATATTCCTTGGCGGCACTGGCGGTGTGGCGCTCATCTTCCTTAACATTCTCACGATCGTCTCGATTATCCTCGTTGCCCTTCCCATCGTGGAAGCCCTGCTTTACAGGGCAGCGCCGTTCAGCGAAGGTGCCAACAACAACGCAACGGGCGTCGCTGCCCTTCTGGAAGTGGCCAAGCGCATAAGCTCTGGTAGCTTGAGCGAGGCCGATTTGCTGGCAGAGGAGCAAAATGTCGTCGTCCATGGCGAAGAGGCCGCCTACGAGGAAGGCCTTGTTCCCGAGGGAGCTTCGCTTGCCTATGAAGCCCGTGCTAACGTGGCAGAGGAAGAAGAGCTGATGAGCGAGGAGGACCGTTTGCTGGCTGCAAAGGCCGCAATCGCCGCCCTCACAGGCCAAGAGGTCGAGCAGCGCGTTTACAGCAACGTTTCTTCAGAGCCGCCGGCGCCGCGTTCGTATGCGGATGAGCAGGTTTCAGCAACTCAGTCGTATTACGACGAACAGCCCATGCAGGTCGAACAGGAGGTCGTCTACGCGGCCGCTCCGGCCTTTGGCGGCGTGGCTTCCCCTGCCGAAGCCGTTCCGGAAGACGAGATCGACACCGGATTCGAGAACGCCCCGAGCTGGTTCGTCTCGGCGCAGCGCAATGCCAAACGCAGCGAGTCTTCACAGCCGGTTCAGAAGTCCCGCTATACCGAGGCCATCCAAGCAGCCGAACGCGATCTTGCCGATCGCGAGCGTGCGCG
Source organism: Eggerthellaceae bacterium (assembly GCA_017434045.1). Taxonomy (GTDB): domain Bacteria; phylum Actinomycetota; class Coriobacteriia; order Coriobacteriales; family Eggerthellaceae; genus UBA9715. The sequence goes on from JAFRGA010000103.1 coordinate 41,934, forward strand.
CGAGGAAGAGGCGCGCGCTTTGTACGAGCAGGAAGTTCGTGCGCGTGAAGAGGCGACGCGTGTCGCCCTTGCGGCGATGAGGGGGGACGCAGCGGTCGAGCCCGAGGTAGAACACGCTGCAGAACTGCACGAGGAACCTGTTCAGGCATATGAGCCTGTCGAAGCGTATGCTCCCGCAGAGCCGCAGCCGCCCTTGGCAGAACCTACGGATGAAGGGGAGCTTTCGGCTTACGAGGAGTTCGAGAGGTTGGCAGCGGCATTTTCCGCCGAACAACTCGCAATGGCGGATGCTGCTACGGCGGCAGCTACGGTTGGGGAGGACTCCGAAGGGTCTGCCGAACAGCATGCCGAGCAGGAGGACGAAGGCCCATCCAGCGAACCCACGCAAGAAGAGCTCGAGCTGGAAGAATCGGATGAACCTGCGGAAGCGGCCGAACTCGAGGTTGACCTTGGTCAGACGATAGCCTATACGCCCGAGCTGCTTCACCAGGCGATGCGGAAGCAGATGGATGATCTCGACGAGGCCGTCGGAGGCGAGCAAGCTCGCGCGCGCAGATCTCTCGATCGTATTGCCGGCCTTGACATGGGCGGGGAATCTGGCGATGACCTCAACGCGCAGGCTCGCCAGACGCTGTCGTCTCTGCCGAGCGTCGAAGGAGAGAGCGGTAAGGAAGCAGTTTCCGAGATCGACAACCCGTCGAGGTCTGGGCTTTTCCGCAGGCTCAGGGCAGATGTGCCTTCGGTTTCCGGCATAGTAGATGCTGCGCCCGAAGAACCTGCACGCGTGATCTCGCCCCTCGAGTCCGCTGCAATTCCGAGGATTTCCCTCGACGCCGACCAAAACGACGAGCAGCGAAAGGGTGGTCGCTGGGAGGGCGGCGCATACTCCCGCGTGCGTCTAGGCCATGTGAACATGCGCTCCGGAGAGGAAGAAGAGGACGCTGAGCAACAGGAACTCGTCGAGTCAGCCGAAGACCAGCAGCTCAGCGAGGAAATCGAGCAGATTTACCATTTCCGCAACCCGTTGTACAACACGGAGATCTGGTTTGTGGCCATCGGCTCGGACGACGAGTTCCACGATGGTGCCAAGGCGTTCATCGACGAGCATCGCAATGAGCTTCGCGGTGCCATGGTAGTCGAAATCGAATCGCTGGGCGTCGGCGAACTCTGCGTCGCCTCCGAAGAGGGGAAGTTCAGTAAGGTGCAGACCTCTTCGCGCGTCAAGCGTTTCACGCGTGATGCAACCGAGGCGACGGGGATCGTTCTCGGCCATGTTGCGCTCGCGACTGACAGCATTACGAGCGTCATACAGAAATCCGGCCTGCAGGCGATGCATCTCCTGGGCATTGAGGATGGCCTCCCCGCCCTGAAGGGCAGCGCCGATGACATCCTCGAGAACGTCGACGAGATGATTCTGGAAGAGAACATCGAGTACCTTATGGAGCTGCTGAAACAAGAGTAACGGTCCTGCTTTGATGCCAGGCGAGTGGGGGAGAGACAATGGTTGATATCGCGGCCGCCATGGCGAAGCGCGGCTTCAAGGAACTGACCGACGAAGAGTTGTGCGGCAACGACATCACCGTCGTCAAATGCCGCGCCTGCAGCGGTTATGGCAACTGCGGCTACAAGACGTTCCGCCTGTACGAGGGGAAGCCTTACTCCGTGTGCAACCTGCGCTTGAAGAAAGCTCAGGGACTGGAGACAGATGAGGGGTAGGGGTCACCGTTCTTCATAGTAACTCGTTCTCTCGAAGGGGTTTGCCTACGGCGTCCTCGGGAGGTCCGCCCGCCCGGAGGGGTTCGCCTACAGCGTCCTCGGCGGTAATGGCTTCATCCGTACGCCGCATCACTGTCCGCCTGCGGAAGCGGCTCACCCCTCCGGGCGCGCGGGCCCTTCGGAAGCGGCTCAGCCCTTCGGGCTACCTGCTCACTCATGAAAGCAGAAAACAAGACGTCGCTTCATCCCGAAGAGTCACTTACAAATGCATGGAGGTTGTTAAGATAGGGCAGTAAGCGCGTTGTACAACATCACGTTTCTGTTAAATAGTGTTTTGAATCCGATGATGGTGGACTAGTATTGCCACATCATCAAATGACGAGAAAAGCGAGGAAAACCATATGACTTGGGATAAAGTTATTCCGGCAAATCCGGTTGTGGCCGTTGCGGGCGCGACGGGCGCCGTGGGCCAGGAGTTCATGAACGTCTTGCACGACCTCGACTTCCCTGCCGCAGAGGTGCGCGCCTTGGCGAGCGCCCGGTCTGCCGGCAAGGCCATCCCCTTCGGCGGTTGCGGCCAGGTTCCGGCTGGCGATTTGATCGTGCAGGAGATGACGCCCGAGGCGTTCCAGGGCGTCGATATCGCGCTGTTCTCGGCAGGCGCCGGCGTTTCCAAGGAGATGCGCGAGGCCGTCGTGGCCGCAGGTGCCGTCATGGTGGACAACTCCAGCGCGTTCCGCATGGACGAGGATGTTCCACTGGTCGTCCCCGAGGTTAACCCCGACGACGTCAAATGGCACAACGGTGTGATCGCCAACCCCAACTGCACGACCATCATCATGTCGCTGCCCCTGAAGGCGCTGCATGACGTCTCGCCGGTGAAGCGCGTGGTCGTCTCGTCGTATCAGGCGGCAAGTGGCGCTGGCGCGCCGGCTATGGCCGAGCTGTACGACCAGACGCGCGAGTATCTGGATGGGAAGCGCGGCGACGAGCTCACCATCTCGGCGTTCGCCCATCAAATCGCCTTCAACTGCATCCCGCACATCGACGTGTTCCTCGAGGATGGCTCCACCAAGGAGGAGTGGAAGATGGTGGTCGAGACGAAGAAGATCTTCGGCGCCCCCATCGACGTCGCCCCCACCTGCGTGCGTGTGCCTTCGCTGCGCTGCCATGCCGAGTCGGTCAACGTCGAGTTCGAGTCCCCCATCACCGTCGAGCAGGCGCGTGCCGCGCTCGAGGCCTTCCCGGGCGTGACCGTCATGGACGACCCGGCCAACAAGGTTTACCCCATGCCCGGCATGCTCCAGGGAACCGACGACGTTTACGTCGGGCGTCTTCGCAACGACCCGACCATCGCGAACGGCCTGCAGTTCTGGTGCGTAGGCGACCAGATCCGCAAGGGCGCCGCGCTGAACGCCGTGCAGATCGCCAAGCTGCTGATCGCCGGCTAGCGTACAACGCGTCAATTGCCCGGAACCGTTGACGTGTTTCGGGACTTGGGGTTAAGTGGGTTGCAGGTCGTGGCTTGCAACCCACTTTGTTCTATAGTGTGAACATGCCAGTTGCTCGCGACGATTGGCATCTTCGTTAATGGCGCGTTCCAACATGTATCGAGAGGTTTCGCGGTCGTGGGAAAAGTGCGGCTCGATAGTCTGCTGGTGGACAGGGGGTATTTTCCCTCTGTTGACGAGGCGCTGCGTGCGGTGATGGCGCATGAGGTGAAAGTCGGGGATGCGTATGCCACAAGCGCCGCTTTGTTGGTGTCGCCTGATGCGGATGTGCTTGTGAAAGGCAGGCAGCGCTTCGTGTCGCGCGGCGGATGGAAGCTGCAGGGCGCACTGAGCGTGTTCAATCAGGATGTGACGGGGCTGCGCTGCATCGACGTCGGCTGCTCGACGGGCGGTTTCACGGATTGCCTGCTGCAGGCGGGAGCCGCCTCGGTTGCTGCCGTGGACGTTGGGTATGGCGATTTGGCCTGGAAGCTACGCCAGGACGAACGCGTGGCGGTCTTCGAGCGCACGAACATCCGCGTGGCCGACCCAGTTGCCCTAGGCGCTCCCTTCGACCTGATCGTTGCCGATCTCAGCTTCATCGGCCTCGCGCGCCTCGCGCCCGTTTTCGCACGTTTGGCACAACCGGGCAGCGTGTTCATCGGCCTCGTGAAACCCCAGTTCGAGTCGCATCACGACGAGACGGACGACCGGGGTCTCGTCGTCGACGAAGATGTCCGCATTCGCACGGTGCAAGAGGTGGTAAACGCGCTCGAACATGAAGGATTCTCTGTGGTGGATGCGGTCGAGTCGTCCCTTCGCGGCAAGCGTTCGGGTAACGTCGAGTATCTTGTCAAAGCAGAGTATGTTGGAGAACGCGTTGATGGTGAATAGTTAGTTGACACGGAATAGCGCACGTCGTTTGGAGTGGAAATGCAAATCACACCTGCAGAAATAGCCGAAACAACCGCGATGGTGGCTGAACAGCACCTCGATATCCGCACGATCACGTTGGGGATGAACCTGCGCGCATGCACCGACGCGGACGTCAACACGGTGGCGCTCAAAGTGTACGACCGGATGACGCACGTCGCCGAAAACCTGGTGCCCACGGTCGAGCAGCTCGAGCGCGAGTTCGGCATCCCCATCGTCAACAAGCGCATTGCGGTCACGCCCATAGCCGAGGTGTGCGCTGCCGTCACCGCCGACGACCTTTCGCCGATTGCGCAGGCGATGGACCGCGCTGCCAAGGCGGTCGGCGTTGATTTCGTTGGCGGGTTCAGCGCGCTCGTCCACAAGGGGGCCTCTGCAGCCGACGCCAAGTTGATGGAATCCATTCCGCAGGCGCTTGCGACTACCGACTTCGTGTGCGCGTCAGTGAACGTGGGCTCGACCCGAGCTGGCATAAACATGGACGCCGCCTACAAGATGGCCGGCATCATCAAGCAAACCGCCGAGCTCACCGCCGACCGCCAATGCATTGGCGCAGGCAAGCTCGTCGTGTTCTGCAACGCCGTCGAGGACAACCCGTTCATGGCGGGTGCGTTTCACGGTTCCGGCGAGGCCGACCAGGTCATCAACGTGGGCGTTTCGGGTCCCGGCGTCGTGCGCGCCGTGCTCTCGAAGATGCCAAAGGATGCTGACATCGAGGCGGTTTCCGAAGCCATCAAGGCCACGGCCTTCAAGATCACCCGCGCCGGCGAGCTGATGGCGCTCGAGGCGTCGAAGCGTCTCGGCGTGGCGAAGGGCATACTTGACCTTTCGCTTGCGCCAACGCCTGCCGAGGGCGATTCGGTTGCGGAGATCCTCGAGGCCATCGGCGTGGGAACATGTGGCGGTCCCGGCACGACGGCCGCGCTTGCCCTGCTCAACGACGCCGTGAAGAAAGGCGGGGTTATGGCATCGAGCTCGGTCGGCGGGCTTTCGGGTGCCTTCATCCCCGTTTCGGAAGATGCGGGCATGATTCGCGCCGCCGAGTCGGGGGCGCTGTGCCTCGAGAAGCTCGAGGCCATGACGAGCGTATGCTCCGTCGGCCTGGACATGATAGCGATTCCCGGCGATACGTCGCAGGAAGCAATATTTGGCATCATCGCAGATGAATGTGCAATTGGCATGATCAACAACAAGACGACCGCCGTACGTCTCATACCCGCCATCGGCAAGAAGGTGGGCGACAGGCTGGAGTTCGGCGGGCTTCTGGGCTATGCGCCGGTCATGCCCGTCAACACTTATGCCGGCACCGTGTTCGCGCATCGCGGTGGACGCATGCCGGCGCCGCTCAATTCGCTGAAGAACTAGAGACCCGCAGATCACCCTGGGCGGTCGGCGTGCTAGGCGCATGAAAAAGCGGGAGGCGTTTCGCCTCCCGCTCGAAAACAGGCGCGATTACTTGATCTTGTAGTTCTTCTGGTAAAGCTTGGAATAGCCTTTCCACGTCTTGTTTTGGTACGTGGCTACCGAAACCTTGTATTTCGACCCTCTTGGCGAGGAATACCCGATCTTTTTAGCGGTCGTGAACGAGAACGTCTTTTTCCCCTTGTTCTTTCCCGCAGCCTTGTACGTCTTGCTGTTAATCATCAGATAACCCTTTTTCAGCGGGTTCTTCAACGTTACCGTGGTCTTGATCTTGTAGGTGTACCAGATGTCGTAGATGGTTCGGTAGACATATCCCGTGTAAGGGCTGACATGGTGTTGCTTGTGTCGTACGACGTTGACGGCCTTAACCTTCACGGATTTGATCTTTGGCTTTTTGTTCGGGCCTGTCGTGAACGTCACCGCTTTCGAGGCATTGCCCACGGCGCCGGTGTATAGCGATGCATAGATGAGCTTGACCTGGGTCTTCTTGTTCGGTTTGAGGCCTTTTACCGTGTAGTTGTTGTATGAGTACAACGGGCTGTCGTAGATCTTCCAATCGGTCCATTTCTTACCGATTTTCTGCCGGTACCCCAGGTACAGATTGCAGCCGGCGCATGCGTTTGGGCCAGCATTGACGAAGAAGTACGTGGAATAGACCTCGTACATGGACTTCTTGTTAGTGGGCACCGCTGTGATCGTGCCGTACAAGTCGTCAATTGCAGATTGCGTGCCGATATTAGTTTCCAGCTGACCTGCCATAAGCTGCGTTTTCGTGGAGTTGCCTTGATCTGCGGCATAGGCGGGGGTGCTTGTCAACGACATGAAAAGCATGCCCGCAAGCAGCACAAAGAGAAGAATAGGAACCCTGCGCATCAAGCTTTGCCCTTGTGTTTTATCCATAACCGCCCCCGATCTCCCTTTTCCAGCTGCCAAGTCGATAACCAGTTGACCCATGTATTGTAGCGTATCGGAACATAATGGAAGCTAACAGCTCGTCGAATTGCCGTTTCTTGTCGGTAAGAACGGAATGTGTCGTTAGCTACGGGCAAGTGACACATTCCCGAACGGCTCGTATCAGAAGGAGTTAACTTGGTACAATATTGAAGTTAAAGACTTTTCGGAAAGACGAGACAGAGCAACAAGGCGGACTACATGCAGTACAAAGGCAAGAAATACATTGAAATCCAAAGCGATGCCGACCGCGCGAAAGCGTCGAAACCGGCGCTTAGGGCGGGCATCGACGTAGGGTCGACGACTGTCAAGCTGGCAATCCTCGACCAGAACGACCAGGCGGTATGGTCGCTCTACCAGCGACATCATTCGGATGTTCGCGCGACCATCGCCCAGGTGCTTCAAGCGGCGGCGGATGATGGTTACGGCGACAAGCCCATGACCATCGCCATCACCGGCTCCGGCGGCCTGCTTTTGGCCAAGTGGCTTGACGTAGAGTTCGTGCAGGAGGTCATCGCGTCGAAGACGGCCGTCGAGACGTTCATCCCGAAAACCGACGTCGCCATCGAGCTCGGCGGCGAGGACGCGAAGATCATCTACTTCGGCCAGTCTATCGAGCAGCGCATGAACGGCACCTGCGCAGGCGGCACCGGCGCTTTCATCGACCAGATGGCTGCTCTGCTCAACACCGATGCGGGCGGTTTGAACGAGCTTGCTGCCAACCACACCACGATCTATCCCATTGCGAGCCGTTGCGGCGTGTTCGCCAAGACCGACGTGCAGCCCCTGCTAAACGAAGGTGCGCGCAAGGAGGACATCGCGGCTTCCATCTTCCAGTCGGTAGTGACGCAGACCATCAGCGGCTTGGCATGCGGTCGTCCCATCCGAGGCCATATCGCGTTCTTGGGCGGTCCCCTTCAATACCTGCCCGAGCTGCGTAAACGTTTCTACGAGACGCTCGACCTGGATGACGAGCACATCATCGTACCCGAGAACGCCCACCTGTTCGTGGCGAGCGGTTGTGCCGCGGCGGGCGCGTTGGTCGAAGACGTGAAGCTCGAGTGTCTCAACGATGTCATCGAGCGCCTGCAAAACCTGGGCGATATCCAAGGCTCGGAGGTGACGCGCCTCGCGCCCCTGTTCGCGAATGACGAGGAGTACGAGGAGTTCAAGCGCCGCCACGACGCCGAGCGCGTGGACACGGCCGACCTCGCCAGCTACCGAGGCGTGGCATATTTGGGCATAGATGCGGGTTCGACGACGTTCAAGGCCGTACTTATCAGCGAAGACGGTAAAATCTTGTGGGCTCATTACGTCTCGAACAAAGGCGACGTGCTTGGATGCGCCCGCACGGCTCTGGCAGAGCTGTACGCGGCGCTTCCCACCGACCCCGAAACGGGCGAGCCCCTCGTGGTCATCGGGCATTCGACCGTCACCGGTTACGGCGAGGGGTTGCTGTTGCAGGCCCTGCAGGTCGATACCGGAGAAATCGAGACCGTCGCGCATCTGCGCGGCGCGCGCGAGCTTCTGCCCGACGTCGAGTTCATCCTCGACATCGGCGGACAGGACATGAAATGCCTGCGCGTGAAAGACGGCGTCATCGACCACATCATGCTCAACGAGGCGTGCAGCTCCGGTTGCGGCTCGTTCATCGAGAGCTTCGCGAGCGGCCTGGGGCTTGACGTCTCAGAGTTCGCTGCGACGGCGATTCGCGCGCAGGCGCCGGTTGACCTGGGAAGCCGCTGCACCGTGTTCATGAACAGCCGCGTGAAGCAGGCGCAGAAGGAAGGCGCCACCGTCGGCGACATCGCAGCCGGCTTGGCTCTCTCGGTCATCAAGAACGCCCTGTTCAAGGTCATCAAGATCCGCGACCCGCACGATGTGGGAGAACGCGTCATCGTGCAGGGCGGCACGTTCCTCAACGACGCGGTGCTCCGCTCCTTCGAGCAACTAGCCGGCGTGGACGCGGTGCGTCCGAACATTGCCGGGAACATGGGGGCCTACGGTGCGGCCCTCCTCGCCCGCGACCGGTACTGGGCTGCTGGTCGGGACGGTGTCCGCCTACAGCTGCTCGGCGGTAATTCGTCTTCAGCATCCCAGAATCCCACTCCGCCTGCGCAAGCGGCGGACACCGTCCCGACCAGCAGCCTATCCGAGGTTGCGGGCGAGGCCGGTCCGACCTCCGGCTACGAGGGAGAAGGGTTGGATGCGCAAGCGGCCAGCACCCCCACGCCCAGCGCGGGGGATTCCTCCGAGGTTGCGGGCGAGGCCGGTCCGACCTCCGGCTACGTTAAGTCGACACTGCTATCGCTCGAGGAGCTGGAGGCCCTCAATCCCACCCATCGCACCGTCAGGTGCAAGGGATGCTCCAACTCGTGCCTGCTCACGGTCAACGACTTCGGGAAGGACGCGAACGGCAAGCACCGCCGCTTCATCACGGGCAACCGCTGCGAGAAGGGCGCGGGACTGGCGGGCGCCTCGACGAGCGCGCATAACGTACCGAACTTGTTCGACTACAAGGCGCATCGGCTCTTCGACTACGAGGCGCTTGCACCGGAAGATGCGCCGCGCGGCACGGTGGGCATCCCGCGCGCGCTGAACATGTACGAGAACTACCCGTTCTGGTTCACGTTCTTCACCAAGCTGGGCTTCCGCGTTATCCTCAGCGACCCGTCCACGAAGAAGACCTACGAGGCCGGCATCGAGTCCATGCCGAGCGAGTCGGTGTGCTACCCGGCCAAGCTCAGCCATGGCCACGTCATGAACTTGCTGGAAAAGCACCCCGATTTCATTTGGATGCCCTGCGCCAAGTGGGAGCGCCAGGAAGACGAGGGCGCCGGCAACCACTACAACTGTCCGATCGTTGCAAGCTATTCCGAGGCGTTGCGTCTGAACATCGACGAGTTGCGCGAGACCGACGTGGCCTTCCTGAACCCCTGGTTGCCGTACGACCAGAAGGATCACCTGAAGAAGCGCCTGCACGTGGAGCTGTGCGAGACGTACGGGGACGTCGTCGGCCGACACGCCAAGCTTCCCTCGCGTTCCGAAGTTGACGCGGCGGTTGACCTTGCTTGGGCCGAAGACGAGCGCTTCAAGGACGACATGCGCGCCAAGGGCGAGGAGACCCTCGCCTGGATGGAAGAGACCGGCACGCATGGCATCGTGCTGGCGGGCCGTCCCTACCATAACGACCCCGAGATCAACCACGCCATCCCCGAGCTGCTCACCAGCTTCGGGCTGGCGGTGCTCACCGAGGATTCCGTTGCCCATCTGGGCACGCTCGAGCGTCCTATCCGCGTGGTCGACCAGTGGATGTACCACACGCGCCTGTATGCTGCGGCGAAGGTCGCCACGAAGCGCCGCGACCTGGACCTCATCCAGCTGAACTCGTTCGGCTGCGGGCTTGACGCGCTCACGACCGACCAGGTCCAGGAGATCTTGGAGGCTGCGGGCAAGGTGTACACCGTGCTGAAGATCGACGAGGTGTCGAACCTCGGCGCTGCGCGCATCCGCGTTCGCTCGCTGCTTGCGGCCTTGCGCGACCAGGCCGAAGAGGCAGCTGAGGCGGCGCAGGCAGCTGCATGCCCGGCCGTGGCCGCCGCCGAGGCGACCATCGCCGCCGCCGAGGACGCCGTTGCGGCAACCGATGCGGCCTTGGCCGATTTCGAGCAGAAACGCGACGAGCGCACTGGGGCGACGCTTGCCGCCGCCGCCCAAGAGGTGGCCGGCCGCATGGCGCATACGACCCGAGCCGATGCTGAGGCTTCCACCACCGATGGCGTGGCGTCGACCACGAACGTTCCGCGCGTGCTGAACAAGCTCGAAGGCGCAACGACCGAGTTCCCGCGCGTCGAGTTCACCAAGGAGATGAAGGAAGCCGGCTACACCATCTTGGCGCCGCAAATGGCACCGTACCATTTCGAGCTCCTGGTTCCCATCTTCCGTGCCTACGGCTACAACGTAGAGCTCTTGCCGTCGGTGGACCATGGTGCGGTGGACGCGGGCCTGAAGTACGTGAACAACGACATCTGCTATCCGTCTATCCTGGTCACAGGGCAAATTATGGAGGCAGTTACCAGCGGGCGTTACGATACCGACAAACTGGCCGTCCTCATCACGCAGACGGGCGGCGGCTGCCGCGCCACGAACTACATTGCGCTGATCCGCAAGGCGCTCAAAGCCGCGGGGCTGGGGCATGTTCCCGTCATCTCGCTGGCCTTGCAAAGCCATATCGACGAGCACAACTCAGGCTGGGAAATCACGTTGCCCATGCTGAAGCAGGCGGTTTACGCGCTTTCGCTCGGCGACTTGCTGATGACAGCCCTGTATCGCACGCGTCCGTACGAAGCCGAGCCGGGTGCAGCTCAGCGTCTGTTTGATCACTGGATGGCCGTGTGCAAGGCTCAGCTTGCGGCTGGCACGAACCGCCGCGAGTTCGGCAAGACTTGCCGGGGCATCGTGGAGGATTTCGACACGTTGCCGCTGGTAAACGACGGTACCAAGCCTCGCGTCGGCGTGGTGGGAGAGATTCTCGTGAAGTTCCATCCCACAGCGAACAACCAGGTTGTCGACGTCATCGAGCACGAGGGTTGCGAAGCGGTCGTGCCAGGGCTCGTGGAATTCTTCTTGTTCGGCATCGTCGGGCGCATCTTCCAGAAAGACCCGCTTGGGCGCTCCACAAAGGGTGCCATCGGCGCGCACGGCATTTTGAGGCTTTTGGCCACCATGCGCAAGCCGCTTATCGATGCGCTCGAGAAATCGGCACGCTTCGAGGCGCCGACTGACATCTTCACGCTCGGCGAGTATGCGGAGGAGATCCTCTCCACCTGCAATTCGATGGGCGAGGGTTGGCTGCTCACTGCCGAGATGGTTGAGCTCATTCGCCACGGCACGCCCAACGTCGTGTGCGCGCAGCCGTTCGCGTGCCTGCCGAACCACGTGGTGGGCAAGGCCGTGATCAAGGAGCTGCGCCGACGCTACCCCATGAGCAACATCGTGGCGGTGGATTACGATCCGGGCGCATCCGAAGTGAACCAGCTCAACCGCATCAAGCTCATGATTTCGGTTGCGAAAGCTAATATGGAGAAATAGCCAGCTCAGATGCAGTAGCGTTATTGCGAGCGGCCCGGTTTTCCGGGCCGCTTCGCGCTTTGCAGACCGCTTTGCGCATTGGAGACCGACCGCCCAAGGGGTGAGCCGCTTCCGAAGGCGGGCAGCGAGATGGAGTGCGATGCGAAAGATTACCGCCGGAGGGCTGGAGGCGAACCCCTTGGGCGGGCAGCGGCCGGGCAGCCGTGCACTTCCCTTCGATTCCTGCACGATGCCGTGCATTTCCCCCGAATCCTTGCATCGGCGCGAACTCGTGCAAGGACACAGGCGAAGTGCACGTCTGCCTGCAGGAAAATGGCGGAAATGCACGCCGAAACGGGCGTCCGGCGGGCTTTTCGACGTGCACTTCCCCGCTTTCCTTGCACGAGATGAAGCCCCTGTAAGGAATCGGGCGAAGTGCACGTCATCCTGCAAGAAAACACGGGAAGTGCACGGCGCGGATTCGGAGGGCCGCAAGGATTCCCGCGAAGTGCACGGCGCAAGTGTGGCCGGCTGCAGGAAAAGCGGGGAAGTACACGCGAGCGTTAGAGCTAGGCCCTTTCCGTACAATTCCCCATCATCCCTGCGTTTGAAAGATTTCATGCAGCAATTCGGGGGAAATGTACGTCGAACTGCAAGGATGATAGCGAAATGAGCGGAAAACTGCGTGCTGAGCACCCTGGAAAACGTTCATTTCCAGCATATCTCTGCACGAGTTTTTCAAGGTGCAGCAAATGCGGGGAACTGTACGGAAAAGGCCGTGCGGACGAGTCGGACGGACCCTGCGGAAGCGGCTCACCCCGCCGGGCGGGCGGCCTGTCAGAAGGGCCTTGTGGTGTTTTGGCAGGTCAGCCCGCTCAGCCTGTCACGAGCTCGGGTTTTGTGCCAGGTAGCCTGCGACAATATCTGATAGCATGGGAACAGTCGGCAATAGAGAGATGGGTTCTTGGTGTCGGGAAAACTGATCATATGCCCCACGCCGCTGGGAAATCTGGGCGACATGACGTTGCGCGCCCTGGAGGCGTTGCGCGCAGCTGACGTGGTATGCGCCGAGGATACGCGCGTGACGGGAAAGCTCCTGGCTGCACTCGGCGTGGAAGGAAAGCGCCTCGAGCGCCTCGACGAGAACGTCATCGGGCAGCGTGCGGGAAGCATTGTCGAGCGCGTGTTGGCAGGCGAGGTCATCGCCTATTGCACCGACGCCGGCATGCCGGGCGTGTCGGACCCTGGATTGCGCCTGGTGCGCGCAGCGCGTGAGGCGGAAGCGCCCGTTGAAGTGCTGCCCGGGCCCACGGCTGCTGCAACTGCGTACGTTGCAAGCGGTTGCGTTGATGCCAACTTTTATTTCGGGGGCTTCTTCCCCCGCAAGGCAAACGCGCGTAAGGAGCTCCTCGAGTCCCTTCGCACCCTTGACGCGGCACTCATTTTCTATGAAAGCCCGAATCGCCTGGTCGATGCCTTGAAGTGCATCGAAGGCGTTTACCCGCATCGAACGCTTGCGGTGTGTCGAGAGCTCACCAAGCTGCACGAGGAGGTTCTTCGCGGAACCGCGCTCGAGCTGCGAGAAGCCCTCCAGGCGCGTGCTACCGTAAAAGGCGAGATTGTCATCGTGATAGACGCCCCAGGTGATGCTGAGCGCACTGAACAGGCCGAAACGGCCCAGATAGGTGCTGCCAAACGGGCAGCCACACTGCTCGGCGAGGGAATGCGCCCCAAGCAGGTCGCACGACAGCTGGAAGAGGAGTTCGGCATTTCCCGCAACGAGGCATACGACATCGCATTGAACGCGAAAAACGAAATCTAGGGAAACGCATATCGCATAACGCAAAGAGGCCGTACCAATAGGTTGTCCTGAGCATTTGGGCGATCACTTCCGTTCTATCGCCTAACCCCAGGTGAATCGCTTGTCAATTGCGAGAGAACAATGGGGCTCCCGAATAAAGAACGCACGTCGTCGAATAAAGCAAAGGCGCCGCCTCGCACATGAGACGGCGCCTCGGTATTCGCGAGAGCCTTGAAGCAGGCTTTCACGCATTTGCGCGCTGCGTAGTTACCCAGCTGGGAAGATCATGGGAAGCACGTTCGCAACGAGGATGGCGATGACCAGAACCGGGGCGATGTACTTGATCATGAGGGTCCAGGCGCCAGCGCCCCTGAACTTCGAGGAGGCGCGAACCTCGTCGATGACAACCTTTGGTTTGACAATCCAGCCAACGAAGATGCACGTCAGAAGCGCGACGATGGGCATCATGACCGAGTTCGAGATGAAGTCGAAGAAGTCGAGCAGCTGGGTCCCAGGACCGAGCGGCTCGATCCAGATGAGAGCGTTGTAGCCTGCGTTGATGAAGCAGCCCGCAGCGATGACGAACACCGCGCAGGCGAACAGCGACTTGCCACGCGACCAATGCGTGCCGTCCTGGATGATGGACGTGCAGGCCTCGATCAGCGAGATGGCGCTCGTTGCGGCTGCGAACAGCACCAACACGAAGAACACGATGCCGATTATCTGGGCGGTGGAGCCCATGTTCACGAATACCTCGGGGAGGGTGACGAACATGAGGGAGGGGCCGGCGCTCATCGTGCCGCCATCACCCAAGCCCAAGACCACGAATGCGGCGGGGACGATCATGAGGCCGGCGAGGAAGGAGACGATGAGGTCGAAGCCGGCGATGCTAATCACCGATTCGGAGAGGCTCTCCTTCTTCTCGAGGTAGCTGCCGTACGTGACCATGATGCCCATGGCCAGCGACAAGCTGTAGAACATCTGGCCGAGCGCGTTGATTACCAGGTCAGGCGAGAACTTGCTGAAATCTGGAATCAGGTAGTACGCAGCGCCCTCCCTAGCGCCGGGCTGCATGAGCACGAACACCGAGATGCCGATGGCCATGACCAGCAACAGCGGCATCATGATCATGTTCGCCTTCTCGATGCCGTTCTTCACGCCGAGGGCGACGACGCCGATGCACAGCAGCATGAAAACAATCATGAACACGTAGGTGAAAACCGGGTCGGTGATGAACCCGCCGAAGAACCCTTCGGCAGCAATGGCGCCTGGCGCTTCGGTTACGTAACTGACCAGGTATTTAGTAACCCAGCCGCCGATAATGCAGTAGTACGGCGTGATGATGAACGGCACCAACGCCGCCAAGACGCCCGCGAACTTCCAGCGCTTGTTCAAAGTCGAGAAGGCGCCAATGACCGACTGCCTGGTGTGCCTGCCGAGCGCAGTCTCGAGCAAGAGCAGCGAGATGCCGAACGTGAATGCCAGGATGAAGTAGGTGAGGATGAACATGCCCCCGCCATACTTGGCTGCCAACGTGGGAAAACGCCACAGGTTGCCCAATCCTACAGCACTTGCCGCGCCCGCAAGGATAAACCCGGCCTTGCCAGACCAGGCGGCGCGGTTATGCGTCCCGTGAGTTGATTTACTTGCCATTGTTTCTCCCCTTGGTGTCAAAAATGCGCTCCGAAAAAGCGCATCCTCCTCCAGTTAAGCTAACACATTATAGCGGTGATGCTTTGGATAGGCCACCTTTCGGCGTGCTATTTATTTGATGGGGCGTCTGTGGCGCCACTTGGTGCATTGGCACAATGCTAGAGAAAAACGCCTCGTCGTCAAAGCGATCCTGTGGTATTAGATAGTACTGCAGTAATGCAGTTGCGAAAGCCGCTTACATACTGGGCTCTTATGGCGAAAGCGAGATTGAGCTTGTTGTGCGGATAATTGAGCGCCGAGGACAAACGATTATTGCAAAGGTTAGAATGTACGCAGAAGGCAGCTACTGCGATACAACTGAATAAAACGGCAATGTAAACGAACCATAAACGGACTATGAACGAAGACGATTTCTCATTTGGCTCAGAAGATAGCAAACCGCGCAAGCCATTCATCCATTGGCTTGCGTTAATCGTTGTTGCTATCCTGTTCGCTCTCGCAGTCGCGCTACTGCCGGGAGCGCTCGCCCATGCCGACACCGTGCTCATAACCTCCGATTTCGCTATTCCTCATACCGACGTCAAGACGCTCGAAGACGAGCATGCGAAGGCGGAGGCCGAAGTTGAGAAGGCAAGCAAGAAAGCAGAGAAAGTGCGCGCCGAAGTAAACGCCCTCTCCGCAGAGCTCTCCGAGCAAAAGAAGCGTGGGAACGAGTCTGCAAAGCGCCTCTACTTGCTCAAGAGCAAAGGATTCGAGTTCTTCGACCTGCTGCTCGGCGCTGAATCGCTTGACGATTTCCTCAAGATGTCCACGTACCTCGACGCCATCACGAAGCATGATGCAAGGCAAATTGCCGAGACGAACGCCCTTCATGACGAGTTCGTCGAGAAGCAGCGGGAGCTTGCCGACGTTCAAACACAGGCGCAGGAGCGTCTTGACGAGGCTGCATCTGCTTTGAACGAGGCTCGCGAA
Source organism: Eggerthellaceae bacterium (assembly GCA_017434045.1). Classification (GTDB taxonomy): domain Bacteria; phylum Actinomycetota; class Coriobacteriia; order Coriobacteriales; family Eggerthellaceae; genus UBA9715. The sequence goes on from JAFRGA010000103.1 coordinate 57,942, forward strand.
TCCCGTGCTAGCAAGCAGCGCCTTGGGGTTGCCACGGCGTACGCCCAAGACTCTGGCGCAAGCGTCGCAGACGATGGTGCTGACTGGTTCGCCACCGAGGAGGAATTCGTGGCTGAATGGGCTCCTCGTATCGACGCCTATCTCGCCGGATCGCCGATGGAGGGCCTTGGCGAGTGCTTTGCAAAGACCTCCTGGCGCTATTGCGTTGACCCGCGCTGGTCGCCGGCTATCTCCAACACCGAGAGCTCGAAGGGGCGGCTTTGCGTACGCCCGTACAATGCTTGGGGGTGGGGTGCTGCCGACGAGGACCCGATCGGACTCGCTCTGGAATGGGGTTCTTGGGAAGAGGCGATCGATGCGCATATTCGAGGCTTGGCGAACGGCTACGGATACACCATTTCGCTTAGCGGCGCGAAAGCTTACTGCACCGACTGGAAAGACTGGTATAAGAACACCCTCAGCGAGATGGGCACAATCTAGGCGGCAGCGCGTTCAGCAATCTCCGCGCTTTTGCTGGTTTGGTGTGCCCTCAGGTGGGCGTATGCGCATCCCCGTATAATGGAATTCCCACCGAACTGAAAGCAGATTAAACATGGCAGGTTTTGCGGGAACACCACCTCAGCAGGGAGTAGCCTCCTCTGTCGTGCGCACATGTGCATGCGCGGCGATTGCGGCAACCCTATCGATTCCCCTCGTCATCGCGCCCGACCCAGCTTGGGCGGAAGAGCTAGACATTTACCCTGTTGCCGATGAGTTCCAGCAGGAGGTTGAGCGCACGGCAGCGGAGTACGATGAAGCCATTGCTGCGGTTGCCAAGGCAGAAGCCGATATTCAGGAAAACACAGTGCGTATCGACGAGATTTCGGCCAAGATTCCCGAACAACAAGAGCGAGGCAACAACGCGGCACGGAGCCTGTATAAGCTTCACCAGCAGGAATCGGGATTGCTGCAGTTGCTGTTCGACAGCGGGTCGTTCTACGAATTCCTCGTCAACGTCGATAGCCTCAACCGCATTTCCACCGCCCATGTCGAAGAGCTGCAATCACTTGCCTCCATGAAAAGCGAGCTCGACACCAGGCGGGTGGCGCTCGAAAATGCCCGCGAAAGCGCTGTGAAGCACGCTGAGGAAGCGGATGCAGCCCTGAAGGCCGCCCAAGAGGCTCGGCTCGAAGCGCAAAGGCGCGCGCAGGAGGAAGCGCGTCGCCAAGCCGAGGAGGCTGCGGCAGCAGCGGCTGCTGCGGAGGCAGAACGGATAGCTGCAGCACAAGCAGCTGAATCGGCCCAAGCCGAAGAAGAGGAGCAGGTTCCGGAGGAATCTGCCGAAGCCGCAGGAAAAGGGGATGACCAGGGAAGCTCGAAAGCCTCCGAAGAGCAAAGCGAGGCCAACGAGGAGCCGAAAGCCCAAGCTGAACCGGAGCAGGCACCTGAGCCCGAACCGGAGGTTCAGCCGGAGCCCGAGCCAATCGAACAGCCCACGAACGATGGCGCAGACTGGACGGCAGATCAGGCTGCCTTCATCAATGAATGGTCAGGTCGCATCGATGCCTATCTCGCCGGATCGCCGCTTGACGGTCAAGGCGTCAACTTTGCGAAAGCCGCTTGGGCGTACGGTGTTGACCCACGCTGGTCGCCTGCCATCTCCTGCGTTGAGAGCACGAAGGGCGCCAACTGCTTCCTGCCGCACAACGCCTGGGGCTGGGGTGGTGCGAGCTGGGGATCGTGGGAAGAGGCGATTGATGCGCATGTGGCAGGTTTGGCGCGCGGGTATGGCTACACCATCTCGATTGACAACGCCAAGAAGTACTGCCCGCCCAACTGGGAGAAGTGGTATAACAGCACGCTCGAGCAGATGAACATGATCTAGTGTCTTGGAAGCTGGCGGGAGCGGCAGAGAAGGTGCTAGAGTGCGATGGGGGCGGGTGCTTTGTCGCGCGGTTCCCGCATGACAAAGCACCCGCCCCCATCGCATAAACGAAGCGGGGGCCTACGCCCCCGCTCGAACCAAGGTGTTTTAGATAGCCGCCGCCTTACGCTGCGGACTTGGAGGCCTCGGAGCTTGCGGCTTCGCTTGAGGCGGAGGAGCTTGCAGATTCACCAGAAGCGGCGGTGCTTTCTGCGGACTCGGAAGCGGCGGCCTCGCTCGAGCTTGCTTCTTCGAGCTCGACGTCAACGCCTTCCTCGTCGGCACCCTCTTCGTTGCCTTCCACGACTTCGACGTCGCTCTCGCCCGATTCTTTGCTTTCGTACTTGCTCATGTCGACGTTGTACGAGGCGTCAGCCGGAATCGGGTTGATGACGATGTTGGCGGCTTTGCGTTGCTCCTCAAGCCATGCCTTGTAATCGTTGTCAACTTTCATGGACTTGGCCATCTCCTTGGCGGCGTCCTGGAACTCTTTGGGAAGCTGGTCAAGCTTGGTGATTTTCTCGGGCTTGTTGAAGACGTCGGTAACTTTGATGATGTGAATGCCGTATTCGGTTTCGACCAGGTCGCTAACCTCGTCTTTGTCGAGCTCGGCGAGGGCGTCGGTGTACTCGGCCACGAAGTTGCTCGTGACATCCCAGCCGACGTCGCCGCCCTTCTCGGCGCTTCCTGTGTCATCGGAGTTCTGCTTGGCGAGCTCGGCGAAGTCGGCACCGCCCTTGATCTGGCTGAGAACAGCCTCGGCTTTTTCGCGTGCGGCCGCCATGGCTGCCTCGTCAGTCTTGTCGTCGACCTTGAACAGGATGTGCGAGGAGCGCTTGGCGCCGTCGTAGTACATGCCGACAGTGTCGGCAGCGGTGAGCAGATCCTCATCGGTGACGTTTGCGTTGTCCTGGAAATGGGTGTTCAGCTTGTCTTGCAGAAGCGAGGTCCTGATGCTTTCGCGATAGGACTCTTCAGTGAATCCCGCCTGTTTAAGGGCAGCCTGCCAGGCCTCCTCGGACTCGAAGTTGGACTTCATCGATTCGACATGCTGGTCGATTTCGCTGTCTTCGACCGTGATGCCGAGCGAGCTGGCGTTGCTCTTGAGCAGTTCCTTGTCGACAAGGGAATTAATCGTTTGCTCGCGAAGGCTTTCGGGGGTCATGGCGTTTGCGGAGAGGAACTGTCCCCAGGAATCGTCGTCGTCAAGACCGTATTGGCCGCGGATATTCTGAACGTAATCGGTCACGGTAGCTTCGGGGATTTCCGTTCCGTTCACGGTAGCAGCGGCTCCGCCAGAACCCGTCGTCTGGGTTCCGCCTGAGCATGCGATAAGCACGCTGCAAGCGCTTATGACGCCAAGAGCGATCAAGGCCTTTAGGAACTTCTCCATTTTCATATCGTGTTCTCCTCGAGGTGAGAGAAGCCCGACGTAAACGTCGGCTACCCGCGCAAGCATCAACGTGCACCATTGTCGCACAGCCCATTTTTCGGGCAAAACGGTGCACAATATGGACAAATTCGCTTCACTATTTCTCGCTTGAGAATACATATCGGTGCATGAAAAAACCCTTGAGGCACACAACGAGGACGCAACGGCAGGTCTTCGACATGTCTGTTGAGATTAGACAAGCGCTTGTGATACGATTCCCCAGTTACACTCAGATTGCTCAAAGGGGTTTCGGATGAAGCAAGACAACATACGCAACGTGGCCATCATCGCACATGTCGATCACGGCAAGACCACCATCGTCGACCGGCTGCTGTACACGGCGGGCGTGTTCCGAGAGAACCAGCAGGTTGCTGAGCGCGTTTTGGACAGCAACGACCAGGAACGCGAGCGCGGGATCACGATTCTCTCCAAGAACATTTCCGTCACGTACAAGGACGTGAAGATAAACGTCATCGACACGCCGGGCCATGCCGATTTCGGCGGCGAGGTGGAACGCGTGCTGAACATGGCCGACGGCGCCCTGTTGATCGTGGACGCGTTCGAGGGCCCGATGCCGCAAACGCGCTTCGTCCTGCGTCACGCCCTGGCCACGGGCATGCGCATCGTCGTGGTCGTGAACAAGATCGACCGCCCGGGCGCGCGTCCCAACGAGGTGGTCGACGAGGTGTTCGACCTGATGGTCGAGCTTGATGCCAGCGACGAGCAGCTCGATTTCCCCGTCGTTTTCACAAGCGCCATGGCCGGCTATGCGCGTTTCGAGCCCGAAGACGACAACATGAACATGATTCCCCTACTCGAGACCATCTTGAAGGAAGTGCCCGCACCCGAGTGCCAGCCCGAAGGCCCCATCGCCCTGCAAATCTGCACGGTCGACCATTCGAGCTTCGTCGGGCGCATCGGCGTGGGACGCCTCCATTCCGGCACCATTCACAAAGGTGAGCAGGTGCTGGTGGTGAAAGCCGACGGCACGCGCTACAACACCACCATCAAGCAGGTGTTCACGTTCGAGGAGCTCGGCAAGAAGGAACATAAGGAAGTGTATGCCGGCGACATCGTCGCCGTCGTGGGTGTAGACGACGCCGATATCGGCGACATGGTCACGAGCCGCGAGCATCCCGTGGTGCTCGACCCGATCAAGGTGGAGCAACCCACCATGTCCGTCGTGTTCGAGGCGTCCACGAGCCCCCTCGTCGGCCGCGAGGGTGACATCGTCGGCTCCCGCCAGCTGCGCGAACGCCTGTTGCGCGAGGCCGAGTCCAATATCAGCATGCGCATCACCGACGTCGAGGGCTCCACGGGCATGGAGGTGGCCGGGCGCGGCGTCCTGCACCTTTCGGTCCTGATGGAGACCATGCGCCGCGAGGGCTTCGAGTTCCAGGTCGGGCGTCCGCAAGTCGTGTTCCGCGAGGACGAGGACGGCAACCGCATGGAGCCCATCGAGGAGGCGACGGTCGACGTGCCGAGCGAGTACGCCGGCAAGTGCATCGAGGTGTTCGGCAACGCCGGCGGCGAGATGACCGACATGATCCAGCGCGGCGATGACACCCACCTCGTGTTCAAGATCCCCACGCGCGGCACCATGGGACTGCGCACGCGCCTTTTGAATGCAACGCGTGGCGAGGCGACGATGTTCCACCACTTCAGCGAGTACGGTCCGTACCGAGGCGAGATGGCGCATCGCAAGAACGGCATGATGATCTCGATGAGCACGGGCAAGTCGGTGGCGTATGCGCTCGACACGCTGCAGGAGCGCGGGCGGCTGTTCATCGGCCCGGGCGAGGATTGCTACGAGGGCATGATCGTGGGCGAGTCGGCTAAGGAAGGCGACATGACCGTCAACGTCGAGAAGTCCAAGCAGCTCGGCAACCAGCGTTCGAGCAACGCCGACAAGGCCATCCAGCTGACGCCGCCTGTCACGTTCACGCTCGAGGAGGCGCTGGAGTACATCGAGGACGACGAGCTGGTCGAGGTCACGCCCAAGTCCATCCGCTTGCGCAAGCGCCTTCTGACCGCCGTCGAGCGCAAGAAGGCCGCTGCGGGCAAGTAAGCCGAGCAGGGAGCTGCGAACAGGGGATGCCCGTTCCGCTCGTCTTTACTTAGACGAGCGGAACGGGCATCCCCTGTTCGCGTTTGGCTGAAGAAACGAAGGCGTGCAGCCCATACGAGCGATTAACGTTTGCGTCCGCGATTTGCCAGGCAAAAATTTTTGCCACGAACTCCCAGGCGCTCTACCCCGTAAGCGCCACAGGGCTGTTCGCTTAAGGTAATACTCTTGAAAAGACCAACACGTTTTATCCGACCATGTAGTTGGCGGCGGACAACTATAAATGGCATTTTGATGGGGATGACCTGCGGTGATACTCTAAAACACCAACTGTCCTATAACTCCGTTGCGGCTTCATCTAGTTCTGAAGAATAGCCTAGCAGGCAATGAAGCGAGCGGCGTCCAGGCGCCCCAGGTTGGCTTAAAAGACGAGCGAAGTGTACTGTGGTACACGAGCGAAGGCTTGAAAGCCAAGATGGGGTGCATGGGCGTCGCGCAGCGTGCGAATGAAAAATCGCCCGACAGGGCGATTTGAAATCCAGATGGCGGAGAGGCAGGGATTCGAACCCTGGTTACCGGGTTCACCGGTAAAACGGTTTTCGAGACCGCCGCATTCAACCGCTCTGCCACCTCTCCGCAAGGTGGCTGAAAAGTGGCGGAGAGACGGGGATTTGAACCCCGGATACCCTTTTGAGGTATACACGATTTCCAATCGTGCTCCTTCGGCCAGCTCGGACATCTCTCCGCGTCCTCAAGCCTCACGCGCATATAGCGCAGAAACGAAGTATACACAACTACCCACCTCGTTCGCAAGCATAATTTTCGCAAGCGAGTGCCGAGCTGCTTCAATCCTCCATTATCGTGAGGACCCCGTCTCTACGATGCCGTCAGACCCGGTCATGAAATGGGCGTTACTCGGGATTAAGGTGTTCTTCGAGGGCTCTTTCCGGTTCGTCGTCATCAGACAGGGCTCCGCTGAGCTTGAAGCAGATCTCGGTCCCCTGCCCGAGCTCGCTATCCACCTCCATGTTCGATCCCGGCCCGAAATAACCCCTGATGCGGTCGTTGACGTTCTTGACGGCGATTCCCAGGCCGGTCTCGGATTCCTGCGTGAGCATGTTGGCCGCGACCTCTTTCGACATTCCCGCGCCGTCGTCGTGCACGCACAGGATGGCGTCGTCGCCGTGTGCGGTGCCCGTGATGGTGATGGTCAAGGTCTTGTCGGTGCGCATCGCGTGCTTGACGGCATTCTCGACGAGTGGCTGGATCATGAAGGAGGGAACCTCGATGTCCATGATTTCGGGATCGACGTCGATGATGAGCTGAAGGCGGTCTTCTCCGAAGCGGGCGGTCTCGAACGATAAGTAGCGTTCCGTTTGCTTGAGCTCGCGCTCGAGGGGGATGAGGTCTTCGGAGTCCTCGAGGGTCGAGCGGTAGAAGGCCGAGAAGTCGCGCAGCAGCGTGCGCGCTTTCGCCGGGTCGGTGCGGATGAGCGAGGCGATGGTGTTGAGCGTGTTAAAGAGGAAATGGGGGTTGATCTGCGCCTGCAGGGCCTTCAACTCCATGCTCGTCGTCAGTTTCACCTGCTCTTCCAAAAGCGTTGCCGCCATCTGCGTGGAGAGCAGCTCCGCAAACCCATGGACAAGCGACTGCTGCGTCTTGCTCAGCTGCTTGGCGTTGCGGTAGTAGAACTTGACCGTGCCTTCGATGCTGTTGCCGACGTAAAGGGGCTGAACGATGGCCGCATTGATGTCCGTCGAAGACATCGGAAGCCCGATATCGTCCGGATGACGCAGGATGCGGGGTTTTCCGTCCTCGAGCGTCTTGCGCGTGGCGCGCGTGCGGACGGCGCGTCCCGACTGGTTGTTGGCGGCGTTGTAGCCGGCGTATCCCAAGATGCGCTCCCGGTCGGTGATGGCAACGGCGAGCGCCGGCGTGGCAGGCAGGAGAAGTTCGCAGATTTGCTGGGCTGCGTTGGTCGTCAGGCCGTCCTTCATGCAATCGAACATTTGGCTAGCAAGCTTGAACAGCTCATCGGCCTGATAGGCGGCATGGGTGTCGGGGTCGAACCACAGCCACATGAAGCAGAGGAGCGAAAGCGTGAACACGAGCCCCAAGATGAGCTGCAAGACCATCGACTTCAAACCAAACACGGTCATGTACGCGAGCGCGCATCCCGCCACGAACGCCATGACGATGAGCAGTATTTCCAAAACGTGCCGTTTGCGCAGCAATTTGTAATCCACGTGAACGCTCCTTAAAGCGTGCGGGTCGCACTAGCCCAGGACCCCGAACTCTTTTACCACTAACATAATAGCCCCGATGAACAGGAAGAAGGCGAACGCGAAACGAAGCGTGCGCTCGGGCACATATTTCATGAGCCGCGCTCCGAGCAGCGCTCCGGGAATCGACCCGCAAGCCACCGCGATTCCTACAAGGTAATCGACGTTGCCGAGCATGCATTGCACGACGGTCGCCGGCAAGGCGAGGATCATGATCGCAATAAGCGATGTGCCCGACGTCAGCTTCATCGGGAGGTGCATGAACGACAGCATCATGGGAACCATCAGGAACCCTCCGCCCAGGCCGATATACCCTGAAGCCAAGCCGGCAACGGCGCCGATGGCCGCCCCTTGGGTCAGTTGTCTCGTTTCAAAGTGAGGTTGAGGTGGGGGTGGCTCGGGAGTCCGCTTCTTGTCGTTGAAGCTTCGCGTTTTCGGGGCTGCGAGCGCCTTGCGAAACATGGTCGTTGCGGAATAGGCGATAGCAGCCGCGGCTGCGAACATAACGGCCCAGCTAGGGGAGATTTGCGCAAGCTGGACGCCTATCCACGAGGTGCAGGCGCCGCCGAGCCCAAGCGCGATTCCCAACTTCGGGACGCAGGTTTTGTCGCGGAAGTGCGCGAACGCTCCAGAGAGAGACGTGGGAATGATCGTGAAAAGCGATGTCGCCGTGGTGCCGACGGCGCTCATGCCGAAAACAAGGCGGAACAGGGGCAACAGGATGGTGCCTCCGCCAACGCCGAGCAGACCGGCGATGATGCCGGTTATCGCCCCAACGGCCACAGCCGCGATGATTGTCGTGATCACGCTTCCCATAGCGCCATTGTAGGCCATCGCGTCGAACAACCAGACAAGAGGCCTGTGCCCTTACGAGAAGTTCGTCGTCGTTGCGTTTCGTGACGTTCGAGCCCGAATCGTTTGATACGTCGGGCGGGCCTTGATCGCCGACGTTGTCGGCGTTCTTTCGAATAGCGTGCCTGTGTGCGTTACAATGACGGCATTCGAAGCGAATGTCGCGAAGAGAACGCTTTAACAACCGCAAGGGCGGATGCTGAAGCGAGCAATGGTTACGAGGAGGCCTCATGGCACTTTCCATCGGCATAGTCGGTTTGCCCAACGTGGGAAAGTCGACGCTGTTCAACGCGCTCACAAGCGCCGGCGCGCTAGCCGCCAACTACCCGTTTGCCACAATCGAGCCGAACGTGGGCGTTGTGCCGGTGCCCGATGCACGCTTGGAGGAGCTCGCCAAAATCGACCATCCTGCGCAAATCGTGCCGGCAACCGTCGAGTTCGTCGACATCGCCGGCCTGGTGGCGGGCGCATCGCGCGGCGAGGGCCTGGGCAACCAGTTCCTGGCGAACATCCGCGAGACAGATGCCATCTGCGAAGTCGTGAGGTTCTTCAGCGACCCCGACGTCGTGCACGTCGACGGTAAGGTCAACCCCACCAGCGACGTCGAGACCATAAAGACCGAGCTCATCCTCGCCGATATCGCCACCATCGAGAAGGCGCTTCCCCGCCTCGAGAAGGACAGCCGCCGCGACAAGGCACTGGCTGCGAAGTTCGAGACGGCCAAGAAGGTGCTCGAGGGGCTGAACGAGGGCCATCGCGCCCGCACCTTGGGGCTCTCCGATGAGGAAAAGTCGGCTGTCTACGACTTGCACCTGCTGACCATGAAGCCGATCCTCTACGTGGCAAACGTCGACGAGGACCAGGTCGCAGCCGATCTTGCCGAAATCGACGGATGCGCGCCGGTTCCCATTTCCGCCAAGATCGAGGCTGACTTGGCCGAACTGGATCCCGAAGAAGCCGCGTTGTTTCTCGAGGAGATGGGGCTTGAGGAAAGCGGCCTCGCCCGCCTTGCACGTGAAGCTTACGCCCTGCTCGGGCTGCAGAGTTACTTCACCAGCGGCGAGAAGGAGACGAAGGCCTGGACCATCCCAATCGGCGCGAAGGCGCCGCAGGCGGCAGGGGTCATCCACTCCGATTTCGAGCGGGGATTCATCAAGGCCGAGACGGCTTCCTACGAGGACTACGTGGCGCTTGGCGGCGAGAAGGGTTGCCGCGAAGCGGGCAAGTTGCGCCAAGAGGGCAAGGAGTATGTGGTGCAGGACGGCGACGTCATGCATTTCAAGTTCAACGTCTAACGCCCTTTCAGACACCCCTCGCACTTTAATGGCTTACTCGCCCTGCGGTGGAGGGGTGTTCGCAATGCAGCTCTATCTTGCGCTTACTTCAAATCCCCTTGAAGCAGGTTGCGGAGTTCCCAGAAAGCGACGGCGCTGCTCGCGGCGACGTTGAGCGAGTCGACGCCGTGCTGCATGGGTATGCGCACGGTGTAATCGCAGCGCGAAATCGTGGAGCGGGCGAGTCCGTCGCCCTCGGTTCCGAACACGAGCGCTAGCTTCTCGCATTGCTTCAGGCGTGGGTCGTCGAGTGGGATTGAGTCGTCGGAAAGCGCCATGGCCGCAGTGGTGAACCCCAGATCGTGCAGGAGCGGCACGCCGTCGCGTGACCAATCATGCGCGTCCGTTCCGATGCGGGCCCAGGGCACCTGAAAGACTGTGCCCATCGAGACGCGCACCGCGCGCCGATACAGCGGGTCGTAGCAGGCGGGGGAAACCAGCACGGCATCGGCCCCGATAGCGGCTGCAGAGCGGAATATCGCGCCGACGTTCGTGTGGTTGCGGATGTCTTCGAGCACCGCCACGAGGTGGGCGTCCTTCACGACTTCCTCGACAGGGCGTTCGGGGGGTCTCCTGAACGCCGCGAGCGCTCCGCGTGTGAGCTCGAAGCCCGTGAGCTTCTGGAGTTCGGCTTCGGGAACCACGAACACCGGGACTTCGGGGGCGAGGTCTTGCAGCTGCCCGAACACCCCATCGAGCGACGGCAGGAACTTCTGGGAGGTCAACAGCGAAATCGGCTGCATGCCGCCAGAAAGCGCACGGCTTATCACCTCGGCCGACTCCGCGATGAACAGCGCTTTGGAAGGCTCGATGCGGCTGCGCAGCTGCAAGTCGGTGAGGCGCACATACGGGTCGAGGTTTGCGTCGTCGATGTTGTCCAGCTCGATTGTCTTCATGGGGGTATTGTAAGCCAGCGGCCTTGCTGTCGATGGGTAGTTTGTAAAGGCGGGCGTGTTGAAGGGGTGCGAGGGATTCGGGATGGCGGGCGGATGATGGGCGGGGACGGGATGACGGATGGGGACGGGTCCGGTC
>JAFRGA010000015.1 GCA_017434045.1 Eggerthellaceae bacterium
CTCCCACCTGACATGACACAGGGACGGTTCTCCTGTCATCCTCCCACCTGACATGACACAGGGACGGTTCTCCTGTCATCCTCCCACCTGACATGACACAGGGACGGTTCTCCTGTCATCCTCCCACCTGGGATGGCAGAAGAACCGACCCTCTGGCACGCCGGCGCGTTTCCGATTTCGGTTTTCTCATCGTTGGAGACCACCGCCACAAATGCGCCCCCGTTTTCCATATAATGGAGACGTGCTTCATCGTCATCATCTTGGAAGGAGCGCCAGCCATGACACAAGCGGCCCGCCAGTACAAATCCGGACGTTACGCGGCCATCGACATCGGCACCGTCACAGCCCGTCTTCTCGTGGCTGACGTCGACAAATGCGGCGGAATCACCGAGCTGCACCGCGACACCGCCATCTGCAACCTCGGCGTCGGCGTCGACAAGACCGGACGCCTCAACCCCGAAGCCATCCAGCGTGTCGGCGAGGTGGTGGGGCGCTTCGTCAAGGCGATCGACGGCCTCCAGCCCGAGGATGGCGCCCCGATCACGGTGATCGCCAACGCGACCTCGGCCTCCCGCGACGCCGAGAACTCCGACGAGTTCGTGGACGTCCTGGCGAAGCTAGGCGTCGTGCTATCGGTCATTCCCGGCGAGAAAGAGGCGGGCCTCTCGTTTGCGGGCGCCTCTTCGGCCTTCCCGGGCGAAGCGGTCGTCGTGCTGGACGTCGGCGGCGGCTCGAGCGAGATCATCGCAGGCCAAGCGGGCGAGGCGCCGAGGCATGCCCACTCTTTCAACATCGGATGCCGTCGCGTGACCGAGCGCTGCCTTCATGACGATCCACCGACGAAAGCCCAGATGGACGAGGCGAGTAACTGGATCGCCGACGAAATGCGCGAGTATCTGGCGGGCCTTGCCGCCGACGGCTTCGGCACATGCCGCATCGTCGCCGTTGCCGGCACGGCCACGAGCATCATCTCGATGCGCGAGGAGATGGAAGTCTACGACTCGAAACGCGTCCACGGCGCCGTTGCCACAAGCGACGACATCGAGGCCCTGCTGGAGCGCCTGTCGAGCATCACGCTCGAAGAGCGCAAGAACGTGGTGGGGCTCGACCCCGGCCGGGCTCCCGTCATCGTTGCGGGCCTGCTCATCATGAAGCAGATCATGCAGCTCATGAACGCCGATTCGTTCACAGCGAGCGAGCGCGATATCCTGCACGGGATCATCCTGGACGCCGCCGGCGCATAAAGCTGAAGCATCGGCCGGCTTGCGCCTGCTGATGCGAAGCCTCTGCGAGCGCCGAATACGCGCGAAAACTCGCGACGCCCATGCGCGAGTTTTCGGTTGCAGGATGTTCTCAGCCACTGGGCCCTCCGCGCTTCGGATTGCCTGCGAATAACGCGAAATCCCAACGCGCAAGGGCCAACGTGCATTTGCGCGGCATCGCAGCGCGCATCGCATGGTATGATTACAAACCACGAGGGAGCGTGGCGGAATTGGCAGACGCAGCGGACTTAAAATCCGCCGCCTTCGGGCTTGTGGGTTCGAGTCCCACCGCTCCTACCAGGTCGATTAACGAACCGACCCCTGACCCTCCCTTCATTGCAAAGCCCGTCGCATGGACTCGAACCGCGAGGTCGATTTCGGCAATCAAACACGCTGTTCGCGTTATTAATCAGATAATCTTTGATAACCATTTTGTACCATAGCCTGAAATAGGGGTGACGTTTCTGGAAACACTTGGAGGCAATTCCATGACCATCGATTCAATCAGCGCGTTTCGCGAGGTCAACCCAAAACTTCCCACCGTTGCGGTACTTGCAACAGGCGGAACGATTGCGGGCGCGGGCTCACTCGGCAAGGCAACAAACTACCGGCCAGGCCAGCTCGACGTCAATGCGCTCGTCGATATGGCGGAAGGCGCCCACGACATAGCGTACGTGCGTGCCGTGCAGATCTGCAACGTCAACTCGGACGACATAACCGCAGACCACTGGCTTGCCCTCGCACGCACCATCAACGAGATGGCCACCGATCCCGTAATTGACGGCTTCGTCATCACGCACGGCACCGACACTCTCGACGAGACTGCCTACTTCCTGAACCTTGTCGTGAAAACCGAAAAGCCCGTCGTGCTGACCGGCGCCATGCGCCCCGCCACGGCCACCTCCCCCGATGGCCCCATGAACCTGCTGCAGTCAATCGCCCTTGCCGGAAGCCCGCAAGCACGGGGGCGCGGCGTTATGGTCGTGTTCTCAGACGGGATCTTCGGCGGTCGCGACGTGCGGAAAATCTCGACCTTTCAAACCGATGCGTTCAGCGCAAGCGATTTCGGATGCATGGGGTACATGATCGACGGGGTGCCGCATTTCTACAACGCATCCTCGAAAGTGCACACGATTGCAACCGAATTCAACGTTAATGACATCGATGAGCTCCCCAACGTGGCCGTTGCTTATTTCGCCATCGACGCGAATCCCGGCATCCTCGACTTCCTCGTGAAAAGCGGCGCACGCGGCATCGTCATCGCAGGCGCCGGTTCGGGATGCTACAGCAAGGCTTGGAACGAGCGCGTCATCGCCCTGGCCAGCTCGGGCGTACCTGTGGTGCGCAGCTCGCGCATCGGCGCGGGCATGATCACACACGACGACGCATATGGCGGAAACCTCGTGACGGGAAACGATCTTGCCCCTCAAAAAGCAGCGGTTCTGCTGCGGCTGGCGCTCACGCGCACGAACGACCCCGCGCTGATCCAGACGATGTTCGACCGATACTGAGAAAAGGCCCCTTGATCGTCCGCTGTTTGCGATTTCAAAAGCACGGCTGTGGATTCTGGAGAGATGCGCCCAAGGACCGGCGAACACGACAAGAGCATGCGATTAACGCAACGTGTACGCGCAACATGCGCCTTCTTATTGTTCTGTTAATTCCTGCACCTCGCAATTAACGTGCAGCTATACTGTTTCGTTGGGCTTAGCCTACCGTCAAAAACCGAACACGCACGTTGGATTGCCGACGTTTGGAAGCACACAGAAGGATGACCGTATGATCGAAGTGAAGTCCTACGCAGGGTTAATCCGGAACCACAAGGAGCTCGCCGAGGAGCTGGGCGTCTCGATTGACGGGCTCTCGCGCACCGAACGCGAGGAAGCGCTGCTCGCAGCTGCGTGGAAAACCTGGCGCGAGCAAATGTGCACGCACCTCAACGGCCAGTTCGCCTTCGCACTCTACGACCCCGAGACCGACGAGCTGTTCTGCGCGCGCGACCCGCTGGGAGCCGAGCTGTTCTTCTACTACCAGACGGCAGACGGGCGGCTGCTGTACGGCACGCAGATCAAGGACCTGTTCGACCAGCCAGGGTTCAAGCGCGAGCTCAATCGCGAGCTCGTTCAGTTCTTCCTGGGCTTCACCTACGTCCCCGGCGAGGAAACCCTGTTCAAGGGTGTCTACAAGCTCGAGCCGGGCGGGTATTTGCGCTACGCCGGCTATGGAAAAGTGAGCGGCCGCATGGAGCTCGGGCGCTATTGGGAGCTGACGTTCGAGCCCGACGAGTCAAAGACGCTCGAAGAGTGGGCCGACGAGATTTCCGACGCCATGGACGCCAGCCTGAGCGCCATCTGCGATGAGAGCGAAACGCCCGACAGCTTCCTGTCCGGCGGTGTCGACTCGTCGTACATCCTCGCGAAAAGCCAGGCGAAGTGCGGATTCTGCGCAGCATACGAAGACCAGGCCGCCAGCGAGGAGGAGGACGCGCGCGCGACGGCTCGCTACCTCGGCCGCGATTTCGAGGGGATCACGGTATCGCCCGAGGATTTCTTCAGCAACGTCGACGAGTTCCTGCTGGCCTACGAGCAGCCGTCGGGCGACGTGGCCGGGCTGGCGCTGTACGCCGCTTGCAAGCAGGTGGCGAAGAAGTCGACGCTGTGCTTCTCGGGCGAAGGCGCCGATGAGTTTTTCGCCGGCTATAGCGTGTACCGCAACACGAGGCGGCTGAGCCTGAGCCCCGACCCGGTGTATTTCGGCACGACGTACATCATGAACAACTCCGAACAGCGCCGTTACCTGAAGAAATTCTATCCCGAGCGCTCGGCGCGCGCGTTCATGAAGGAACGCGGCGCGGAGGGGCGCAAATACGACCCGCTCGGCTGGATGCTCTACGTCGACCTGCGCAGCTACTTCGAGGGAAGCATCCTGTTCAATTCCACGAAGATCGCGCGCGGCACGGGTCTGGACATCCGCATGCCCTATTGCGACCTGCGGATTTTCGATATCGCGCGGCGCATGCCCTCACGGTTCAAGCTCGACGACAAGGAAAACAAGGTGGCACTTCGCGCGGCGGCGTCGCGCGTGCTTCCGCACGAGGTGGCGTATCGCAAGAAGCTGGGCTTCCCCGTCCCCGTGCGCAAATGGCTGGCAGATCCCACCGTCAACGCCGACATCGAGCGCGCTTTCGCTAGCGACGCCGCGGCGGAGTTCTTCAACGTCGACGAGATCGGCGCGCTGCTCGACGCCTTCCTCGGGCGCAAGCCGCGCGTGAACCACCCGATCTGGTTCCCGCGCCACAAGGCCCTGCTCTGGCGCCATGTGTGGACCATCTACGTGTTCATCCGCTGGTACGAGCTGTTCTTCGAAAACGCCGAATAGGATGCCTAAATCGAAACGTGCTCAGCTAAGGGGCGTTGGCCATAAACGTCCCTTTTTTGTGTATGTCTATCTACCAAGAAGGGGTTAAAGGACATCCTTTAACACACGTTCGAGTGCGCCCATTCGAAAGAGGGGGTTTCGGCTCGATGTGCTGGCAAAAATTTTCGGTTCGGTACGATTGCCTCTTGCAAAGTTGACCTTGAGCAGATGCTGGCATGTGGAAAAGGGTCAGACCCTTTTCCACATTGTTCGTTAAAGGGGACTGCCCCCTTTGATGCTATGTTCGGGATGGCAAGCTTAAGAAATGATAAAGGACGGCTGTTTGTCATGCGAGAATCACATGGCAAACAGCCGTCCCTGTTAGATCCGCAAGTTGGCGAGTTGTTTTACTCTACCGGTTCGGCAGGCTGATCGGCTACGACCTTCTTGCGAACGACGCGCTTGACCTTCTTGGGTGCTTCGCCGGCAACCTCGTCGAATGCCTCATCCACGGCGGCGGCTGCTTCTGCAACAGCCCCCTCGGCAGCTTCCGCGATATCGCCAGTTGCCTCTTCCACCTGAGCCTCAGCCTCTGCAGCTGCTTCCTCGACCTGAGCTTCAGCGGCTTCGGCCGCTCCCTGCGCCTCGTCGGCCACTTCCTCAACCTCGGCAGCCAGCTCGCCAACGACCTCGGCGGCCTGAGGCTCTTCGCCCTCGGCGGCTTCGTCGACTTCCTTCTTCTTGCCCTCGTTCATGCCGGCACGCAGGTTGCTGACCGTCTTGCCGAATGCGCTACCGAGCTTTGGAAGGTTCTTTGGTCCGAAAATCAATAGGATGACAACTAGGATGATGACAAATTCAAGGCCACCCATGCCGAATAATTTCATTGAGCCCCCTAACGGATTCCTTAATTCATACTGCTCGCAATACGCTGTCCTATATAGATTTTTTTGCGAACGTTGCATCGCTCTTTGTCGAATATTATATTCTGCCTAAATGCACAAATTCGCAAGGCGTCACTATCGGCAATAAAACAACGGAAGCGCCCGAGGAAGCTCACATGAATGCTCTACCCAATAATTCACTGCGCAGCGTATTGACGCTTTTGTTTACCGCTGCATCACTTTTCATCTTTTTGTTCGCCATTTCTTGCTTTTCCCAACCCGCCTTTGCCCAGGATTCACACCTGGCTGTTGGCATGCCGTCGAAGCAAGATGCAACCAACCGGGATTCGCAAAACAAATACACTACGGTTGCCTCAATCGACTTGAACAGAACGACGGCCGTGATCAAGAACGATAAGGCGCTGAAGTTAAAAGCAACCCTCATTCCCGCTGACGCAATGCTTCCCCTTGAAGATAGCTCCATCACCTGGAAAGTCTCAAATCCGAAGATTGCGCGTATCAGCGAGGACGGTACTGTGCAGGGTAAGAAAACTGGAACGGTTACCGTCACGGCCACGGCCAAAAACGGCGTGAAGGCAACGGCTAAAATCAAGGTTGTAATAGATAGGTCCCAAATGGCGACCAACATTCCTGTAATCACATATCATCGCATCACAAGCGATTCCGCAAAACGCAAGCACTACAGAAACAATGAACTCGCCGAATCTAAAAGCCAATTCCAAAAAGAAATGCAGTGGCTGAAGCGGAACGGTTATCACACTATCAGCACTTCTGAGTTTGCCGACTGGCGTCTTGAAGGAGCGTTTCTGCCGAAGAAAAGCGTACTCATAACTATTGATGACGGCTTTTACGAGACATATTATTTCGCCTATCCGATTCTACGTAAGTACAACCTGAAAGCAGCCGTATTCATTATTGGAAACAAGACGAAGAAGAGAACCGCGAAGTTCAATAGCCATTCACAACGAAACCATTATATGGGGAGGGATACGATACGCAAGGTCACCGAAGCGTACCCCAACCTTGAGTTCCAAAGCCACACCTACAACATGCATCGCAAGATCAACGGAAAGGGTGTGGTAACTTACTTAAGTCGCAAGTGCATCGATGCTGATTTCAGAAAGAACAAGAGATACGGTTTTACCGCTTTCGCATATCCTTTTGGACATACATCGGCAAATATAATCGCGTCACTTAGTCATAATCCCGATATGCGTATTGCGTTCGGTTATAGGATAAGCTGCCCTGCAACACGGACATCTCCTCGCTACAACATCCCACGCTTCAAGGTTGGCGGCAATACCAGCTTCGAGGAATTTCAACGTATTGTGCGCACCGCACGATGAGGAAGTCTTTTCGCGGTTATTCCTTATTGACGCTTAGAATAGCCAACTGTCTGTGGCTGCTGGAGAACATCGAGGGTACATTACCCTCGATGTTCTCCAGCTAAAGGACAGTTAGTTGGCGACGATGTTGACCAGGCGGCCCTTCACGACGATGACCTTGCGAATGGTCTTGCCATCGGTCAGCGCGGCGACTTCGTCGAGGGCGGCTTGCTTGATGGTCTCCTCGTCGGCGTCGGCGGCGACGGTCACGCGGCCCTTCACCTTGCCGTTGAGCTGCACGGCGAGCTCGATCTCGTCGGCCTTGGCCAGCTCGGGATCGAACGTCGGCCACGGTTGGTCGTGCACGGAGCCTTCGCCCTCGAGCACCGTGCTCCACAGCTCCTCGGCCCAGTGCGGAACGATCGGGGCCATCATCTTCACGATGGTCTCGGCGACGTCGCGTGTGATGGCCTTGCCGTTTTCACAGTTCATGCGGTGGTCGGCCGGGCGGGCGCGCAGGAAGTCGCTCGTCACGTTCGCAAGCTCCATGATGGCGGCCAGGCCCGTGTTGAAGTTGTTGCGCTCGATGTCGGCCGTGACCTTGCCCACGACGCGATGGCGCTCGCGCTGCAGCACCTTCGCGTTGTTCTTGTCAGTGGCCTCGGCGGACGGGTCGAACAGCGTCTTCTCGTCGGCCTTGCCCACCAGGTCGCACACGATGCGCCACAGACGGTTCAGGAACTTGAACATGCCGGCCAGGCCGTCCTCGCTCCACAGCTTCTCTTTGTCGGGCGGGCCCATGAACAGCATGGTCGCGCGCACTGCGTCGGCACCGTAAGCGGCAATCATCTCCTCGGGCGAGACGACGTTGCCCTTCGACTTGCTCATGACCTCGCCGTTCGCGTCGAGCACCATGCCCTGGCACAGCAGGTTGGTGAACGGCTCGTCGAAGTCGAGCAGCCCCATGTCGCGCATCACCTTCGTGAAGAAGCGGCTGTACAGCAGGTGCAGGATGGCATGCTCGATACCGCCGATGTACTGGTCGACCGGCATCCAGCGGTTCGCGCGCGCCGAATCGAACGGCGCGGTGTCGTTATGCGGATCGGTGTAGCGTAGGTAGTACCAGCTCGAGCACGTGAACGTGTCCATCGTGTCCGTCTCGCGGCGCGCCTCGCCACCGCACTTGGGGCAGGTGCATTTCGCGAAACCCTCGTGCGTGGCCAGCGTCTCACCGGCGGCCAGGTCGATATCCTCGGGCAGGCGAACGGGCAGGTCCTCCTCGGGAACGGGCACGACGCCGCAGGTCGGGCAGTGGATGGCGGGAATCGGGTTGCCCCAGTAGCGCTGGCGCGAGATCAGCCAGTCGCGCAGGCGGAACTCGACCTTGCGACGGCCGCGGCCCATGTCCTCGAGCGCCTTGACGACGGCGTCCTCGCCCTCGGAGTGCTTGCCGCCCACGAGGCCGGTGTAGGGGCCGGACTGCACCAGGATGCCCTGCGCCTCCATGGCCGCTTCCCAGTCGACGCTGGTCACGACGCGCCCTTGCTCGTCCTTGAGCTGGTCGAACAGCGGGTCGCCCTCTTCCAGGATAATCGGGATGATGGGCAGGTCGTACTTCTTCGCGAACTCGAAGTCGCGCTGGTCGCCGCACGGGACGGCCATGACCGCGCCGGTGCCGTAATCGGCCACTACGTAGTCGGCCACCCAGACGGGCACCTTCTCGTTGTTGATCGGGTTGACGACGTAACGACCGGTGAACACGCCGTGCTTCTCGCGGTCGCCCTGGGCGCGCTCGACGGCGGTGACCTTCGCGGAAGCGGCGATCAGGTCGAGAACCGCCTGCTCGTTGGGCATGCCGGCCACCATCTCGGGCAGCGGCTTGTACTCGGGCGCCACCACGAAGAAGCTGCAGCCGAACAGCGTGTCGGCGCGGGTGGTGAACACGGTGATGTAATCGTCGTCGGTCGGGTTGGCCGGCGCATTGCCGTCCTTGTCGCACAGCAGGAACTCGACCTCGGCGCCCTCGGAGCGGCCGATCCAGTTCGCTTGCTGCTGCTTGACGCGGTCGGGCCAGCCGGTGAGCTGGTCGAGGTCGTCCAGCAGCTCTTGCGCGTAATCGGTGATCTTGAAGTACCACTGCGTGAGGTCGCGCTTCTCGACCTCGTTGTGGCAACGCCAGCAGCATCCCTCGATGACCTGCTCGTTCGCAAGCACCGTGCCGCAGTCGGGGCACCAGTTGACCGGCGAGTTACGACGCTCGACCAGGCCGCGTTCCCACATCTTCAGGAAGATCCACTGGCCCCAGCGGTAGTACTCGGGGTCGCACGCCACGACCTTGCGGTCCCAGTCGTAGCTGAAGCCCATGCGCTGGAAACTGGCCTGCTGCGTGTCGATGTTGGCGTACGTCCACTTGGCAGGGTGGCTCTTGTGCTTGATGGCGGCATTCTCGGCGGGCAGGCCGAACGCGTCCCAGCCCATGGGATGCAGCACGTCGAAGCCCTTCATGCGGGCGAAACGCGCCAGCACGTCGCCGTACGTGTAGTTGCTGACGTGGCCCATGTGGATGTCGCCCGAGGGATACGGGAACATCTCGAGCACGTACTTCTTCGGCTTGCTGCCGTCCTCGCGCACCTTGTCCTGGCCGTTCTCGGCCCAGATCTTCTGCCAACGCGGTTCTATCTCAAGCGGATTATAAGGTTTCATCTACGCTTTCTCCTTGTTGCCCTTCATCGGAATGTGGAAAAGGGTCAGACCCTTTTCCACATCGCCAAGCGGTTGTTTGCAATGTTCCTATTATAGGGGAATGCGAGAAAAAAGCATTAAAGGGGCTGGCCCCCTTTAATGCTCCTTTAACGCTTTTGCCGTCAACGGGGCGGGGTGCGATAGCGTGATGAACTGCCCGGCACTTCACTATAGTCCATGCTTTTCTTTCAGTTTCCGCTGCATTTCTTCGAAAGGCGTGATGCGCCCTTTCTCTATATCGTCAATTCCCTCGTCGACCAGCACCTCCAAGTCAGAGAGGCTCTTCTCGATGCGCTCGTACTCGTTGATGAGCTCCTCGCCATCAAGCCCTTGCGCCAACAACATCCGCAAGATGCGCACAGTTGAGTTCTCGTCTTTGACGTCAACCGGCTGAAGCACTAGACCGTTGTCAGTCCAGCTTGCCAAAGCGTACTCCGAGAAGCCGGCTTTCTCATACACTTCGGAGGGAATGGTGATCTGCCGCTTCCTTGAGATCTTGATGATGCGCGGTTGCCAACGTGCGCTTATCTGCTCAGCTGCTTGAGGCATGGGGCAAACCTCCCTTGCGCGCGTAAACCCGACCAATCGCCTGCTTGGCCTTATGTTTATTTGGATGCTATCACTTGGCGCTTGGCGCTTGGCGCTTTGCTTGTCGCTATAATACCTCATTCGAGTGGCGCGCAAGCGAATCTTTTTCGAAAAGCATCGGCAGGGGCGTGATGAACTGCCCGGGCACTTTGACGCGCCCCATGGCGTGCTGCATGTCGCTTTGGCACGCCCGTGATAAACTGCCCGGCACTTTGGCACGGCTCACCTCTGTCATGTTTTCCAACTAGCCGCTTCGCGGGGATTCTTCGTCGCTTCGCTCCTCAGAATGACAGAATGGAGCGGCCCATGATGAAAGCGAGGCCCAGCGCTTACGGCAGGAAGCGGTTCGCCCAGGCGCTGTTGTAGCGGTACTCGCCAGTCACGGCAGCGAGGGAATCGGCCATGCGATCTTTCAGGTACGTGTAGCCCTGCGGCACGCCCACCGCGTCGCCGGGCACTTCGCCCATGGTGATGAACGAGACGCCGCCGTTGGGCAGCGTGCGCTCGTACACGAAGATGTCGCGTTTGCCGATGATGCCCTCCTCGAGCATGCCGCGCTTGATGGCAACTTTCATGAGCTCGATGACGCGATCGTCGTATCCGTCCTCGAGAATGCGCACCTTTTCGCAAAATTCGAACGTGGTGAGCACCAAACGGCGCTGGTAGGAGCCAGGCGCGATGCAATCGTCCCATTCTGCCTGATCGGCAAGGTGGTCAAGCTGCTTGATGCACTCGTCTTCGCTGAGCGCGCCAGTGGAATAGTAGAGCAACGCCTTGTGCTCGACGTCGTGGTAGAGGCAGTCGTACGTCATCGAGACCGCCGTCCCACACACGGGGCATGTGTACTTGAACAGCCTGCCGTCCATGAGGAGCTTCTTGGCCTCGATGTCGCGGGCGCTGTTGATGCGCGGCCATGCCTCGATGAAGCCCGGCTGCTTGCACGAGGGGCACTCGACCAGCACCGAATGCGCGCCGGACTGTGCGCCTGGTTGCGGGTCGGGCCGGGCGCCTGGTTGTGCGCCTGGTTGCGCGCCGGACTGGGCGCTTGGTTGTGCGCTTGCTTGCGAATCGGGCCATGCGCTTGGCTGGGCGCATGGTTGCGGGTCGGATTGCGCATCGGAGCGGGCGCTTGGTTGCGGATCGGACCGACCGTCGTGGGTGTTGTGCTGTTCATCAGTCATAGGGCATCACCGCATAGTTTAGCGGGAGTTAACCGCTTCCACATGAGTCATTAATGACAGTATCACGCTTCACCGTTATAAATGTGGAAAAGGGTCTGACCCTTTTCCACATAGAGCAACAACCACAATATATAGGCGCGTCGGACGCTCTTATACCTATGATTGTGGCGCCAGGCAAAGTGCAGTCCGTCATCAACCAATCGTCTTACCTGCGAAAATATCAATAATGAGCAATGCCGACCTGCAAGTTCTGCTAATATGGTTCATTGTTCGGTTGTATTGGCGTTCATGAATCGAGGAACGATGAGCATCTGCAAAGAACTTTTCGCAAAGCGTTCAGTACTGTTGACGACGCTTGCCATCATGGTGTTTTCGATACTCTTCCTAGTCCAGGCTCCCGCCTACGCAGCTGTCGGAGGGTCGGGCGGCACCGGGCTGACCGTGGGCACGGCCGACACGGTCGTCGTTGACCCTGGCAGGGGAAACGACGCCATCAACACCACTGGAAAGTCGAACATCTACAACGTGTACAGTTTCGGCTGGGTTGAAGGCTACAACAACAACTACGCGAAGAGCACCGTCAAGAACCTCGACGTCAACGGCAATGGCTGGGCCGACACGATCAAGGTCGTGGGCACGAGGACGTCCAGCACATCGGGCTACTTGAAGAAACTTGCGGTCTCGGTGAACGACAAGTCCGTCTTCACGTACACGAACACGACGAAAAAGATAAACCGCGCCGTCGTCAGCGTTATTACGCTCAAGAACAAGCAGCCGTTCCTGTGGATCGACATCCTCGACGGAAGGGGCAATGCAATTCAGTACCTCTACCAGTACAAGGGCGGCAAGTTCAAGAAGGTCCTCTCGAATAAAGACGTTGTCAAGGCAAAGACGTCCAACCAGCTGATCAGCTCAATTTCCCCAAACGGGAACACGGTCAACGTGACCTTCAACCTGAACACCACTGTCACAGGCAACACGAAGCTGAAGTACTCGTACAGCTGGAAAGGCGGCACGCTCAAACGCACGAGCAATACCGCCAACAAGGTGAGCTACGTCACGAAGGAGAACGGCGACTACACGAATAGCAAGCTCACGGCTGCCGGCACTTTCAAGGTCTACAAGAACACGTCGCTAAACACCGTTAAATACACTGTCAAAGAAGGCAAGAAGGTGCAGATTCTGTCCGCGCTCCTGAGCGGCAACAAGCTTCTGTACAAGGTCAAGTACAACGGCAAGACCGGCTGGATTTCCTGCCCCAACATCAAGCGCGATAGCTCGAAATCTCCCTATACGTTGTTCCGCGAAGTGTACGGCAAGGTTGCCCTGAATACCGATATTCCCGCATACACCTCCAAGACGATGTACTCGGCCACGAGGCTCCAGCGCTACAACGATCACGCGCTCTACGTTGCCCGTAACGAGATCTGCGCGCGCCATGGTTATGTGTTCAGCAACGGCGAACTTGCAAACCGCTTCAAGAACAAGAGCTGGTATCACAAGTATCGCACGCCCATGAACGAGGTCGAGTCGTACAACCTCAACCTCATCTATAACATCGAGCGCGCCCGAGGATCTCTGTACGCGGCGCCGACGCTGTAGTTTGGGGTTAGCGCAAGTATTGGCGCAAGCAGCAAACATCGTGCGCGCCCGCGGGTCTCTGTACGCGGTGTAACCTGAGGTTAGTGTAAGCGGCAAACCGCCGAGTAACTGGAAAGCTCCCAGAGGATTCCAAACGTCCTCTGGGAGCTTTTGAGTTAAAGAACAGGAGCGAATCGAAGGGGGCTGTCCCCAGTCATGCCTAGGTGTCTCAAGCAACTCAGTCTTGCAATTCGCCTGTTACGCCCGTCCTACTTCGCCTTGCCGCCGGCGCTGTTGACGGGCACGAGCTTGCCATGAAGGACGTAGCGGTCGTTGTCGAACAGGTAGGCGCAGGTGGAAAGCATGACGTAGCTGCTCTTGGCGTCAAGCTCGATGACGTTGGTCGGCATGAAGTCCGAAAGGTCACGCGCCTCTTTCAGCAGCTCGATCAGCTTCTCGCCATGCTCGTGAATGATGTCGTACATCGAGGAGTGCGCACTGATGTGATGCCCGCTGAACAGGTCGATCTTGTAGTCCTGCGTGGGCGTGAGCAGCCACATCACCGGATGGTCTTCGTAATACTCCTGGTCTGCCCACTTTATGAGGCCGGCGAACATCGAGCCGGAGTTCATGTGATGGCCGTAGATGATGGTGTTGCCGTCCACGAAACCGGGCGCATTGTCGGCGT
This sequence comes from Eggerthellaceae bacterium, assembly GCA_017434045.1. Taxonomy (GTDB): domain Bacteria; phylum Actinomycetota; class Coriobacteriia; order Coriobacteriales; family Eggerthellaceae; genus UBA9715. Next base: position 13,630 of record JAFRGA010000015.1, read on the forward strand.
CTACGAAAATCGAACCGTTAATGTTGTATTCACCCGTGTAGTCGTGGCCGAGGTACTTGTCGTTGTCCTTGCCCTGCAGCACCGGGTAGTTGATGACCGTGCCAGGGCAGTAAATCCAGCCGACGACGTCGGGGTTCTTGGCGCGAAGCTCCTTGAAGTCGATTTCGATGGGGGCCATCGTGGCGGACCCGTTCTCGTTGGCGTATTTATCGACCGCATCGTTGTATAGAGCGTCGCTTATGCTGTATTGCCAGGTGACGTAACCGATTACGCCAGCCGACCCCAAAAATGCCGTTGCCAAAACGCAGACGAGCACGCCGCGCAGCACCGACAAAGCCTTGTTGCGGGGGCGTTTCTCCTTCGCGGGGCGACGATCCTGCGAAAGGGGAGCGGATTGCGCACCGTAACCCTGCGATCCATAAGCATTCGCGCCAGAGGAAAACGCAGCCCCTTCACCGAGCGCGCCCCCTTGAAGAAGGGCCTCTTCGACTATTTCGGCGTTGTGCTGAACCTGCTCGTCCTGCTGGCGGCGCGACTCGCGCATCCGTGCGGCCAGAATGTTGAACATCACACCGCATGCGGCCGTGAGCAGCAGATACACTTTCCCCATCGTGCTCGCGTAAATCGACATGAACGCGCCGAACTGCGGAATGTGCGCCTCCATGCGCCCGATGACCGCCTCGTACGGTATGGGAGAAAGGTCCTCGGTGTTGTTCGCGTCGCCTTTGGTCACGAACTCGCCGAGCGACGTACGGTTCGTCACCACGCGATGCACGATGACCGACTCGCCGTCTTGATATGCGATTACCTCGCCTTCCTGCACCTCGCCGAGGGTGGCGGGTTTCACAAACACAGCGCTGCCAACGGGGATTTCCGGCTCCATACTTCCGCTGACCACGTTGAACACGTCGTAGCCCATCAGCTTGGGAACCGTCAGCGGCAAGCAGAGGCCGATCACCGCAAGAATCAGCAGCGTGCCAAAAACGTTGCACAAGGCGGGCAGCAGCTTGCCGCCTTTTCGCACTTTCTTGTTTTTCTCTGTCCGGTTGCGATCCGCCATTTATTTCCAATTTCGCGTATGCAGCTTCAAGAACGCTCCAACACGTTGGCCGTGAAAACACAACCAAAATGAACGTTCTTATGCATTGTACTCCAACGACCAGCCAATTCTGATGACGCATCAACAAGCCAGAGTGGAGAGGCGGGATATAACACCTAGATACTTGTGTTTCCAATGCAGATTAGATACTTTGTCTGTACGCATCATCAATGGGATTCGGTGTTGATGGTGCGGATGACGGCACGCATAGGCGACGACTTGAAAAGGGATTTCACCGAAGCTCGCAAGGAAGTCGGGGCTGCACGCTGAGCGCCCTAAGGCAAGAAACTGAACGGCGAACGCCCTAAGGCAAGGGGCAAAACGGCGAACGCTCGAAGGCAAGCGGCTGAACGACGAACGCTCTAAGGCAAGAGGATGCACGTGGCGAAAACGACTGGCATAACGACGAGGGAGCTGTGGGCGCGCCTGTTCAAGGCGCCTTCCATCGGAAGCTACCTCGACGAGCACAGCGGCTCCACATTCCCGCCTTTCTCCGATTACATCGAACGGCTCTGCGAAGAGCGCGGCGAAAAACGCGAATCCGTCATAAACCGCGCCGGCATCGAGCGCACGTTCGGCCATCGCCTGTTCAACGGCACGCGAAATCCATCGCGCGACACCGTCCTCCAACTTGCGTTCGGCTTCGGCCTCGATTGCGATGAGACGCAACAGCTGTTGAAAATCGCCCAGATGAGCGCGCTGCATCCCAAAGTGAAGCGCGATGCGGTCATTGCGTACTGCCTGAACAACGGGTCGTCCCTCATGGACGCTCAGCAGACCCTCTACGACAACGGCCTGCCATTGCTAGGCGGTGCGAAACGTGAATAGCCCTCGCGCCTTAAACCCCGACGATCTTCTCGACACGATAGTCGCCGTTTACGATTACGGCGACTATCCGCAAGACTTCCTGGCCTCTTACGACATCATGGAATGCCTTGGCGAAGGCGTCGGCTGCGATACGTTCCTGGTGCAGGACGCTGAAGAAAGCCAGTTCATCGCGAAATGCTACGACAAATCCGTATGGGAGCTCGAGGGGTCGGATGACATCCTGGAATCGCTCGACCATCCGAACCTGCCCAAGCACATCGCACGGTTCGACAACGATACGATGACCGTCGTGGTCCGCACGTTCATGGAGGGAACGCCGCTTGACCGATACGCCAACGCAAAGGACCTCGACGAACAGGAAATCGTCTCGATTTGCGCGAAGCTCTGCGACGTTATCGGGTACCTCCATCACCGCGCGCACCCGATCATCCACCGCGACATCAAGCCCGCCAACGTCATCGTCCGTCCCGACGGGTCGGTGGCTCTCATCGATTTCGACATCGCCCGCGTCTACCGAGCCGGCAGCGAGACGGACACGCGCTTCTTCGGCACCGTCGCTTACGCGCCGCCAGAACAGTACGGCTTCGCCCAGACGGACGAGCGCGCCGACATCTACTCGCTCGGCGTGCTGCTCCGCTTTCTCCTGACTGGCAGCCCGCGCCAGAACAAGAACGTGCGCGTGTACCGCCCGCTCGAGAAGGTCATCTCGAAGTGCACGGCATTCGACCCGGCTAAGCGTTACTCGGACATCGATCAGGTGAAGCGCGCATTGCTCGCGGCTAACCCGCAAAGCCAGGGCCTGCGCATAGCCGGCATCGTCGTGGCCGCGCTCGTCGTCTTCGGCTTGCTCGGCTTTGCAGGCGTGCAAATCTACAGGGCCGTTACCTGGTCGCCGTTCAACAGCGATGCAATTCCCGCAGTACTCAACGACGAGGAGCGCATCGCCGACGCGGTGTCGTACATGAAGGACAAGTACAACACGGACCTTTTCGACAATCCCGACGATCTTGCAACCGTCGGACTGTTGCGCCATGTCCTCATCGACCTATACGGCCTCGACCGCGATTACGTCTACAGTTTCCAGGAAGAGGGCCTTCCCGGCGAGAGCGACGATTACTTCATGGCATGGGGCTGGGACGACGATCAAACCGTGCGCAAGGAAACCGCCGTGTATGCCGCCGTCAAGGTCCACGACCCGAAGCTCGTCGCCGAGGACCAGTGGTCGAAGCTTCCCGACGACAACGGCGAGTACCCAGGCGCCCGCGTGGCGATGCTGTTCGCTGACGAGACGGGTATCACGACCGGCGTTAACCGTCCCTACGACATCACCAAAGGCGAGTTGGCGCTCGTCTTCGCCAATGCCGACCGCGTCTTCGAAGCCGCAGAATGAGGCGGGAAACGTAGCTGCTGCCCTTTCCTTGTATATGAGTCGGGGAAGGTGCCCGCTGCTCATTCCTTGAATACGAATCGGGGAACGTATCCGCCTCTCATCTCCTGACGATGATTCGCAGATGCGGTCCCTGGCTCACCCTTGCATATGTCCTTTAGCCCTAACGGAGCGTCGCTTCCTGCATCAAAAGTTGTCAGCCAGACAACCAATTGCCAAATGCCTCCCGCTATTCTGAGCCTATATGCACCCGCGAGAAGGAGGCGCTCCAATGAAGAAACTGATTGCCCTATTGGCGACAATTGCCCTTGTGGCTTGCCTCGCACCCGGCATGGCGCTTGCGGCGGAGGGGGGCAACCTGCAGGCCAGTTCGCCCGACATCTCGACGCAAGCGGACAAGGACCTGGGCAAATGCTCTATTAAGTTCACCGACAAGCAGCACATCACCAAGAGCACCAGAGAATGGCAGTTCTACTACGTGAACGGCAAGAACATAGCCGCCAAGCCCACGTTCGACCTGTACTACAACGGGAAGAAGGTCAGCAAGAAGAAGTACACGGTATCCTACAGGCTCACCTGGTGGTCAGGCGATAAGGAAAAGTCCAAGGCAGCGAAGAAGCTCATTCCTTCAGCCAGCCCCGAAGCCACTTCCAACAACATGAACTCAGAATACAGGATCATTGTGAAAGCGAAGAAGGGAAGCGGTTTCTCGGGCGTCTACGACTTAGCTTCCATCACCGTAGCCGACTGGAACAACATCGGCCACTTCAACGACCTTCAACTGACCAAGGCAAAGTCAGCGTGGCGTTACGCTATTAACGGCATGAACCGCAATTACTACGTCATCCCCCAGGCCAAAGTCAAGGCAACACTCAACTCTCTCAAGGTCAGGGGCAATTACTCCGAAGAAGGAAAGCACAACGGCAAGGTCATAGACAAGAAGAACTACAAGGTGACGTACTATGCCGCAAAGAAGAACGTCATTGCAAAGAACATGCCGCTCGAGAAGGCCAAGACGGGCAAGGCGCTGAGATCTGCGCCCACCAAAGCTGGTTCTTATGTCATGCTCATCAAGGGCAAGAAACCCTTCTACGGTACGCAAGCCATCCTGTTCGACGTGCAGGACAAGATGACGAACGTAAAGGTTGCCTCCATCGGAAGCCAGAAGTACACGGGAAGCCCCGTCACGCCTTCGTTCAAAGTTACCTACAAGGGTAAAGTCTTGAAGAAGAACGTCGACTACAAAGTTACCTTCAAGAACAACGTCGAAGCTGGTAAAGCAACCGCCATCATTACGGGATGCAACAAAGTCAAGACGTTCGAGTTCAATCCGAGCACTGGTCCGGCATTTGTCGAGAAGAACAAAGATCGCTTCTTCTCCGGCTCGAAGTCTGTAACCTTCGAGATCGTTAAGTAAGCTCCGCCGAAACGAAACGGAGCGGGTCGCTGGGTCGCTGGGTTATCCCGGCGACCCATCATTTTCGCATTAAAGGGGACAGTCCCCTTTAATGCTTTTTTGCCACGCGCAAGGGGCAGCTGCAGTTCCTCCACGGTGCCGATTTCGCGCCACGCGCACGATGCCGAATCCTCCACGGTCCGCGTTTTGCGCCATCCCCTGCACGTGGAATCCTCCACGGTGCCGATTTCGCGCCATGAAATCGTCCACGATGCCGTATTCGCGTTAGCAGTAGTGTCGTGCCATGAGCAGGTATCATGGCGGGGACAGCGGTTTGCCATGTCCCACTCTGTCATTCTGAGGGCGAAGCCCGAAGAATCCCCGCGAAGCGGCGACCTTGGGTTATCGCCTCATCAACGGGCAGGAGCGCGGGGTTCCCGCGCTCCTGCATTTCTGCAACCACTGTCTCAACGGCCACCGGCCCGACAGCCACCGTCCTCGGCGATTGCCTCTTCAGCAACTACCGCCTCAACGATCACCGTATCGGCGGCCGCTGCCTCAGCGACTACTATTTGTCGAAGAGGTCGTCGTACTGGGCGTCACGACGGCGCTTGAGCAGGTACAGTACCACAGCTATGGCGCCCACAAGAGCCGCTGCGATGCCGTAGATGGCAGCGATCGGGAAGCCGCCGCCCTCAGATTCGCCTTCGGTCTTGCCGTCCTTGCCAGCGGACTCACCACTCTTGTCGGCAGAGTCGCCGCTCTTGTCGGCGGACTCGCCGCTCTTGTCGGCGCTTGCCTGCGAAGCCAACGGGTTGTCGACGTCGAGCAGTTCCTCAGTCTGAGGCGGATTTGCCGGGGCTGCTGCAGCGCTCGCGGCACCGGCGCTCGCGGCACCAGCGCTTGCCGCGCCTGCGCTAGCCGCGGCTCCAGCCGCACCACCCGTGGTTCCAGCGGTTCCACCAGCTGCAGTTCCACCGGCCGCAGCGCCGCCACCAGCAACTGCTCCGCCGCCTGCGTTACCGCCGCCAGCTGCAGTTCCGCCACCAGCGTTGCCACCAGCTTCTTCCTTGATGTACTCGCAATACCAGTTGTTCGTACCCTCTTCGCCAAGCGTACCGGTGATGTTGCGATACCGCGGACGATAGCCCGGCACGTACTCAAAAGCCACCACGGGCTTGTCGCCCAGGTTGCCATAGAACGTCTTTGAGGTGACGCCCTCGTCGTTCTCCAGCTTCTTGCTGTTCGGACCAGCAGTCTTTCCCGCTTCGTACTCCACGAAATGGAGCGTGTACGGCACAAGCGAGCCCTTCACGCCGTAAGACACGATGAAGTCCGTGTCCTCGGTCACCGTGATGTTGTCTTTCAGGTTGGTGATGCTGTACTTGCCGTCTGCATCTTTTTTGCCATCGTCCTGGCCGCTAACGCGATAGCCCTTGAAATAGTACTTCTTGTCGGATACCGCGACTTCAAACTCGTCGCTCAGCGTTAGTTCCTGGCCGTACGTAAGGCCCGTGATCTCGTCGTACCCGGTCTTCCCGTTAACGGTACCTTCGTTGCCCGCCCATACGCGCACCTTGTACGTCGTGTCGGCACCGTTCTTGGCAGCGTACGCCGTCGTCGACGCGAGCATCGTGAACGCAAATCCCGCGACCAATGCAAGCGCAAGCGCACACATCACGCGCCCCAGGTAGCTCGCCGTGCCGTTCGTTTTCATCGTCCACTCCATTCTGCCGCCAACGCGGCACATCCTTTATCCTCGATGGCTAAGGCATGTTGCCTTAGCTCATCGCGGCAGCCCCGTCAGGGCGGCCATAAGGTTAACCTCGATGACGCTCAAAGCAAAAGCCAGAAGCCGAAAGCCACAAGCTCAAAGCCAAGAGCCAAAACCCAAAAGCTAAAACCTAATTCGATCGCGAATGATTGCCCGCCTGCTCACGCTTGTTCCTCCGCACGCTCGTAACGCCAAGAGCCAGCAGTCCAAGCCCGGCCACGATCATCACGACGTAGAACGGGAACAGGTTGGTTTCATCGCCGGTCTGCACCGACGTGCGACTACCGCTGCTAGTACCCGAATTGTTGTTATTGTTGTTGTTATTGGTGGGCATCTCGACCGCGAACTTCATCTTCAACTGAGCCAGCGTGTCGAAATACGCGTTGCCCTCGGTTTCGCCGTCAAGCGAGACGACCAGCTTCACTGCGCCCGTCTGGTCTTTCTTCAGGTTGTCGAGGAAGAAGAAATCCTCCAAGCCGCTTGTCGCATCGCTGAGGCCGCTGGTGTTGTCGCCGCCGACGATGTTGCTATTATAAAGCGTCCTGGAATCCGAAGGTCCTTCATACGTCAGCACGTAGCCATAAGCCGAGCCCTTTGCCACACCCTCTTCAAGCGATTTAAGAACTTCGTTGGACATGTACCAATCGCAGGCTGTCGAATTCTTGTGGGAAAGGTTTATCGTGAAGGTGATGTCATCGCCAGGCTGCAGGCCGCCCACTTCGTCCGCCCACGTCTTATTCGAGAAGTTGTCTGTCATCTTCCCGTCTGTGCCGAACTCGACCAACCAGTTAGTACTTCCGTTCAGATGCCTGGCGAAAGCCGTTGCGGGAAACGCCATCGCCAGCACTGCCATCAGTGCTACTAGCATCGCTATATACAAGCGCTTTTGTTTCATATCCTGCGCCCTCCTCAACTAACTGTGAACTAGTCCTCGACGTTCACGTACTTATGCTGGCCCCAAGCGCCATTGAGGGCAGCTTCGCCATTGTGCGTCTGCACTGCATCGACCGTAGCCTTGATGCGGAACTGCACGCCCTCGTAACTGAATTGGTCAGAGCCGTCGGCAAGACGCGTCATGTCTGTGACGACCTTGCCGTTGATCGTAAGCGTGTCCGTGAAATCAGGAGTATCCTGACCAGGCTCGAGGACGCCGGAATAGTACAGCACCGTGCGCTCGTCTGTTGAGGCGTTCTTGTCGATGGTCCAGCCGTTTCCCTCCACGAAATGCAATTCGATCAGCGAGGGATCAAGCGAAAAGGCCTTGCCCTGTTTGCTTCCGTCGTGCGTCAACGGATTGCCGTCAGCATCGGTGAGCGACCAGAACTTATGAACGGTCACCCTCACATGCTGCGGAATGCCACCGCTTTTGGCGTCGGCAACATTGCGAACACCCAGCTTGTACGGGTACGTCTTGCCAATCTTCAGTTCGGAATCGCCGTTATCGGCAAGGAACGTCTTAAGAAGATCATCGTTGCCTTCGCGAACGGTGCCATTCTCGGTCAGCGCCGTCTCGATGTTGGTCAGCACGACCTCGGCCCGGAAATCCCCCGACTGAACACGCGGCGCCGCCTGCACAGCACCAACTGTGCCGAAACCCAATAGCGCGGCTGCGAGCACGAAAATCGCAACTGTAAAAACAGGGGAACGAAGTATCGTTTTCATGTCTTAGTCCCCTCCTTAGCTTTCCTGGGGTTTAGGAACTTTGTTCCAGTCCGCGAAAGTAGTGCCGTCTGCTCTGTATTCCACTGCCGTGGCTTCGTAATACACGATGACGTTTAACTGGTCCCCGTAAGCAGACCCGTCGGGCTGCGTCGCGGATTCAAGCCGGGGGAAGGTGATCTTGACCGTAAGCTCGTTGGAAGAGGCGCCTGGGGCGATCTCGGTCAAGTCGTTCTCCGAGGTACCGTAGTAGTACCACTGGGCATCGCCATCCGTCACCGGACCGTACCAGCCTTCGCCAGCCACAGCTGTATCCAAAGTCGTGATCACGCGAGCGCGCGCGAACACAGGACTGGTGGCGTTTTGTTCATTAGATACAACCAGATGCTTTGTGCCCTCGGCATACCATTCGTATATCGTGGGCGACGGGGTAACTCTAACCTGTAACCCGCCGTTAGCGGTATGCGTGTCGGTGAAATAGCCCCAAGCTGGAGTAATGCTCATCCCCAGCACAAGAGCAACCGCCAAGGAGGCTAACAAAATCGCTTTCTTCCTCATAACATGCTCCGTTCAGCTAAACCATTAGAGGGACGTTGCTCCCTTCGATGGTTTTATCCCGTCGGCTCGGTCCTAACCGACTCAGGCGTTACCTGCGTCCATACCCAATCCCAATCGTCGGTATCATCACCGATTTTCTGCAGTTCGAATTCATTATTGACCGCAAAACCCTTGGCAGGTTTGTACTCGTTGGTGAATTCAACCGTGGAGACTTCTGTTTTGCCGTCTCCTAAAATTGTAACTTTTTGGTCGTTGTCACTCTTGAGCCCCCAAGAAGCTTCGCTAAGCGGCAGCTCGGTAACCGTTAGCTCCGTACCTGCCAGAATGTGTTCGAGCGTTTCCGTGGCAGATTCGCCACCGCTGTACTGAATGGTCACATAGTTGCCTTCGCCATTGGGTCCATAAGCCGTACCATCGGGCTGAATACCAGTTACGTGGAACAAGAACGAGACGGGTTTGATCGAATATTTGGCATCGTTTACCACGTTCTTTTTGATGACAAGCGAGCCGTACCGATCTTTGAGATCGGGCTTCAGGTTGATGGTCAGCTCAGTCAGCCAAGGGCCGGGATTGCTCGACGCAATCGGGCCGTCCTTAGGGTACGGGTCCTTTGAGGGCAAGGCGACGAGCTGCGGCATGAAGGTATATTCGTTACGAGCGGTCTTTATCGTCGTCGACCCCGTCGCCGACCCCGACTCGTCTTTCGCCCAGTCGGAAGTGCCGGGTTCGTGGGAGAGTATCACAGCTAGATAGATGCCGTCATCTAGTTTCGACATCTTCACGTTATACCCAGGCTCCAGAAAATCCCCGCTCCCTGTGGGAGCACCACTATCGCCTTTTTCTACTACTAATGCCGCCTCCCGTGCTATCTCCTGCCACTTTTCCTTCGCGTCGGCGTCGTCGACCCCCGGCGTCGGCACTGGCCCGTCACCGAAAGCAGCCACGTACTCGTACTTGAACGCCTCGTAGTCGTCTTCCGCCTTGGCGTCTGCGACCTTGAACAGGTTGACGTAGGCCCCTACACTAGCCAAATCTTTCTGTATGTCCTTTTTCTCCGACGCATAGACCGTTAGCTCGCATCCTTGATAGTCCTTGCTGGGCGGCCACCAACTGGCCGCTTGTGCAACCGAATGCCATCCGAACATGAGTGCGGCAAGCAGACATATCGCCAGCGTTAATATGCCTAGGCGTTTCATCGTTATCTGCATGAGGCCTTCCTCCTTATTCTTCCCTATTTCGAGCGCTATTCTTCATCTATCGCTCTTTGCCAACGTGGTCGAAGTCATCGGCCTCGTTAATGGCTTCCCTAATAGTATCGACTACCTGCTCTTTGCTAACAAGAGGATATCGAGTACGGTAATAAATAAGCATTCCCACGAGGAAGATGAACAGCATAGGTATGCCGACCGCAGGAATGGCGACGTAGCGCGGTACCTGGACGGCCTCGGGAGTGATCAGATCGTTTATGAGGTTCTCGATCCTGTGTCCGCGCACCAGCAAGCGGTGGGTGTTGATGCCGTACGGCGTGCAGGTGACCAACGTGCAGTAGTCCTTGCCTTTCTGGATACCCAAATCCGACAAATCGGTTGGCAGCACTATGCGAATCTGGTCCACCTGATAGGTGATAGTCTGGTCCAGGACCGTGATGGTGAAGGTGTCGCCCGCGACCAACCTGTCCAGGTCGGTGAACAGACGGGCGCTCGGCAATCCGCGATGGCCGGAGACGACGGAATGCGTCGTGTCTCCGCCGATGGGAAGCGACGTGCCCTCGAGATGGCCGATGGCCACCTGCAGGACACTCTCATCCATGCCATGGTAAATGGGGTAATCGACGTTGATGGAGCTGATCTGAATATACCCCATGACCCCATTGCCCATGAGGTTAAGAAGCGACTGGTATTCTGTTCGCTCTGCATCTGTCATGTTGAAGCGGTTGCCGGTTTGGGCCAGCTTATCGTTGTAGGCACGCGCATCGGCCATCATGGCTGCGATGACTTCGGGATTGGTGTCCTCAACGGCGCTGACGTACGTGGCGATAGCGCGCGTTTGGTGATAGCTATTCCACCAGTCACTAAACGTAGGGTAGGCGATAATGCCCAAGCCGCCGAAAAGTACCGCGAATGCGACGAGCGTCGAGGCAAGCGAACCGCGACGTCGCGCAGTTTTGCCCCCCTTGGCAGCCGGTTGTTGGAGCACGCGAGCAGGTTCGGCCGCAGTCCGCGTCACGACATCGGGCTCGGAAAGCCTTTCGTCATCATGCGATATGTTCTGGAAATCGCTCAACCTTGCTCCATTTAGTGGTGAGTTTTAGGCAATACGCCTGCTTGTTGGGCATAGCGGTATGCGCAACGAGCGGCCGTATCGTCGGCTTTGAAGGGAGAGGGTAGGCGCGACAAGCGCCGCGCCTACCCTAGAAAAGCGTGTTACAGGATGTCGTCAGAAGAATCCTTGCGAGTTGCAGCAACGCGCTTCTTGGTGATCAGGAAGACCACCGCCAGCAGCACCATGATGCCGCCGATTACGTACAGGATCGTGGTGCCCATACCACCAGTGGAGGGCAGAGTTGCGCCTGACTGGTTGACGATCGTGATTACGCCGCCGGCAGCGGTTGTGTTGTCAGCGGTGTTGTTCGGGTCGGATGATGTGTAGGTCACCGTCCCGTCCTCGGCAACTACCACGGTAATCGGCCCGGAGAGCGGGTTGTATCCACTAGGCGTAAAGGTCTCGGTCAGGGTGTAGGTACCTGCGTCCAGGCCATCAAAGACGATGTTGCCTTGGGTCGCGGTCACAAACTCTGTGGCGGTGGCGCCCCAGACCGACTGATCCTTCGTCGCCTCGGTCGTACCCTTGCCCACATACCCAGGAGCCGTCGCGTTGTCCCGCGTCAGGGTGAACTTGACGCCGGCGAGCTTGTCTGTGCCATCGGTCTTGTTGACCTCAATCTTGTGGGTCTTGGTGGTTACTTCGTGCTCCGTAGTGGTGTAGTTGTCGTAGGTAAGGCTGACGGCATTCTTGTTGTCACCATTGATGACAGCGTCCTTGTTGAGCGTCGCAGTATAGCTAAGATTGATGGTTTTACCCTTGTTGGCGGTCACGCTGGCAGCGGGAATAACGATCTTATAGTAGTTGTAACCCTCAACGCGATCCGCTGTGGCGACCGTGTCGTCATCTACAATCGCAAGACCCGTGATGTTCTTGTCGTTGCTCAGAGAGTTGGTGTTCAGCGTAAGGCCCTTGTACATCTTGTCGTGAACGACGATGTCCTTCGCAGCGGCATCACCTGGGATTGCAACGGGAACGGTATAGGTAACGGTGTCGCCGATGTTCACGTCATTGGCCGTAGTAGCTGTTATGGCCGTACCGTTCTCGCCCGTGATGCTCTTGTTGACGGTCGGGTATGTGTTCTTCTCGTTAATGGTGACATTAGCAAGGGTCTGGGCAACCAGGACCGTACCGTTAGACGCAGTAATCAGGTAGTAGCCGGGGTCGAGGTTGTCCTTGGTGACGGACGCACCCGTCATCGTGAAAGTGTCCGAAACCTCTGCGTTGTTCTTTACCGCGTCCACGTTGAGCGCGGCAGCAAGCTCTGCACCGGAGATGGTTTTTGCGAGCAGCTCGACGTTCCAGCGGTTTGTAGTCCCCACCTGGGTCACGCGGAAGATATTGGTAGCGGGGTTACCCGTCGTGAGACTTCCGAGAGCATTGGCCAAGCCTTGTTTATCCACGTAGTAGACGACTTTGGCATTGGATTTGGGCGCGCCATTGTCATCGTAATCATCTGCCGTCAATCCCGATAGGTCGGCCTTCATTATCTCGTAGTACGTGAACTCCGTCCCTGACGTTGTACCGCTCTCCGCTGTGCTGTCGCGGTTGATTGTGATACTTGCAGTTGGATCAGCATACGCTGGCACAGCCATTGCCATGGCCATGACCACTGCAGCTACCGCTACCAGTAGTTTTCTCCAATGTTTCATTTCCTCATCCTTTCCTTAGACTGGTTTGTTTCTTTTTCTTCTCTCACAGCCTCTTTAGCTTCTTGGATCCAGGAACCGGCGGTCTCCCTTCGTTCCGCCCTCTCCTGAATCGTGGCTTCGAGCTCGGCGCTTTGCGACGCCAAGACGGAGCACGGATTACTTACCTCCTCTCGAAACCCAAGTTAGCTAGTCCATTTAATTATGCAACATAACTTTAGCTACAAAACCTGGCTATTGCGACAAATTGGCAAAATTGCACCTCTTTTGTGGCTATGTGCGCGCACTAACTGGACAATTCGAGGCAGCTTGGGGCCTAGCTACCTGCTTCAACCCCCTTTCTCGTCGTCGCCGCGGACTCGAGGGGGTCCTTTGAGACCCCACGATCCGAGTTTCCAACCACTTATACGTGTTGGCGGACCGTCTCGTCCTTTCTTAAGGGCGACAATCGGTGGGCCAAAGGCAACAGCCGGCCAATTAAGGGTCGCAGCCGACGGGCCGTTTGTTAACAAGCAGCGAGTCATCGCAGGCCCCCTCTCCGCCCGGCGCGACGCATGGGTGCGTTGGCGTGGGCTAGTCGGGGCTTGCGCCTGAGAACGAGGATCGCAGCGGCAAGCACAACCAGGGAGCTGCCGACGAGCGGGAAGGCTTGGGTGCCGGGGCCGCCCGTGTTGGGAAGGGGCTCGCCAGCTTCATTTTCGATTTCTGCAGAGGTTATCGTATCGTTGCCATTCTTAACCAAGCCATTTTCTACCGTAAAGGAGAATGCTGGATCAGCTATAGTTATGTATCCCGCCGGAGAAACCTTTTCAACAACCCTATATTCACCAGCATCAAGACCAACTAACACGACACCATCCTGCGGAACAACAAAGTAACCTGCCTGTGAACGATCTGCCGCTGTTCCGTCTTGCTTATTAATTGTCATTGACGCAGTGATATTGCTCCAGGTATCTCCGTCAGCATTCTTCTTTTCAAGGATAAATTCGGCACCAGACAGTTTTGTTGCATGTTTGTTCTTGTCTACTTTAATCAATGCCAAATCTGGCTTTACTGTATTGGTAACAACAGGCTGACCGCTAGAAACCCCGCTTATAGCTACGGTAATCCCTGCTTCTTCCGGCGTTACAACTGTATTATCCGATAGAGTAACGGTTTTTTCTATTACGCTATATGTTATCGGTTTATTATCATTGTCCGTCTTAAGGAGATCGTCGAATGTATACGATGTATGTTCGGCATCCAATGTACACTTTTTGCCGCTCAATTCGGTTGGATCTCCTCCATCCACAGAAGAACACAGTCCGATTTGAACAGAGCTTATATTTTCGGGCCATGTAGTTCCTCCTGCATTGACCCAGTTCTTTGACACTGTAATCGAGGTCTTTTCTTTAGTATTCGTAGTCTCCGTAATCTCTACCCACTGTGCTTCTCCTGTCTGAGCATAAACCTTGTTGTATGCATTAACATGCGTAATGTCTTCCAGGATTTCCACTTTATATAGAGTCAAATTGGGGCTATAACCGGGAGGTACAGTAGTTTCCTTCATATAGTATGTGCCCAATACAATATTGTCGAAGTGAACAACTCCATCTTCACCTGCAACAGCCGTGTAAAGCGGTTCTCCCGTACATTCAATATTGTCATAGAGACTGAATCCCGCTCCAGGAAGCTCATGCGAGCCAACCGTTCCATCAGCGTTCAGCACTTCACCGTTTTTTGTGAAATGGGCCTCGCCTACTACCAACGGCAAGTTAAACTTAACAGAAAGGTTTGAATCGCATCCTCCTCGTTCTATATAGAACATATCCAATGTATGTTTTGTGTCACTCGCAAGATTTCTAACAAAAGGAATGATTTGTGGCTGACTGCCGTTTACTCCATATACATATACATTCCCATCAGTAAAATCGATATAACCACGTACCGGCTGATGAATTCCGCCTATATCTAGAACAAGCTGACCATCTACAAAAACCCACAGATCATCATCCCCAGAGAATTCATAGATAATATGATTATTATTGTTTAATTTGTTGTCAGGCAAAGTAAACTTCACCTGCATGCTCATCCCAAAGTGATGATTTAAATCAGTGTTCTGATTTACATATAGATCATCCCCGGAATCATAATCATGGAACGGGAAAAACCCTATCGGCTTAGCATTTACACCAGATCCCGAAGTGTTCTGCGTATAAGTATGCTCATACAAAGTAACCTGCTTATTCCCATTGGAAGGATCATAATAAGCATAGTTCATATTACTGTTATAATAGTAGTAACCCTCATCATCCAGCTGGAATAAACCCTCTACATCCGGGTAGGCAATCACAGCATCATCATTTCCCCAAGAGGTGTCACTTGTATCAAACAAGTACTTTAAGCTATCCCCACCATAGTTACTTGTCAGCGATGGGAAACCAGCATTATTCCCGGTTGTCGGCAACGTGTCCTGGACAAGTCCCTGATGAGAATACTGGTTCGTATAACCATTTAATCCATTGGAACCTCCCGAACCGGAGCTCAGGAATTTAAGACTGTGGCCATTATTAACTGTATTATCATAGGGGCCGCTTGAAAGGTTGTGGTTCAAATCATTATAGTTATAGTCCCAATGGTTTCCCCAATAATTCCACGATCGACTTGGACCTGCATCCAATATCCGACTATTATCATAATCGAATAAATTGACCTTGATATTTGAGAGTCCCTGAACTGTCCCAGGCTTTCCATCATCATCTGCCGGCTTCGGAACGACATTTACCTTGATCGTTTTAACATCGCTACTTTCAGTCCCAATATGAAGATACAGCTCACCGACCTGATCTAGTGTTGCATTATAGAACCAATAGTATTCTTTCAATTCCCGATCGTATCTGGCGGTTCCGGTAAAGGTATACTTTCCATTATTTGTCACTGCTCGTGTTATTCCACTGTAAGTTTCCGTATGCCCCTGATAATCGGTTGAAACCGTTTGAGTTCCCTGCGTAACAGTATATTCTGTCCCAGGGAACCTCCAATCCCAGGTGCTCAGTGGTTCGGGTTGATCATTCTTTTTCCAATACCATTCACCATACGGGCGGAGTGTGATAGAGTCACCCACATAAACTGTGATTTCGTTATTCTCAAACTCTTCATCAAGATACAGAAGCCAGTTCGAAAAGGAATCCGTCATAAAAGTAGAGCGTACTTCCCCCTCTGAAATCGAGTCTGTTGTCTCCATGACCTCCACCCCGCCTTCATCCAGCTGGTGGATCACCTGCATAGTTTGAATGAGATCAGCCTCGTTTTCCGTAATAGGAGCACCATTGATGATTAGCGGTGATTCGTCATCAGTAAACATTCCTTTAACAGAGTCTTTTACCAGCTTTATCTCAACTTTTACTTCACTGCCTTTAGCCGGTTCAATTTCCTGATCATTAGCCCATATCGAGATGTCAAAAAGCATCGGTTGCGGAGGAATCTCGTTTTTCTGCTCCAGGTTCTCTGCAATACTTTCCTGCAGTTTTGCGTACTCTTCATCCTCGTCTTGTATCTCTTTCACTCTCAGTTCTGCCCCATCCGGTATCTGCGCATCAGGCCCGTAGGTCACAGTGATCTCCCAGGTCTCACCGCTCTTGCTGATTACCGTCTTCTTTATCTGCGCATCCGTTACCTTAATCGTGAACACTTCACCGGTCTTCAACGTGACAACCAGGCTCTCCTCGCTTTTAAACGGCTTCAGGCTGATGAGGGCCCAGTCGCCAGCCTCCACCGTCTGTGCGTTGATCTCGGCGATCTGGTCTTCCGTCAGCTCGGCGCTGTACTGGCAATCCAGCTTGTTCGTTTCCTTCAAGGCGCCGATTGTGGCTTCGTTCTCGGCCTTGCCGACCCATGCCAATTCCTGATTGCTGAATTCTGCGCTTGCCACGTCGGCCACGAATGCCTTCGTCGCTTCGCTTGCCTTCACATTGTTGAGGCTGGTCGCCTTCTGGGCAGCACCGCCGTCGTTGGCGGCGGCCCCTTCTCCGACATCAGCGGCGACAGCGTCTGCATCGCTTGCATCGGCTTTTTCGCCGGTTCCTTCACCAGCAACACCGCTTTCGCCGGCTCCTTCACCAGCGCCGGTGGTATCGTTTTCGCCGGCTTCAGGCGCGGGCTTATCCGCCGCCTCGCCGTTGGCTATACCCAGCACCTCCACGAGCTGCTGCAAGGTGACGTAGCCGCCACCGGGGATGCTGAACTCGTAAGTCTTGCCGTCGACCTCCCAGTGGAAGTCAACGGTGTACACCAGCGCGTAGACGCTGAAGTCGGCCGAGTCGAACTCGGCAGCAGCGGAGGCAACGTCGAGGTCGGTAGTTTCCACAACTTCGGTTGTTTCCGCGTCGACCACATGCACGACCGCAAGGTCGGTGGGGGCAGCCGATGTGTTGTCGGTCTTGTTGTTGGCAGTCTTGTTCCCCTTGTCGCTCTCGCCGCTGCCGTCGACGGCTTCGTTGACGTTGGCGTTTTTGCTGGTTTCCTGCGCAATTGCTGGAGCAGTCATTTTCACATGGACGTCAGCCAGTGGCTCGACCATCTTGCCATCAGCGTCGAAGAATGTGATGTCGACAGCAATGGCCTCTGCACGCTTGGCATCGATGTCGGTCTCGGCAGCAGCTGCATCCTTCACGGCATCGAGAACGCTTTCTTTGGTCACAGGCGTGAGCTGCATCTTGGCGTTTTCGGGCAGCGCGCCTTCGGGGGCGTCGACCTTGACGTTCAGCGTCACGTTGCCATCGGCGCCGACGAGGTTCTCGTCGAACTGCTGGGCAGGATAGTTGCTCGAAGCGACAGGCGCTTCCTCTTCAGCGTCGTCGGTCGCAGACTCATCGATGGTGCCGGGCTCAAGAGCCGCCAGCTCGACAATTGCGTACGGGCCTGCTTCCTCCACGTTGAGCTTGAGCGCGTCCTCAGAGCCCTTCGTATCGTTATCGTCATCCCAATTTGCAAGAACCACGTTGTCGACGATCTCGGCCTTCTTCGGATCACCCTTCTCGTCAAGCTTGTTGGCCATGCGGGCCTTCTTGGCGTCAAGCACATGCACAACCACGAGATCTTCGGGGGCGTTGGTGGCAGCAGCTACGTCGATGAAAGCGCTGGCGGAGTGTTCCTTCACATAAATCGAGCTCATCTTCGCCTTAACGGGAGCAGCGGGCTCTATCTCGTTGCCGTCTGCGTCAGCGAAAGTAACGTTAACCGCAAGCGTCCGCTTCGCCTGCGCCTTATCCTTGAGCTCAGGGTCGTAAGAAAGCGCAGCATCCAC
Organism: Eggerthellaceae bacterium; assembly: GCA_017434045.1. Taxonomy (GTDB): domain Bacteria; phylum Actinomycetota; class Coriobacteriia; order Coriobacteriales; family Eggerthellaceae; genus UBA9715. Next base: position 31,586 of record JAFRGA010000015.1, read on the forward strand.
CTTGTCGGCAAGTTTGTCGGCGTCGATCTTGTTGATTGTCATGGACGAATTGGCGGGCAAAGCGCCCTCAGGTGCGTCGACGGAAACGGTTAGGATGGTGTTATCTTCTTTGTCCTTGAGGCTGGCTTCAAACGATTGGGCGGGTGAGTCAGAATCGAGGCCTTGGTCGTCGACGTTGCCGGCAACCACAGAGGAATCTTTGGAATTAGCCTTGGAGTCGGCTGCATCGCTTGCCGCTTCGCCACTGGCGCTCTTGTCAGATGCGTCTCCCGACTGCTTGCTGCCGGCTTCTCCGCTTTCGCCCTTGGCGTCAGCGTTGGCATTGGGATCGGTATACTCTTCCATACCGCACGTGAGCTTGTTCTCGTAGCAGGCGACGGTGTGCTCGTGGCCCTCGACCCCTTCCTGGTCGCACACGAGAACCTTCTCGTAACAGGCGTCGGTATGCTCGTGCCCCAACGTGCCGGCAACGAGATTGGTCCGGGTCATCGAGATAGCCGGCACCATCAGCGTCATCGCAGTGGCGATAACGACTATTACGCCAAGCGCCGCAACCGCGCGGTTGCGGCGGTGCTGACGATCGCGTAATTCAACAAGCTTGGGAGTTTTGTTGTTGTGCGTTTCATTCTGCTGTGGACCCATTATTGAACTCATAACGGAACCTCGCTAACTCGTAAAATCGAACTGCACAATGCAGCGGGCAATTCCTCTGAAAAAGAAAGCCCACTCGAGGCATACCGAGTGAGCAGTGAATTGCTGAAACTAGCAGACGAACGCTTTGGCTTGGCGAAGCCGTGGCGTGTGTTCTTGTTGGAATGCTTGAAGAGTTGGAGCAGGGCGTTTGTGCGCAAATCGAACTCGAGCCGCAAATTTGCGTCTCTTGTTCTGTCCAGCAACATGCGCATAGCCCACCCCGTAAACGCCTGGTTCATTTCGGCAGATTTCCGCGTTTTACTCTACTACTATAGCATCGATAGTCACGCGGATTGGCAAATTTGCGCTGTTATTTAGCCTTGTTAGAGTCGGGTTAAAGTAGCCACACCCAAGTCGAGAGATAATCGCCAATCTCAGCCAAACGATAATCGCCAATACGCCAGCTGATACGATTGTCTTTTTCTATTTCCTCATCTCTTCGAATCTTGCTACTTATTCAC
>JAFRGA010000004.1 GCA_017434045.1 Eggerthellaceae bacterium
CACCATGCCCAGCAGGCCCCACGTGGTCAGAGAGCCGACCTGAGCGGCGGTCTGCAGACCGAAGGACGGTGCGAGGTAGGTGTTGGTGGAGTTGACGATCATGAAGTCATAACCGTCGAAGATGTTGGCCAGGCCCAGAAGGACGAACATGAGCCAGGTATGGCCGTTGATACCGAATGAGTCGATTACCTCAGAGACGGTAAACTCTTTACCATTCATCAAACCCTCCTTTTCCAGACGAATAGTTTTGAAGCCCACGTAGATCTCTAGATATGCGCTTGAGTGTCGAGCCCCCCTTTCGCTCTGCTTACACTAAGCGGTGTCGGGTTAACGCCCCTATTAGACCAGTTCACACGCAAACCAGCCCGCTAGCCTGAGACCGCTTCGGCACCCCAGAGACCCCGTGATGCCATTCTTCTGAATGATAAGTAGAATTGAATAATTAATTGTGAACGGCATAACGCAAATCATTCATCACCAGTTCATATTTGGTTGCTAAATTGCACGTGATTTCAATTTAATTATTTTTTACTCGTCTTTAACCGAGGATCTTGGATGTTCAACGTTCTCATCATCGAAGAAGGCGTGAGGCAAAGCACGCCCTACAAAGTCTTCCTTGAAGGTCAGGGCTATGCAACGATCTGCATCCCCGCAAACGCGGGCGCTATCGAAGAGGCGCTCGAGAAACAGCACATCGACGTGATCCTCTGCGACTACGAGGAGCCGGCGATCGATGTGATCACACCCGTCGAGTTCATCCGGGCAAGCGGGAACGACATACCCGTCATCGTGCTCAGCTCCTCAGATGCATACCGTGCGAAGCAGCGTGCATTCGGCGCGGGCGCCGATGATTTCATGACGAAGCCCATAGACCTCAACGAGCTTGTTCTGAGGATTTCCGCCCTACTCAGACGCGCGCACACGGTCTCGAAACAACGCGTAATCATGGGTAATGCCGTCCTCGACCACAGCACGCTCACGGTTACGGATGGCTCGTCATGCGTGTTCCTCCCGCCCAAGGAATTCAAGGTTTTGTTCAAACTGTGCTCTTCGCCTGGCCGGATATTCACGCGTCAGGAAATCATGGACGACGTCTGGGGCATCCATGTCAAATCGAACGAGCGCACCGTGGACGTTCACGTCAAGCGCTTGAGGGAGCGGTTCGAGTCCAGCACGAGCTTCAAGATCGATACGGTTCGCGGCATAGGCTACAAGGCGACCCTTATGAAGCCCTAACGGAAAGTCATCTGATTCGAAGGTTTTCCCATCATCAACTGTTAGCGCGGCCGTTCAATGAATTCCCGCGCCTGTGCGCTCACGCGCGCGGCGAAAGCGCGTCCTTCCTCGATGCGGGCGGCAACTTCGTACTGCACATGCTCCAGGGCTTTGTCACCGGATTCCGAGAGGACCTCCGCCGCCTCGCCGAGCGCGTTCAGCGACGTGCGCGTGCGCGTGCGCATCTCGCGCGCGAGCTCGGAGGCGGCCAGCGCACGCGCGATCACGACCTCCGCCGCATCGCTCGCACCCTGCTGGGCAGCTTTCCTCGCCGACACGAGGGCATCCTTGGCACGCGCGGCCAACAGGTCCTCGCGTTCGAGTACTTCACGCATGGCCTTCGCCACGAACTCGATATGTTCGAGCGTGATCTGATCGGGCTTTTCCAGGTCGTTGGAAGAGCGCAGCACGCTTTCGGCGAGGTCACCTGCTTGCTCGGCAACGGAATCGACGGCTTGGGAGACCTCCTCGATGTCGATGTCGCGCGCCTGCGCCTCCTTCGACTCGCGGACGTTCATGACGAGCATCTGCAGGCGGTTCTCGACGTTCGCGAAGCTGACATCGGGATCGTAGTCCAGCGACAGGATCTGCGCAGCGGGATACAGCTCGCGCAGGCGCTTCACGATGCCGCGCCCGACGATGTGGTTGGGCAGGCAGCCGAACGGCTGCAGTATCAGGAAAGCCTCGCAGCCGTGATTAGCATGATGGATGATCTCGCCCGGGATGAGCACGCCCTCGCCCGCGTCGAACGTGTGGTGGATGATGGGATCGGAATCCACGACGAGGTCGGGCATCCGGCAAGCCGGTTCGTACAGCGGATGGGCGCTCGCGATACGGTCGCACACGTTGTGAGCATGCTCGAACAGCGCATTGGCCGTCGTGTACCAAACGGCTTCTGACAACGGTTTCTTCACGTCGTACTCACGGATCTGCGCGCCCTTGTAGAAATACGTCTTGCGGATGACGTCGGTCATCTTCGCCTCGACGATCTCGAAGCCGTTCGCCTCCAAGTACGCCTCGACGTCGTGGTTGGCGCCCGGATGGAAGTTGAGCAGGTATTCGCCGACGATGAGAACGCGGGGCCTCAGCTCGCTGCGGTCGTACTTCACCTGCTTCATGATGGCGATGGCGCGCTTGAACCCACGCTGGGCACCGGACGAGCCATGTTGCTCGAACCCGCTTATGACCTCGTCCATAGCGCGCTCGAACGCTTCGTCGGCACTGCCGGGCACCAGCTCGTACGGGCGAATCTTGCGCAGCAGCTCCTCGAGCGCGTCGATCATGGGAAGCCCCATGGCCACACGCGCGGCAGATGCGACCGACATCTTGAAGCCGGGATGCAGGTTGTGGTAGTCCGCGTCGTCGTTCGTGACGATGGGCACGTGCGCATAGCCGGCATCATCCAACGCCTTGCGCAGGAGCGCCCCGTAATGGGTCAGGCGGCAATCTCCGATGTACTTGCCCGTGGCAACCGCCACATCCAGGCCCTCGTACTTGCCCGACTCGAGCTCGGCGAGGCATTCGCCGATCGTTATCTGGGCAGGGAAGCAGATGTCGTTGTGCACGTACTGCTTGCCGAGGCGTATCGCCTCATCGCGGCCGATGGGAATGGGGACGGCCCGAATTCCCTGTTTCGAGAACACGGCGGCCATGAGCCGACCGAATGCATGCGAGGTGTTCGGCACGAGGACGACGCGCTCCCGACGATCCGCGCGCGTGAACTTCACGTCGTACGGATCTTGGAGCTTGCGCAACGGAGCGCTTGTATGCTCCTCGCGCTTGATGTTGATCGTCTGGACGAACGAGCGGATGCGAATGCGCAGGGGGCCTGGCACGTCGGATTCGTCCACCTTCAAGATGAGGGGCGATTTGTTCGTTATCGAATGCGTCAGGCGCACGATCTCGTCGGACAAATAGGCATCGTGCCCGCATCCGAAGCTGACGACCTGAGCGTATTCCAGGTTCGGGTCCTCGGCGGCTATGATGGCGCACGCGAGCATGCGCGCGTGGTAGTTGTTGACGATGTCGAGACGGCTCTTCGACAGGTCCACCGACTCGATGCCGGGCACCGCGTCGGGAACGAGAACGGGAATGCCCTGCTCGATGAACATGTCGGGCAGGTCGTGGTTAACAAGCGGATCGTTGTGGTACGGGCGTGACGCCAGGATGACGGCGTACGTCCCATCGCGTCGGGCCTGCTCGATGACCTGCGTTCCCGCAGACACGAGCTCGGATCGGAACGACTCCATCGCCGCATCCGCCGCCGCTATCGCCTGGCGGACGAGGCCGACGCCTATGTCGAACGTCTCCTTCATCCACTCCCCCAGCTGGCGTTCGCGATCGTCGTCCGAGTACCAGTGGAACAACGGGGCGTCGAACGCGACGTCGCCGCGTTGCGCGGGGTTGTCGGAATTGCGCATGACGATTGCGTAACCCTTCACCACCGCGCACATGGACTCGCTCGTCTTCTCGGTGTTCTCCGAGGGAATCGTCGTGATGGACGGCAGGAAGATGCGGTCTACGCGCGCACGTTCCAAATCGCGCACATGCCCGTGCACGAGCTTTGCGGGGAAGCAGATGGTGTCCGACGCGACGGCGGGAAGGCCCGCCTCGTACATCGAGCGCGTCGAGGGCCTCGATATCTTCACGTTGAAGCCGAGGGCGCGCCAGAACGTCGTCCAGAACGGCATCGTGTCCCAGAACGCCAGGACGCGCGGCAAGCCTATCGTGATGTTGCGCGGCTCGCACAGTTTCGGGGCGGCATAGTCGTTGAACAGGAGCTTTTGGCGCACATTGAACAGATTCGGAATCTCCTGCTTGCGCTTGCGCACGGCGGCGACCTTCTCGCGCACCTCCGCGTCGTGCGGATCTCCCACGATCTCGCCGCGCTCGCAGCGGTTCCCGGTGACCCAAGTCGAGCCATCGGAGAAGGTCACGATGGAGCGTGCGCAGTTGTTCGTGCAGAACGGGCAGGTTACGTTCGAGGACTGCTCGTAGGTGAGGTCCCGCACGCCATCGAGGCCGATGAACGTCGAGCGCAGGCGCCCCTCGCCCGCCGTCACCTGTTGGGAGGCGTTGCGTTGTGCGAACAGGGCCGCGCCGATCGCCCCCATGAGGCCGGGGTACGGGGCGCGCGTCACCTCGTGGCCGACGTACTCCTCGAAGGCCGCGAGCACGGCGTCGTTTGCGAACGTGCCGCCCTGGACGACGATTCGCTCGCCCAGGCTCGACAGGTTCGAGACGCGGATGACCTTCGTGAACACGTTCTTGATGATCGAGCGGCACAAACCGGCCATGATGTCGTCAGGCGACTTGCCGTTCTTCTGCTCGGTGACGACCGACGAGGTCATGAACACCGTGCAGCGGCTTCCGAGCTCGGCCGGATTCTTGGACCTGAAGGCCGCATCGGCGATTTGCCGCGTGCCGAAGCCCAGCGTACGCGCGAAGTTTTCCAGGAACGACCCGCATCCCGACGAGCAAGCCTCGTTCACGAGGATGTCTGTCACGATGCCGTCGTCGATCCAGATGGCCTTCATGTCCTGGCCGCCGATATCGAGGATGAACGTCGCATCGTCGACGTAACGGGCGGCCGCCAGAGCGTGCGCGACGGTCTCGACCACATGGCAATCCGCATGGAAGGCCTTGGCGAACAGCAACTCGCCGTAGCCGGTGGTGGCGCATCCCAGAATGTCGAGCATCACGCCGGCATCCGCCCAACGGCGGGCAAGCTCGCAGAGCGCATGCTTGGCGACGTCGAGCGGCTCTCCCTCGTTATTGGCGTAGAACGAGTCGACGAGCGTGCCCTCTTCGTCTATCACCGCGAACTTCGTCGTCGTGGAACCCGAGTCGATGCCCAAATACACCTGCACGATATCGCCGCGTTTGTATGCTGCCGGGCCCACCGGGTCCGCGCTTTGCGCATGGCGCGCCCGGAACTCCGCGCACTCCTCTTCGGTTTCGAAGAAGGGCTTTCCAGAACTCGGCCGCGTGCGCAGGACGTGCGCTTGGTCGTCCACCTGCTGGGCGGCCTCTGACAACGTCGTCGTCACGGCCTCTTCGGATTCGAACATCTTCTGGAGCGCCAATGCGGCACCGCGGGCCACGATGATTTCGGGCTGTTCGGGGACGATCACGTCGTCGCCCTCGATTTGCAGGCGCTCCTTGAACACCTCGACGAGCTTCGGGTTGAACGTCAACGGGCCGCCCTCGAAAATGACCGGCGGAATGATGTCCAAGCCCTGGGCCAGGCCGCCGAGCGTCTGCTTGGCTACAGCATGAAACGTCGACAGGGCGATGTCCTCTTTGGCGGCGCCCTGGTTGATAAGCGGTTGGATGTCGGTTTTCGCGAACACGCCGCAGCGGCCTGAAATGCTGTAGAGCGTAGTCCCCGCCGAGGCGTAATCGTCGAGTTCCTCGACCGGGAGCTTCAACAACGAGGCGATCTCATCGAGGAACGCGCCCGTGCCGCCAGCGCAGCTTCCGTTCATGCGCATGTCGGCAACTTTGAGCGTGCCCTCTTCGAAACCGGGCTCGAAGAAGATCATTTTCGCATCTTGGCCGCCGAGCTCGATGGCCACACGCGCTTCCGGGTAATGCATCGCCACCGCGATGGAGTTGGCAATTACCTCTTGAACGTAGGGCACGCCGAGCGCGTCGGCGAGCTCCTTGCCCCCGGAGCCGGTCACCGCAATGCGTATGGGCGCATCGCCCAAGTCGGACGCGAGGGCCTGGAGCACTCCTGCCGCCGTTTGCAGCTGATGGGCATGGTGGCGCATGTACGTGGCCGATGTGATTTCATGGGTATTCGCGTCGATGGCGCAAGCCTTGACGGTCGTGGACCCCACGTCGATGCCAACGAGGTATTTCGCTACTGTTTCGCCCATAACGACCGTATATGATAGCGTAAGGAATCGGGCTTCTAAGCATCGACTTGGTTACAATCAACGTCGCGCGAGACCGGTTCGCCCGCACAAGAGAACTCGCCAACAGCGTTTTAGGAAAGCCTGCCCGCCCGAAGGGGATTCGCCTACAGCCCTCCGGCGGTAATGATTTTACTCGCACGCCGCGTCGCTGCCCGCCTCTGGAAGCGGCTCACCCCTTCGGGCGGGCAGGCTTAACAGGACCCTATGCAATGTTCTATCAGGTTATGAAGCGGTAACGCACTTCGCGGACGCCCCATTCGTCGCAGTCCGAGCACCCGAAGGCCTTGAAGACGCCGGGCTGCAGGTCGAACGACACGTACCCGTTGCCCATGTAACCGCAGTCCACAACCGGGGCGATGACCGATTGGTCTTCGTACGAGATTTCCACGTAGCGCCCATAGTATTTCTCGGGCCCCCATTTCAGGGGCACGGCGACGCCGATAGACCAATCGTCGCACATCGTTCCCGTCGCCGTAGGCTCGTCTTTTGGCGTAACCTTATCGGAGGAGCCACCATAGGCAGTGGTCAGGCCAGTTTTCCATTCCAACTTGTCATTGCCCATCGTCCCAGTTTCGAACGTCTGGGCAACCTCGTGCGCCTCGGCAGCCGCCTGTGCGAGCTGCGCCTGCTCTTTAATCGAAAGGGCTTTCTCTTGCTTGCGTAGGCCAACTATGGCGTCATCGAGCTTCTTGGCCTTTTTTTGCAGGCTCTTTACGCAGGCCTGCTGCTCGTCCTTCTTGTCGGAAACCTCTTTGTATTTGAGGTTAAGCTCATCGCGGGCTTCCTGCACCTGCTTTATGACATCGGAATACGCATCGAGCACCTTCTCGTTCATATCGAGATGGCGCATGAGTTGCTGAAGCGACTCGCTGCTCTCGAGCACGAGGACTGGATCGAAGTCCGCAGAATCCTTGTACAGCTCGACGGTCATATTGGCCATGCTGCTCTGCAGGCGAGCATGCTCCTCCTGCTTTGCATCGATCTCGTCAAGCGTCTTTTGAATCTTGACGTCGAGGTCCTTCACGCTCTGCTTTGCGGCCTTAACCTCTGAATTAAGGTCATCGAGCTCCCCAACTTTGGCGTTTATCTGCTCACGGACAGCCGTAAGCTCATCAGCGTATGACACCAGGGGAAATAGCGCGCAGAAAAAACAGGCTGTAACGAGAGCCGCTAGTATTCTGCTTGAAACCTTAACACCAATATCTACAGTACTCCATGCTACAGTACTCCATGCCCTCATTTGCTGCTTCCATTCTACGTTTAAACTGAGTGCACTCTTTCTGCGAGCCAACTGGCCCACTCCTCGACGCCATCGCCCTTCGTGGCTGCAATGGGGAATATCGGCGCCTTGGGGTTGAGGTCTCTCACCGCAGCGCAGAACGCATCCCTATCGAAGTCGAAAACGGGCATGGTATCGATTTTGTTTAATATTACCGCATCTGACACTTGAAAAACACCCGGATATTTGAGCGGCTTGTCATCGCCCTCGGGTACCGAGAGGATCATCACCTTGGAATTCTCTCCCAAGTCGAAATCGGTCGGGCACACGAGGTTGCCCACGTTCTCGACGATGATCAAGTCGAGGCGCTCCAGGTCGAGCACGTCGATGGCGCGCTTGAGCATTGCGCTCTCGAGATGGCAGGCCCCACCTGTGTTGATCTGCACGGCGGGAATACCCTGGGCCTTTATCTTCTCGGCATCGACCGAGCTCGCTATGTCGCCCTCGATGACGGCTATGTTGAACTCATCGCGCAGCGCATCGATGGTCGCCAAAATGGTGGACGTCTTACCCGACCCGGGGCTCGCCAGAAGGTCGACAACGTACACATGGTCCTCGGCGAAACGCCGCCTCAGCTCGGCGGCAATGGCGTCGTTCTTCTCGAGAATCGGTTTGTGCATATCGATGCGCATGTTGTCACTCCTCGCAAAACGTGGGAACGGGCAAACGCGGCCAGCCCCGCATGATTACTCCTCGTCGGGCAGGTCAACCTCGATTGAGGCAATCTCCAACTCGCGCCCCGACAGGAGCGTCGTCTCGTAACTGCCGCAGTTAGGGCAAATGCGGTGGAATCGATCGTGGCTGAACTCGCTTCCGCATTCGAGGCAGAAGCTCGTCGGCTCAACGATTTCCAGGACGAGCTCGGCTCCTTCCGAAATCGTGCCTTCGGAAAGCGCCTCGAACGCGAAGGTCAGGGCATCGGGAATCGCTTCCGTCATGCGGCCGACCCTGAGGTTGACGGCCAGCACGCGCAACGCGCCCGCATCGGCTGCCGAAGCGTTCACCGCATCGAGAACGCCGGCGATTATGCCCATCTCATGCACGCTCGCTAGCCTTTCGCATCCTTTTTCGGAAAGCCGCCCTTCTCGAGGGCTTTATCCCCTTCATCCTCGTCGTCATCGCCGAGGTACGTCCCCTCTTCCTGCTGCTTCTTGATACGCTTGGCCAACACTATGCGCGCGATCAGCAGCGACAGCTCGTACAGGCCCAGAAGCGCCGCAAACATGAGCAGCATGGTAATCGGGTTCGCATCGGGCGTGACCATGGCCGAGAACACCATGAGCCCGACATAGACGAACCGCCAGCTGGAGCGCAGTTTCTTGTACGGAACAATCTGGAAGATGACCAGGTAGAAGATGACAATCGGGATCTCGAAGGCGATGCCGAAGCCGATTTCGAACTTGATGATGACGTCGATGTAGTTCGCCGCGTTGGGCAAGACCGTTCCAAGACCTGCAACTTGGCTGGTCAGCCATTGGAACGCCGGATGCAAGATGATGAGATAGCAGAAAACCGTCCCGATGATGAACAGCGCGACCGCGGCGGCGAACGTCGGTATGAACCACTTGCGCTCGCTGGGCTTCAGGGCCGGAAGGAAGAACGCCAGGACCTGCCAGAGGATGATCGGGGACGTCGCGACGACCGACATCCAGAACGCTATCTTGAACTTGACGGTAAAGGGATCTAGCGCATTGATGAACTGGAGGTCGACGGTGCCATTGTCGCCCTGCGGCAGAAACTCCGCGATGGGCAACAGCAGGAATTGCCCGACCGTACCCGCGGCCAGGTAGAAGATGCAGCAGCCGACGATGAGGACGACCACGATGCGCACGAGACGCATGCGAAGCTCGCCGAGATGCTCCATCAAAGGCATTCGCGCAGGTCCGATGGCCATCACTCACCACCTTCCCCAGCTGGCGCCGATGGCTCGTCCGCCGCCGGCGCTTCCTTGACGGCTGGCGCCTCCTTAGCGGGTTCGCAAGAAGGCTCTGCCGCGGAAGGCTCGGATTTCACCGATGCTTTGCCAGTGGATTCTCCGGCGGCCTTTTGCTCGACAGCCCCTTCGCCGTTTTCTGGTTTCGTGGTCTTCGCGGCAGCCTCTTCGGCAGCTTTCTCCTCTGCGGCTTTCTGCTCCGCGGCCTTGCGGGCAGCGCGTTCGCGTTCATAGCGGGCCTTGCGCTCGGTGAAGCTCTCCTGGCGAGCCGGGGCGGCGTCAGACGGTTCATCTGCCCCATCCGCAGTGGACTTTTCGCCAGCGGTCTTCGCCGTAGAGGCGTTCTTCTGATTCGACGCGCTCTGCTGACTCCTCTTCTTCTCCTCCTGATGTTTCGCCAACTTGTCGAGGGCTTCCATCGGATCCTTGAAGGGTTCGTCGGAATTGGGGTCGTAGATGTCCGTGGACTTGATGACTTCATTCATCTCGTTTTGAGCTTGACGGAAGTGCGCTATGCCCTTCCCCACCGTCTTCGCGATTTCCGGAAGCTTTTCGGGCCCGAAGATGAGGAAGCCGAAGATCAAGATTATGAACAGCTCGAAGCCGCCTATGCCAAACAAAGTCGTGCTCCTTTACGGCTTACGCGCCGCCACCGCCGAGCACGGCCAGGCCGATGGTGGGAATGCCCAAAGCAAGCACCAGAATGACACAGACGACGATCGTGAAGATTCGCTTAGTGCGTTCTTTGCGCGCCTTTGCCGCAGCTTCGCGTTTCGCGCGTTCCTCAGCGACCTTGATGCGCTCTTCCTTCTGCTTCGCCGTAAGCTTCTGCTTTGACTTCTGCTGCTTTTTAGCCATTTCGCTCTCCATGTTTCGGCTACCATCCACCCATGCACAGAACAGGCTTCAGGCGTGTTTGCGTACGTCCGATAATCTTAGCATCAGAAAAGATGTTTGCCTGAAAGTTCATATGGTATCCAGCTGAAGATAGACACCACCCATGCGGACAAGCTCAGGCTTTACGCTGGATCTGTCCACCCGGCCCGCATTCTGCCCGCAGGCCCCTCCGCCAGGCGGGCCGGGCGGACGGCCCGCATGCTGCCCGCAGGCCCCTCTGCCAGGCGAGCCGGGCGGACGGCCCGATATGGGTTCGGGCCTTGCATCGGTTTGCAGAGTTTTGGGAGAATGCGCGAGAGCACGAGCTGGCGGCGGCCGGGCAGCCGTGCACTTCCCCTCGATTCCCGCACGATGCCATGCACTTCGCCCTTCTTCCTGCACGGGGACGTGCACTTCCCCCGTATTCCTGCACAGGGACGTGCACTTCCCCCGAATCCTTGCATCCTGTCGTGCATTTCCCCCGAATCCTTGCATTGCCGCGAACTCGTGCAAGGAAACAGGCGAAGTGCACGGCTGCCTGCAAGGATATAGCTGAAGTGCACGGCGAAACGGGCGTCCGGCGGGCCTTTCGACGTGCACTTCCCCGATTTCCTTGCACGAAATTGTGCCCCTGCAAGGAATCGGGCGAAGTGCACGCCTGGCTGCAGGAAAAGCAGGGAAGTGCACGGCGCGGATTAGGGGGGCTGCAAGGATTCCCGCGAAGTGCACGACAAGGATGCGGCCAGCTGCAAGGAACCGGGGGAAGCGCACGGCGCAAGTGTGGCTGGCTGCAGGAAAATAGGGGAAGTGCACGGATCGGGTTCGGCGGCCTGCAAGAAAAGCCCAGAAGTGCACGGCGCGGCCTCGACGCGCTGCAGGAAAAATGGGGAAGTGCACGGCGGGGGGTGCGTCCTGCCGCAAGGAATCGGGCGAAGTGCACGGCTGCCTGCAGGAAAACGGCGGAAGCGCGCGCGATCGTTGGCGTCAGGCCCTTCTCGTGCATTTCCCCATCATCCCTGCACCCAAGAAATTTCATGCAAGGATATGGGGGAAATGTACGACGAACTGCAGCGAAACGGGGGAAATGAACGGAAAACCGCGTGCCGTGCAGGTCGAAAAACGCTCGTTTCCGGCATATCGCTGCACGAGTTTTCCTATGTGCGGCAAATGCGGGGAACTGTGCGAAAAAGGCCGTGCGGGCCGGGCGGGCGGACCCGTTGAGAGCGCGGAAGGCTTGACGGGGGCATCTACCTTGTGCGGCCATGCGGCCGTCCGCCGAAGGGGTGAGCCGCTTCCGAAGGCGGGCAGCGGGATGGCGTGCGAGGCGAGAGATTACCGCCGGAGGGCCGTAGGCGAACCCCTTCGTGCGGGCGACCTGACAGAGAGGCCTGTAGGCCGAGTGCGGGCCGGGCTGGCTGACCTGCCAAAAAACTACAAAGCTCCTCTGCCAAGCCGTACGCCCGGAGGGGTGAGCCGCTTCCGAAGGGTCCGGGCGCCCGGAGAGCAGCCCTGTGGGCTATTCTCAGCGAGGACGGGCAAGCTTCAGCTTGCCCCCGTGCATGCTTCCAGAACTATTTCCCGAATGCGCGGAGCGCAGTCAGGAACGCATAACCTCGTAGAATCATTGCCGCCGGAGGGCCGTAGGCGAACCCCTCGGGCGGGCGGCCTGTCAGAGAGGCCTGTAGGCCGAGTGCGGGCCGGGCGGGCTGACCTGCCAAAAAACTACAAAGCTCCTCTGCCAAGCCGTACGCCCGAAGGGGTGAGCCGCTTCCGAAGGCGGGCAGCGGGATGGCGTGCGAGGCGAGAGATTACCGCCGGAGGGCCGTAGGCGAACCCCTACGGGCGGACGACCCGCTAGAAACGAGAACCTGACACAAGACCCGGGCACATGTCGGGTTATACTGAGCGCATGACTGAAAAGAACGCAACCCATACCATCGACACCGCAACCGGCTGCGAGGCGCCGGCAGAGCTTTCCACCGAACGCGTGAAGTCCGTGTTTTCGCAGATTGCGCGCAAGTACGAGCTCTTCAACGCGGTGTCGAGCTTCGGCGCGTACCGCCGGTGGCTCGATGGGATGATGCGGCAGGCGCCCATCCAGCCCATCCATGACGTACTCGACATTGCGGGCGGCACGGGCGATGTCTCACGCTGGGTCGCGCGCTTCCCCCGCCCCCGCCATATCCAGTGCACCGACCTCGTGCCTGAAATGCTCGAGGTGGCGCGCATGCACTGGGCGCATGGCGATTTCGGCGACGTCCCGATTGACTTCGACGTGGTCGACGCCCAGAACATCCCCTACGCCGACGAGAGCTACGACATCATCACCATGGCTTACGGCATCCGCAACATGCCCGACCGGCCACGCGCCCTCTCGGAGATGTACCGCGTGCTGAAGCCGGGTGGCGCCCTCGTGTGCCTGGAGTTCTCGACACCTCCGAATCCCGTATGGAGGGCGCTCTATATGTTCTACTTGAAGCACCTGATCCCCTTCTGGGGCGGGCTCATCACGGGAGACAAATCGGGATTCGTGTACCTTGCCAGCTCGATCAGGGCATTTCCCGACCAACGCGGTCTTGCGAAGCTCATGGAGGAAGCTGGGTTCCACGACATCACGTGGAAGAACTACACGGGCGGAATCGCAGCCGTCCACGTGGCGCACAAGTAACATCGCCCTGCGCAAACAGCCATTCGCCAGCAAGCGCTTCATCGCATGGCAAGAACTCCGGGGATTCCCCGAAAGAACTAGTAGGCAACGTCGAGGTCGGCGTGGGCGTACGCGTCTGCCGAAAGGTCGAAGAACTTGCCTTGGGCATAACGGTCGAGCGCCACGAGGGCGATCATGCCCGCATTGTCTCCGCAACTTGAAAGCGGGGGCATGACCAGGCGAACGCCCATGCGATTGCAGAGCTCGACGTAGGCCGCCCGCAAAACGGGGTTCGCCGCAACGCCGCCGCCGAGGCAGAAGGTGCGCACGCCCGTCTGCTTCAAGGCATCTTTCGCCTTGGCAACCTGAACATCCACGACGGCCTGCTGGAAGCTCGCGGCGATATCGGCGTAGTTGAGCTCCCGCCCCGCCTGACGTTCCTTGTTGATGTAGTTGACGACGGCGGTTTTCAAGCCTGAAAGCGAGAACCGCAGGTCATGCGAGTGCAGCAAAGCTCGTGGGAAGTCTATGGCGGCGGGATTGCCCTGGGCGGCGTAGCGCGAGATCACCGGGCCGCCGGGATAGCCGAGGCCGAGCGCCTTGGCGACCTTGTCGAACGCCTCGCCCACCGCATCGTCGATGGTCGTGCCGAGCGTGACGTAATCCCCCCAGTCGCGCATATGGACGAGCATGGTGTTCCCGCCCGAGACGAGCGAGACCACGGCCGGCGGCTCGAAATCAGGTGCACCGATCTTGTTCGCGTACAGATGCCCTTCCAGATGGTTTACGCCGATGAAGGGCACATCGAGCGCCCAAGCGGCACCTTTGGCAAACGCCACGCCCACGACGAGCGCCCCGACCAACCCCGGAGCGTACGTGACCGCCACAGCGTCGAGATCGCGCCAGCTAACGCGACGATCCGCGCTTCGCGTCGCCGTGGCCAGGGCCTCCTCGCAGACGCCGCAAATCGCCTCGATATGCTACCGGCTCGCTATCTCGGGAACCCCGCCGCCGAAGCGCGCGTGAAAGTCGATTTGCGAAGCCACCACATCGGCGAGGAGCTCGCCTGCCCCATCCGCGATGGCGGCCGCCGTCTCGTCGCAGGAGGATTCTATGGCCAGAATCAGCGGTCGAGGAGTTTCCGCGATATCGAGGGCGGCATCATCGCCTGCATCGACGACACCATCTTCGTTCCCTGCGCCTGCGAAAGCATCGTCCTCGCCGAACCCGTAATCGAGATGCTTCAACTGCATACCCGCGACATCGCTCCCCTGCCCGGGGAGAGGCCCTTGCATGATGACGGCATCCTCGCGGTCGGAGTAGTAATGCGGGCGCACGCCCACGCGCTCGAAGCCCATCGCCCCGTAGAACGCCTGCGCGCCCTCGTTGGAAGCCCGAACCTCGAGCGAGCAGGTGGTAGCCCCCAGGTTGCGGGCGTCTGCTGCAACGCGCTGCAAAAGGGCGCTTGCCAGACCCCGCCGACGGAAGGCGTCGGCAACGGCAATCTTGAGAATCTGCAAATCGCCATCCACGACCATGCCGCCCGCATAACCCACGACGGCGCCATCGCTTTCCGCCACCCACCAGGTGCGGTTCTTGTGCTTGAGCTCGTCTGCCACCAAATGGGCGCTCCAGGCGTCGCTGCCCATCGATGTCGCCTCGAGCTGCGCGACGTCGTCGGCATGCGCGGCGTCGAGTGGATGGTAGGCGATGCCGTCAAGACCTGCCGGGGCGACGAGCCGCGAGAGCTCGTGCATCGTCTCGCGCCCACCGCCTTGGCCAGACGTTCCGGAGCCGTGGGTCGCCATAGTATCCTGTACGCCTGTCACCAGGTTCTTCTCGTCGGTTTTCGCCAAGCGGATGCGCTCGTTCTCCTCCGCATCCGAAAGACGCGTGTACACGGGCAACGCAAACGCGGGATTGTGCCTGCCTGCATCAAGGGGGTCGACATCCCCTGAGAGCCATGCAACCTGGAGGGCCAGCAACAGCCCGCGGCCGGATACTCCCCATAAATCCTCAGGGGCAATGCTTCCCAAAGGAGCGTACAGCTCTCCGTACTTGACGAGCCCGTCGCCCAAGACAGTGCGCTTAGCCGCAGGGCCCGCCTCTTCGGCGAACAGCTCCGCTTTCACGACCCGGTCGGCCGTGAGCCGCACAGCGCCGGACACTTCCAGCGAGTAATAGACGGGATACACTTCCTTGCGCATGGCGTCGGCCACGACAAGCGTATCTCCCCTCACACCGCTCGCCCAAGCGTTCCACGCAATGGCGTCGAGCGATGAAACGCCCACGAGCCCCACCCCGAGCGCCGACGCAATGCCCTTGGCAGTCGCCATGGCGATGCGCACGCCCGTGAACGAGCCGGGGCCGCGCCCGACGCAGATGCACGCCAGCTGATCCCGACGTACGCCGCTATCGTTCAAAAGGCTTTCGATTTGGGGAATAAGCTGGGTATTCGAAGCTCTATGCGCCTCGATTTCCCGCGTCGCGATCACGTCCACGCCGTGCGTGGCCGCATTGAGGGCGCCTAACCCGATAGCCACAACCTCGTTCGCCGTGTCGAAAGCCAAAACGAGAGGAGCAGATTCGAGGTCGGCATCTCGAGCCGCACCGGACGCGCGGCCGCCATCGTTGCCGGCGACGGAGAAACTGAAAGCGGTCTCGGCGTCATCGTGGCTGGCAACATCGGAATCGGAGCCGGAGCTGTCGAGACCAACATGAGCGGCGCCTGCGCCAGAAGCGTCAGGGATTTCGACAGCATCGACGCCGGCAGCGCCTGCGCCAGAAGCGTCCATGCCGCCGTCAGCCTCGACATCGGATTCGCCTTGCAGCACGGGAGAACTCGCGAGCCGGCGCATCCAAGCATCGAGAAGCTCCTCGGCCCGTGCTCCTTGGGCTTGGGCGAAGACGATACGGCCCGTTTCGCCCTGCTTCTTGATCTCCACTGACAAGAACTCGTCGAACGCCCCAGGGAACTTCTCGGCCCATTCGACGAAGCAGACGCCGCCCGACTCGAGATATTCGCGCAGGCCGATGTCCTCGAGCTGTTTTTCCTCCTCGAGGCGGTACAGGTCGAAATGATGCAGCTCCAAACGCCCCGAAACATACGAGAGCACGATGTTGAACGTCGGGCTCGTAGGCACCTCGCGTGCCCCAAGCCCCTCGGCAACACCTTGCACGAACTGGGTTTTCCCCGCGCCGAGGTCACCGGTGAGCAACACGACGTCACCAGGCTGCAAGCACGCCGCCAGCGCTTCGCCGACGGCATGGGTCTGCCGTGCAGATAGAGTTGTCGCAATAGAGAGGTAGTTCGCATCCATAACCGCTTATTGTGTCACATCACCGACGGAATGGCGATGATGAAACAAGCTCCCCCTTGAGGCATGTTGACGGCCTCGACGCTTCCGACGGGCGCCTCGCCGCTGGACTTCACGCGCGCAAGCCCCAGACCGGTGCCGCCCGTGTTTCGCGCACGGGAGGAATCGGCGCGGTAGAAACGCCCGAACAGCAGGTTCGGGTCGATGTCGCCAAAGCCCGGACCGTCGTCCTTGACCTGGATAACCGAATTGCCGTGAAGCCCGCAGAGCTCGATGACGATATGCCCACCCGGGTCGATGAAGCGGCTCGCGTTCTCGACCAGATTGGTGAGCGCCTCCTTCAGCCGATCGGCGTTTCCCAACACGTCGGGCGCCTCGCCGACGATCTCGACGTTCGCATCGCGCTCGACCAGGATGGGATGCAAGGCGTCGACGACGTCGGCTGCAATCGTGCGAAGGTTGACGCGCTTCATCTCGTTCGCCGGATTGGCGTCGTTCTCTATGCGTTGAAGCGTAAGCAGCCCATTGACCAGGCGCGTGAGCCGTTCGCTCTCCGAGACGATGATATTGGTAAACTTCTCCCGCATCGAGGGCGGAAGATCGGGGTCCTGGAGCATCTCGGCATTGCCCCGAATGGCCGTGAGCGGCGTCCTCAGCTCGTGGGCCACATCGCTCACGAACTCGCCTTGCCTGCGCGTCTCGCGCATGAGATCGGCGCTTTGGGACTCGAGCTTCCTCACGAGCGCGCCCATGGCTTCCGAGAGCTCATCGGCCTCATGAAGGCGCCCATCCGGCTCGAAGTCGACCGATGCGCCTGCACGGTAGGCTTTCACCTTGTTGACGAGCAGCCGCAGCGGCTCTGCGAGGAAATGGCCGATGAGGAAGCTGAGGACGAATGTCACGAACGCGCAGGGAATCAGGAACAGCAGAGCCTTCCACGACACGTCGTACACGTACATGCAGGCAACGATGAGCAACACGTTCGTAAGCAACGTGAGCAACGTGGCCAGCAGCGCGAAATATGTTTCGATACGCTTTATTGACGGAACCTGTAACCATACCCGCGGACCGTCTCGACAAGGCTCGGATCGTATCCGGCCTGCTCGATCTTATCGCGTAGGCGCTTGATGTGCGTGTCGACTGTCTTGGTCTCGGTCAGGTACTCCCAACCCCATGCCTCGCGCAGCAGGTCTTCGCGCGAGACGACCCTACCGGCGTTCTTCATGAGGCTCGCAAGCAGCTCGAATTCGCGGGGCGTGAGGTCGAGCGGGCCCTTGTCGCCCTTGGCGGTATGGGCGTCCTCGTCCAGCGTGATCCCGCCTGCGGTGACGCAGTTGCTCGCAACCTGGAAATCACCCCCGGGACCGCGGCGCAGCAGCGCATGCACGCGGGCGATGAGCTCGCGCACGCCGAACGGCTTGGCCAGGTAGTCGTCGCCTCCGATTTCGAGGCCGACCACCTTGTCGAGTTCGGTATCGCGCGCCGAGAGGAACAGCACGGGAGCAGACGTTATGGAGCGCAGGCGGCGGCAGAGCTCGTAGCCATCCATGCCGGGCAGCATGATATCGAGGATGAACAGGTCGTAAGGCGTCTGACGCGCTGCGGCGAGCGCAGCCTCTCCGTTGTCGAACACGTCGACCGTGTAGCCCTCCTTCTTGAGAGCGTACCCGACGAACTCGGTAATGGAGCTCTCGTCGTCTACCAAGAGAATCCGCTTGTTGGAATCGACCATTGAGCCTCCTACTATCTACTTATCGCGTTTTGACTGTTCCCATCGAACCATTCAGAATGCGATGCGGTTACTGGCTGGGCGGGTATGTCGTCATGCGGCCTGAGGCGATTGGTTGACCTCGTTAAGGAGACGGACAGCCTGCCCCAATCGGGGCGGTTCGCGGATTAGCTGGATGGCGGAGCCACTTGTTGGCTACCCCGTGTCTCTTACAGGAGGTTGCGAGCCCGTTTGGTGAGCAGGGGCCTGCCACGTGCGAAGGAGACGGGACCTTGATCTACGCCGGAATAGACATAGCGAAGAACGAGCACGTCATAGGAGCTGTTGACGAGCGCGGCAAGGACGCGGCAAAGCCCATGCAGTTCGCCAACTCCACCGCCGGGTTCGACAGGTGCGCCGCCTACCTCGACGGGCTGGCCGAATCCAAGTCCGACCTGCTGGTCGGCATGGAGGCGACAGGCCACTACTGGCTGCCGCTGTTCTGCCGCCTGCAGGACGAGGGCTACGCCGTCGTCGTGATCAATCCGGTGCGCACCGACGCGATGCGCAGGTTCAAGGGCAGCTCGCGGGTGAAGACCGACATGATCGATTGCGTGCTCATAGCCGAGACGCTGCGCTGCGGCGACTTCGAGCCGAGCAAGCTGGGCGACGAGGCGATGATCGAGCTGCGCCAGCTCACGCGCCTGCACCAGGAGCTCAAGGAGAGCGTCGCCGACCTGAAGCGCCAGGTCATCGTCGCGCTCGACCAGGTGTTCCCGGAGTACGACTCAATCTTCTCGAACACCTTCGGCGAGAGCTCGAAGGCGTTCCTCAGGAGGTGCCCGACGCCCGAGGAGTGCCTGGCGGTGCGCGCCGACTCGCTGGCGAAGACGCTCGAGAGGGCCAGCCACGGCAAGCTCGGGCGCGAGAAGGCCGACGAGATCAAGGGCATAGCCCGGAACTCATGCGGCGTCGACGTCGCGACGTCCGCCTTCTCCTTCCAGATCAAGCTGCTCATCGAGCAGATCGACTTCATCGAGGGACAGGTGTCCGAGGTCAAGGCCAGGATCCGCGAGGGCGTCGAGGCGGTCGAGCCGCTCGTCCTGACCATACCCGGCATCGGCCACACGCTCGGCGCCCAGATCGTCTCCGAGATCGGCGACGTGCGCCGGTTCCGCAACGCGTCGGCCATCGTGAAGTACGCCGGGATAAACCCGTCGATCAGCCAGTCTGGGAAGTTCACCTCCGAGGAGAACCACATCACCAAGCAAGGGTCGCCGTACCTGCGACGAGCCCTCTACCTGGCAGCAATGTCCCAGTTGCAGCTCAAGACCCCGTTCTACGACTACTACGCCAAGAAACGCGCGGACGGCAAGTCGCACCGCGAGGCCCTCATAGCCGTGGCCCGCAAGCTCGTCCACGTCATCTACGCCGTCCTCTCGAAGCAGGAGCCCTACGACCCGGAAATCACGCGGAACCCCGAGCTCGCATCGCGTTCTGAATGATTCGATATGGAACTGTCAAAGTGCGAAATCCTACTACAAAAACTTTCCCGAAAAACTTGCCCTAAGTGTCTTGACTACTCATAGCTGGTCTCCTTAGTACGAGGGAGCGGCACTGCGCGCCCTTCTTACGCCACCTTGCTTGATACTCCACCTAGCTTGATATAATACCAAACTAGCTGAAAACGACCTGAAAAATAACCATGACTCCACCTCTCCGAAAGGCAGGCGCACATGCTGCTCGTAATCGATGTCGGCAACACCCAAACCGTCATAGGGGTATTCGAGAAGACGCAGCTCAAACATATGTGGCGCGTTGCCACGAGCAAGGTTGACACCTCTGACGAGCTGCGCATGAAAGTGCGTCCGCTCCTGTTCATGGAAGGCGTCGACACATCCGAGGTGGACGGGGCTGCCATCGCATCCGTCGTGCCGGCGCTCACGTCTGCCTGGTGCCAGGCGCTCGAGCGGCTCATCGGCGTGGAGCCCGTCGTGTGCAACGCAGCTGCAGCCGGCAACCTCTTCGAAACAGATTTCGACTACCCCAACGAGATCGGCGCCGACCGCATAGCCGACGCAGTCGCGGCGAAGGTGCTGTACGGAGCGCCCGTCATCGTCGTCGACTTCGGCACGGCGACGAACCTCGAGGTTATCAACAGGGAGGGCCGCTTCGTCGGCGGCATCATCGCCCCTGGTCTCGAGACGTCGGCAAAGGCGCTGTTCTCGCACGCCACGAAGCTGCCCGCCATCGAGCTTGCCGATCCCGGCTCGGCTATCGGAAAGAACACCGTCCATGCCATGCAGTCCGGAATCGTATATGGGGAGGCCGACCGCGTCGACGGCTTCGTCACCCGCGTGTTCGACGAGCTCGGCTACACTGCACCGGTGGTCGCTACCGGCGGCCTCGCCACGACGATGGCTCCCCTGTGCCACACCGTGACCACGACGACCCCCGAACTCACGCTCGAGGGTTTGCGGCTCGTCTACGAGGCATCGCAGGCATAACTCGCCCTCAACGTGCAAGAAAACCGCTTCGCAAGGATTCCTCGCTGCGCTCGGAATGACAACTGGCAGAGGAAACTATTATTAGCATTAAAGGGGACTGTCCCCTCCAATTCGATTGGCAGGTATCTCGGGCGTGTCAAATCCCCCGCCCCTTTAACATGCCATATGACCCAAACCATTGACACGCGATTGGCATATCCCCGCAACCGAAGAACCGGCCCCTGGAGCGGCGAGGCATCGGCCATGGACGCCAGTTGTCGATTTCGACTCCCGCAATCATCGTTCAAACATGTTTTCTGGCGCATTGCCGACCATATGGTGCTATCGTAATGTCTGCAGATTTTTGCCTTGTTATTAATCGTGGGGAGTTTTATGAGACCTTTTAACGTCAAACACTTTTCTGAAATCGGTTCGACGAACGAACGCGTGAAGTCCGCCCTTCAAGAAGGACATACCGAAGGCTACGTTTGCCGCGCACAAGCGCAAACAGGCGGGTACGGGCGGCAAGGCAGGCTGTGGACCAGCCCCGAAGGCGGCCTGTATCAATCAATTCTCCTGACTCCCAAAGTCCCGCTAACGGTCCTCCCGACCCTCGGCTTTGTCATGGCGCTTTCGATTCGTGCAGCCCTGTTGAGGCTTGGCAACCTCCCCTCTGACGCTGTCCAGGTCAAGTGGCCCAACGACCTCATGACGGGCGACAAGAAGATTGCGGGCATCTCGATGGAAGCAACCGCCGGCGGCGTGTGCATGGGCATGGGCATCAACGTATTCCGCCCGATGGAGAAGGGCGACCTCCTCTCTGATGGAAAGTACGAACCGGCATTCTTCGCCGACATGGCAATCGGCTTCGCCGAGCGTGGCGGCATTACGTTCGGCAACGGCTATACGTTCGAGACCAGGCAAGATGCTGTCAACGCCGTTGGCGATTCGGTGTTGTCCGCTTTCGCGCAATGCTATCCCGTCTGGCTCGAGAATGGGTTCGATCCGTTCATGAGGGAGTACCTCTCAAGCAGTTACCTTATCGGCAAGCGCGTTCGCATGCAGCTCATCAATGGCAACGTAATCGTCGAAGGCGATGTCGTCGGAATGGACATGGGCGGATGTCTCCTCGTCGACAACGGCACCCAAATCATACGCGTCAACAGCGGCGAAGCGCATGTTCTGAGATAGCGCTCGCAGGCTCCAGGAAAGCCGCAGCTCGTTTGGTGCAGGGACGTTGAGGTAATCCCAACGTCCCTTTCTATTGCATGAAAGCCTTCGACGCTCGACAGAATGAAGCGTTCTGCACCTGCGTTGCGGCAGGTAGTTCTACAAGAAGAAGTTCGAGGAATTCCATGACTGACGACAAACGCAAAACGGTTAAACCATCCGCCCCTGCGACATCCCGTACGCGCACAATCGCGTACGTGGCCATGACCATAGCGATCATCGCGGTGTCGGCATGGGTCACGGTGCCCATTGGCCCCGTTCCTTTCACGCTTCAAATGTTTGCCGTGACGTTCGCCCTGCTCATCCTCAAACCCAAGCAGGCCATTTCCGCAATAGCCGGCTATCTTGCGCTCGGCGCCATCGGCGTGCCGGTGTTTTCGGGCATGCGCGGCGGCATCGGCGTGCTCATGGGGCCAACTGGCGGCTTCTTGTGGGGATACTTGATTGGCGTCTCCGTTGCCGTGGGCGTGTTAAGCCTGTTCAGAAGCCGCGGAATCGAGAACTACGGCGTCTGCGTGCTCTGCGGAATCCTGTTCACGGCTATCGCCTACGCGTGCGGCTGGTTCCAGTACATGTTTGTCGCGAGCGTCGGCCCCCTCGAGTCGTTCCTGGTCACAGTTGCACCATTTATCGTGGTCGACCTGATCAAGATAATCGCTGCGACGGCGGTCGCGCGCATTGTGATGCGCACCATCCCCCTGCACTAGGTTATTGGAGCTTCCAAGCCTTCCCGTACTCTACGTGCTCGTCGGTGAGCACCGTGCCATCTGCGAAGACGAAGTTGGGCCGCAGCTCCATGAGGGGCTTCACGACGAAATCACGCTCGAGGACGCGCGGATGCGGCACCGTCAGGACGTCGGTGTTGACGACGTACATCTGGTAGTCCTCGATGTCGATGTCGCACGTGCGGGGCCCGTTCTCGATTTCCCTGACCCTACCCAGGCTGTTCTCGATGGCGTGAAGGTAGTTGAGCAGCTCTTTCGGCGGCACGCCGCAGCGGAGCAGGACGATTGCGTTGACGAACTCGTCCTGATCCTCGTAATACGCCGGCTCGCTCCCGTAGAAGCTCGAGATGTCGACGATCTGCGAGTCGGGAATGGAGCACATTTGGCTGATAGCCTGGTTGAGCAGGGCTATCTTTCCCTCCTGTTCCTCGCCTTCGTTCGCGACGAGCGCAACATTGCAACCCAGGCCCAAAACGACGAGCGGGCGGAGCTCCTTGAGCGCTTCGCACGTGGCCTTGACGTTGTGAACACGCAAGATGGTGGCGCCGAGCTCGCATCCCATGAGGGCCTCGGCCGCGGAGGCCTCGTCGCGATCGGCCGCCACATCGATGTGGTAAGCCCAGCCGATGAAGCCCTTGCGGGAAACCGCGCACATGACGGGGTATCCCAAGCGGGCGTATTCATGGAAGTTGCGCACGACCTCGAGCGTCTGCGAGAAGGTCTTTCCGAAACCGGGGCCCGGGTCGATGCAGATACGGTTGTGCGCGATGCCGGCGGCTTCGAGCATCGCCGCCTGGTCACGCAGGTAGTCGCGAACCTCCCCCACCACGTCGTCGTACGTGGGATTCTCCTGCATGGTCTTGGGTTCGCCCTTCATGTGCATGACGACCAACCCCGCATCGCAGGCTTTCGCGACCTCGACCATCGTGGGATCCCTGAATCCCGACACATCGTTGATGATGGATGCCCCTGCTTCCACGCAGGCGCGCGCTACCTCGGCATGGCGCGTGTCGATGCTGACGCAGATACCCTCCGAGGCGAGCTGGCGCACGACTTCCACCGTACGCGCGAGCTCTTCGTCGAGGTTAACCTCCGTGCTGCCAGGACGCGTGGACTCTCCGCCCACGTCGATGATATGGGCGCCTTCGTCCATCATCGTCCGCGCGTGCGAGACCGCCTGCTGCACCGAGGCATGCAGGCCGCCATCGGAAAACGAATCGGGAGTAACGTTGAGAATTCCCATGACGACGGGCATTCTCTCGTCGAATTCGAATGAACCGCACTTCCACATGCTCAGCTCCATTCCCTCGCCCCACCAGGGGCCGATGCCGTTACAACGGATTCTAAACTATGGCAAAGCGGCCTGACAACGGCCGAAGCCGCAAGTTGCTGAGCCGCAACTCACCGCCCGAGAGCCGCGGCTGACTGGCTAAAACGTAAGGTGGGCTACAAAGCGCCGAGGCAGGCTATTGGCGACGGTCGATAGCGCGGGCGATCCAATCCCCGAAGCTCTGGAAGACCTGCACGAGGACGACGCACAGCACGACCGCAGCCAACATGACGTCGCCTTGGAAGCGCTGATAGCCGTAGCGAATCGCGATGTCGCCCAAGCCACCCGCTCCAACCGTGCCGGCCATGGCGGAGTATCCGAAAAGGTTCACGAACGTGATAGCCGCGCCGCGCACGAGCGAGGGCAACGACTCCTTCAACATGACCTTCACCACGATTTGGACGTTGCTTGCACCGAAGCTATGCGCCGCCTCGATGAGGCTCTTGTCGACTTCGGCCAAGCTCTGCTCGACGATGCGCGCGACGAACGGGGCGGCGGCCACCGTCAACGGCACGACGGCGCCCGGCACGCCAAGCGACGTGCCCACGACCAGGCGTGTGAACGGAATGATGGCCACGAGCAAGATGATGAATGGTATGGAGCGGCCGATATTGATAACCCAGCCAAGAACCGTGTTCACGGCACGGTTGGGACGGAGGCCGCCTGGGGCCGTGACAGCGAACCAGATGCCAAGAGGCAAGCCGATAATGTAGGCAAACAGGCACGATGCGATCGTCATGACGAGCGTGTCGATTGTCCCTTGCGCAAGTAGCGCGCCGTAATTGTCGAAGAACTCAGCCACGGACGACCTCCTCTTCGCCATTGACTCCTTGTTTCGAGGACGGTTGATCGACCGCCTCGTCACCCCAATCCAAAAGCTCGTGCGTGATCTCGCTTTTCGGATTGGCGAAGACGTCAGCCGTAAAGCCCTCCTCCACGATATGGCCCGCATCGATGACGGCGATGCGATTGCAGATGCGCCGCGCTACGGCAAGCGAATGCGTGATGACGACCATCGTTACGCCCAACTCGGCATTGATGCGAGCCAGCAGGTCGAGCACTTGCACCGTCGTGCGCGAATCGAGCGCGCTCGTGGCCTCATCGCACAGCATGTAATGCGGCTCGTTGGCAAGCGCCCGGGCAATGGCAACACGCTGCTGCTGGCCGCCTGAAAGCTCGCTGGGATAACGCGTTGCCTTGTCGTCGAGGTTCACGAGACGCAAGAGCTCGTGGGCGCGTTCCGCACTGGCCGTCTTCGATTCGCGACGCACTTCGAGGGGGAATGTGACGTTTTGCAACACCGTGCGCTGCTGGAACAAAGCGAAATTCTGCAAGATCATGCCGATGTTTGCGCGTAGCTCGCGCAATTCACGGCCCTGATAGTCTGTGATATCCGAACCGTCAATGATGATGCGCCCCTCGGTCGGGCGCTCAAGCAGGTTAAGCATGCGCACGAGCGTTGATTTGCCCGCGCCCGATTCGCCTATGATGCCGAAAATATCGCCATCCTCTATGCGAAGGTTCACGCCTTCAAGCGCGCGGTGGTCGCCATCGCTTGCTTGGTAGACCTTACCCACGTCTATCAGTTCTATCATGAAGATCTTCCATTCGTCTTGCCCTATGGATCAGCCGGGAGCTCGATTCCCAGCCCATCTATTCACATCAACATGCGGGGCCGACGAATCGACCCCGCATGCGTTGTCTCGTTCTGTTAGCGGCTCCCTATTGTAAGGGAAATGCGCCCCGAATTACACGGCAACGACCTTGCCTTCGTATTTCTTGGCGATGTAATCCTTGACTTCCTGAGAAGTGATGGCGTCGACGAGCACCTTGGTCTTCTCGGTGTTCTCGTTGCCTTCCTTCACGACCAGCACGTTCACGTACGGGGAATCGCTCGCCTCTGTCAGGAGGACCAGGTCGGAACCGAGATTCGCACCGATAGCGTAATTCGTGTTGATGACTGCGATGTCAACATCCGGCAGAATGGTCGGCACGGTGGCAGCTTCGACTTCCTTGAACTGGAGGTTCTTCGGATTGCTCGTGATGTCCTTGATCGTTGCGACGGGATTCTCCGGATCGCTCAGCTCGATGAGACCGGCCTTCTGGAGCAGCAGCAGGGAGCGGGCCTCGTTGGTGGTATCGTTGGGCACTGCAACCGTAGCGCCATCGGCGAGCTCGTCGAGAGAAGCGGTCTTGCCGGCGTAGATGCTCATCGGCTCGATATGCACGGCAGCCACGTTAACCAAATGCGTGTTGTTGTCCTTGTTGAACGAATCGAGATACGGGATGTGCTGGAAGTAGTTCGCGTCGATCTCGCCATCTTCGGTAGCCGTATTCGGAAGCACGTAGTCCGTGAACTCGACGACCTCAAGCTTGTAGCCAGCCTTCTCGACCAGAGGAACAACTACGTCGTTCAGGATCTCCGCATGGGGAGTCGGGCTAGCGCCCACCTTGATGACGTTGTCGCCGGACGCCTCCGAAGCGCTTGCCGCGCTTGCGCTCGAGGCGCTCTCGTCCGAGGCGCTTGCAGAGCTCTCCGCGCTCGACGCGCTTTCGCTCGACGCGCTTGCAGAGCTACCTGCACTCGATGCGCTCGAGCTTGCCGAGTTTCCCCCGCATGCAGCGAGGCCGAATGCCAACACGATTCCGAGTGCGGCAAGCACAATTGCCGCAAGCTTCCTGTTCTTCTTTATTGTCTGCATGGTGTTTCCCTTCCTCTTCGAGCCCTTCCCGACTCATGTACACATGCTAAAGGCTATTATCTCCATTTTGAGAAAACGTACGCAAGGGCTGAAGTAATATCCTTTCTCGTCAAACTGTTATCTATTTTCATGATAACTCGAATGGTTGCGCATAAACACCGTAACCTGCTCGAAAACGCCACTGGAGAAGCGTATTCAAACAACGAGCGCATCCTCGCGGATGCGCTCGAGCACGTTTCTCAAACAGCGTGTTCAGATACTAGCGGTTCTCCGCCCCCTCATCGGAATTGGAGGGAGCCTCTCCACCCTGCTGCTTCGGCGGAACCTGGTTGACGTAACCAGGATCGAAACGTCCGACTTCGGCGTTGTCGTTTACCTGCGGGAAGACGGGAGCCGGCTGCTCGTCAACCCTGGGAACGGCCTGAACGGTGGGGAGTTGCTGGGCCATCTGCTGACCATACGGGCCGGGAGCCTGGGGAAGCTGCTGGACCGGCGCGGCCGCATCCATGCTTTCCTTCTCGCGCCAATTGGGATCGGCGAGTTTCTCGTCGCGTGCGCGCGCCGCCGCCTCTTCCGCTTCCTTGCGGGCGATGATCTCGTCCTCGTGCGCGAGGTACTCGTCCCACTTGTTGTTCAGCAGGGCGTCGCACGCCTCGCCGTCGACCGTCTCGCGCTCGAGGAGCACGTTGGCCATCAGGTGCATCTGCTCGGGACGGGAGGACAAGATCTCGTCAGCGCGGTCGTGGGCCTCGCGCATGATGCGCGCGACCTCGTCGTCGATGCGACGCGCCGTCTCTTCGGAGTAATCCTGCGTGTTGCCGTAATCGCGGCCGAGGAACACCTCGTGGTTGGGCTGGCCGAAGACCTGATGCCCCAGTGGGCTCATGCCGTACTGGGTGACGATCGAACGGGCGATCTTCGTGGCACGCTCCAGGTCGTTGCTCGCGCCGGTCGTGATGTCGCCGCGGTAGATCTCCTCGGCCACCCGGCCGCCCATGAGCACGGCCAGCTGATCGCGCATCTCGGTGAGGGAGCTGAGCACTTTGTCCTCGTCGGGAATCGAAAGCGTGTAGCCCAGGGCGCGACCGCGCGAGATGATGCTGATCTTGTGCACGGGGTCGGCATGTTCGAGCGTATGGCCGACGAGGGCGTGACCGGATTCGTGGTACGCGATGGTCTTCTTCGTCTCCAGGTTCATGACATGGCCCTTGCGCTCGGGACCTGCGATGACGCGCTCCATCGACTCGGTCACCTCTTGCATCGTGATGACCTTCTTGTTGCGGCGCGCGGTGAGCAGCGCACTCTCGTTCATGAGGTTCATCAGGTCGGCGCCCGTGAAGCCCGGCGTGAGGGACGCGATCCGCTTCAGGTCGACGTCGCTTCCGATGGGCTTGTCCTTCGCATGCACTTCCAGAATGCGTTCGCGGCCCTTCACATCGGGCGTGTCCACGACGATCTGGCGGTCGAATCGACCAGGGCGCAACAAGGCGGGGTCGAG
Organism: Eggerthellaceae bacterium; assembly: GCA_017434045.1. GTDB lineage: Bacteria > Actinomycetota > Coriobacteriia > Coriobacteriales > Eggerthellaceae > UBA9715. The sequence continues at coordinate 27,929 of JAFRGA010000004.1, forward strand.
GATGTCGGCGCGGTTGGTGGCAGCGATGAGGACAACCGACTCGTTCTTGTCGAAGCCGTCCATCTCCACGAGCAGCTGGTTGAGGGTTTGCTCGCGCTCATCATGACCGCCGCCCAAGCCGGCGCCGCGCTGACGGCCGACCGCGTCGATCTCGTCGATGAAGATGATGGAAGGCGCTGCATCTTTGGCCTGCTGGAACAAGTCCCTCACGCGCGATGCGCCCACGCCGACGAACATCTCGACGAAGTCGGAGCCGGAAATGCTGAAAAACGGCACCCCCGCCTCGCCGGCAACGGCCCGTGCAAGCAGCGTCTTGCCCGTACCCGGAGGACCGACCAACAGGCAGCCACGTGGGATCTTCGCACCGAGCGACTGGTATTTCTCGGGGTTCGCGAGGAAATCCTTGATCTCCTTCATCTCCTCGACCGCCTCGTCAACGCCGGCCACGTCATCGAACTTCACGTCCGGGCGTTCTTCCTGGGCTTTCTTGGCCTTGGTCTTGCCGAAGCCCATCTGTTGGTTGTTCGCCCGCTGCATCTGCACGAAGAAGATGTAGATGAGGGCGCCGAACAGCAGGACGGGGAGAAGCGTGCCCAAGATGTCGAGCCACTGCGTGGGCAACACGACCTCGTACGTTATCTGCGGATGCTGGGAGACCAGCTGCGCGAGCGATTCCTGCCCCACGTACGTGGACGTGTAACCGTGCCTCTCGCCCAAGGACTGAGCGGACAGGCTCTTCGTGCCGATGCCCGTTATGGAAGATTCCTGGGCGTGGTCGAGCATGGAGAACCGCGCGTTAAGGGCGCCGAACGCCTCGTTGAACGCGGCGACGCCGGTTTGCCCCGCGGTGACGGCCGGATAATAGACGCCGGTAACAGTGTAGTTGCGCGCGTCGTAGACGACCGATTCCACCCGGTCTTGCTGGATGGCCTGCAAGAACTCGGACGTGATCAGCGTGTCTGTGACCGCCGGCTTCTCCTTGCCGGCACCCGCGCCGTTGCCCTGCATCGACATGAACGACTGGCCCGCGATCATGGCTATGACCACGGCCACGATGATCCATATGATCATCGAGCGGTTGTCGGAGCCGGGACCTTTGAATTGTGGATTGTTTTTTGGCATGTAGTTCGTCTCTCTTGTGTGATTTGGTGTCGCCTATTCGTAGACCTCGGGCTTCAGGATGCCGATGTACGGAAGGTTGCGATAGCGCTCGGCGTAATCGAGCCCGTAGCCGACGATGAACTCGTCGGGGCATTCGAAACCGATATGAGCGCACTCGATGTTCGCCTGAGCTTTGTTGCGCTTCCTCAACAGCGTGATGACCTCGACGGATGCTGGATTGCGTTGCTCCAGGTAATTGAGGAGGAACTGCAACGTCAGCCCCGAATCCAGGATATCCTCGACGACGATGACATGCTTGCCCTCGATGTTGGCCGTGATGTCCTTCACGATACGCACGCTACCGGAGCTCTTGGTGCCGCTTCCGTAGGAGGAAAGCGCCATATAGTCCATCTCGAGGGGAATTTCGGTCGCACGTGCGAGGTCGGCCATGAAAATGGCGGCACCGCGCAGTACCGACAGCAGCACGACCTCCTCGCCCTTGGCGGTTGCCTCGGAGTACTGGTCGGTCAACGCAGCGCCGATTTGAGCTACGCGCGCTTGGATTTCCGTATCGGCGAACAGGATTTCCTTTATGTCTTTATGCACAACAAGCACCTTACTTCCAGATTAGTACGTAACAGGTAAGTTTAGCATTCACGCCTATTTATAAGTGGCGGCGAACCTAATGGCACGTCAACAGCCACGAAGTTTACACGGGCATGGCACGATTAGCCCACGTCCCCTGCCCTTTGTTTATTCGCCCAATACATTCCGAGGGGCGAAAAGGTCAGGGAATTCCCTTTGCATACGGGCGGCAGGCAGACCGATGACGGTATCCAGAGACCCTTCGATATGATCGATGAAAGGCGCGGCGCCGGACTGGATGCCGTAGGCGCCTGCTTTGTCGAATGGGTCGCCAGAGGCGATGTAGTCGGCGATCTGGGCATCGGTGAGATCTTTGAAGTAGACGTAGGTCGTATCGACGAACGTGCGGTAGAACAGGCTGATGTCCTGGCCGGCGGGGGCATGCACGACCCAGACCGACACGGCCGTGTTCACATCGTGGCCGCAACCCGAAAGCGCGCGCAGCATGCGCTCGGCATCTTCGGCATCTTGCGGCTTGCCGAAGATCTCGCCGCGCAACACGACCATCGTGTCCGAGCCGATCACCACGAGCGTGCCCTCGTACTCGGGCGTGAGCAGCTCTTCCACGGCGGCGCGCGCCTTGCGCTCTGCCAGTTTCTTCACCGCTTCGACGGGCTCGGCAGCCAGGTCGGGGTCGAGCGTCTCGTCCGCGTCGACCGCATGCACGCGGAAGGGCACGCCGGCCTCTTCAAGCAGCTGCCTGCGCCTCGGCGACGCGCTTGCCAACACGATATCGAGTTCTTCCGGATTCATAGCTCCAACCTCACTGCAAGTATCTTTTCGCTCGAAGCAGTATAACGCCCTCTTCTCTCGAGAAGATTGTCAGCTCGCCTGTTGTTTCGCGCTGTTCCAGGAGACTTGCCGATTCGCCCGCCACTCTCGCACTCAAAAAATTGCCGCACCCTTGGTCGTCTCCAGTCGCAAGCAGCCATCGTCTAATTCGATGGCGTGTACCGGAACTTGACCTCAAACTCGCCTTATCCGCGTTTGCGGCGGGTGCGGAACTTGGCCATGGGCTCGATGCGCACGCCCTGCTTGTTCGAGCTCACAGCGATGTTTCCCTGGATGTTCGCAACGTACCCGCTTTTCGGCCTTCCGTCTTCGAATGCGTTGAGGATGGCGTCGATAGATGCGGTTTCGATGCGGTCGTCGGGATCGAGCATGCTCTCGAGCACCTTGACGGCGACGCGTCGCAGCATGGGCGTGCGCTCGGCGGCGAGCATGGGGGACAGGACGTAGCCGTCCTCGACGGGCTCCAACGGCACGACGTAGCGACCGATGAGGTCGTCAGCGAAGGCGTCGAGCATGTCGTCTTCATCGCCGATGAGGTTCATCGTTCGTGTAAGCGTGCTTACGAGCTGGGGATTCCGCTCTTTCGCAAGCGGGATTATCTCGTGGCGCACGAATGCGCGGAAGCGGTCGGTATGCTGGTTCGTGGCGTCTTCGCGCCAGAGCATCTCGTGCGCATCGCGCACGACGGGCCTGTCGCGCTCGATTCGCCCGATGATGTAATCGCGCAGCTCTTCGCGGCCGATGTCCAGCAAGGGACGGGCCACCTGGCCGTTCAGGTAGAGCATCGAGCGGAAACCACCCGGGCCCGTGCCCACGATCGAGCGCATGTAGAAGTTCTCGATGCGGTCGTCTGCAGTATGGGCCACGAAGATCCTGCCGCTTGAAACAGGCACGCCGAGCTCGCGGCACATATCCGAAAGCACTTCGTGGGCTACGGCGTAACGCTCGCGGCGAGCGATGGCCTCTATGTTTCCGCCTTCGGCTTCGGCAATGGCCGCGACATCCACCTCGACTGTCGCCAACTCGATTTGCAATAGGTCGGCCAAACTGGCTACGAACGCAGCGTCCTCGTCGGCGTCATCCCCGCGCAATTTATGGTTCACGTGCAAGATGGCCAACGGGCCGAGCATGCCCTCCTCGTGCAACTCGGCAGCGATGTAGGCAAGCGCCGTGGAATCCGAGCCGCCCGACACCATGAGCAGCACCGGGGCATCGAGTCCAACCATGTCGTGTGCGTTTATGGTTCTACGAGCGCTTTCCACTGCATCCATCGTCCACCGTCCTTTCTCGTTTTCCTACCTTACCTCAACCATGTACGCAAAGCAAAACACACGGTAACGGAGCGCCTGTGGCCAGCGGCCAGCGCCCTGCAAGCGGCCGGCGCCCCACAAGCGGCCGATGCTCCGTTAGCAATCGACTCCCCGCTACGCAAAGCAAAGCACATGGCAACGGAGCACCGGCTGACGACGCCCCACAAACGGCCGGTGCCCCATCAGCCGCCGATGTTCCGCCAGCGGCCGTTGCTCCGCCAGCGGCCGGCGCCATGCCAGAAGCCCTGCAACTTTGCAAGCAAATCCAGGCGATGCAAGCCCTTCGTGCTCCAAATTGAAATGTTTTCAACGAGGACAATCGAGGGCCATTTATCATGGTTTTTTAAGCCGGACGCCAAGAAAGAGCCAGCGAAACCCGGAAGCAAGGCCCGAGATCACGAACGGTAGAAGTCGATGATGCGCGCTATGGCCGCATCCATTTTCTTCGGATCGTGGAAGCGATGGTCTGCACCATCGACGGCAACGAACTCTATGACGTTGTCCTCGGCGAATTGCCTCGCGACATCGAACGAGACTATCTCGTCGGCAGTGCCGTGCAGTATCAGGATATCGTCGGCGTAATCGAAGAACTCGCGCGAGAGCAAATCGAAAGACACGAGCTCATCCATGAATTCGGGGCTGATGCGCACCTTGCGGTCGAAGCCGATGAGCACGGGCTTCCCCGCCTCGAGCTTGGCCACATCGTCCGTCGTCATTATGACATCGATAAGGGCGCGGTGCATGTCGAGCGCCGGACAGCGCAGCGCCACCTTGCGGAAGGGGTTTCCGTTCTCGGCCAAGTACTTCAAGAGCAGGTACCCACCGAAGCTGACGCCATAGGCGTACAACTCGTCGGTGTTGAACCGCGATTTCGCATAGTCGACCACCAAACGCAGGTAGGATGTGCATTCGTCCAGCACCAGGTTCTTGCGTGCGTCTTCGCCATGGCAAGGCCAATCGAAGACGATAACCGCGGTCCCCTTCCACTTCGCGACCGCTCGCTGCGCGAAGGTCTGATACGACGTGCTCTCCTTCGAGCTTGCGAACCCATGGCAGCACACGGCCACGCGCTTCACCGCATCCGGATCATCGCAGTACAGCTTGCAGCGAATGCTGCATCCCTGTTCGTTTATGTCGAAATACTTGGCCATGCGCCCTATGATAACCCAACCGAACGGCGCCAACAGACTGCCGCAGGCAATCGGAAGCTGGCATCGTGAACAAGCAGCCTATTGCCGCCCTTCCTGCCTCGAGTTCTTCCGGGCCCTCCGTTCGCGTATCATCTTGCGATAAGCGGCGCCATCGTCTACCTCGACCTCCTTGACAGGAGCGTATTCCATGCCCGTCACTTCCTCGTAATGCCGCTTGCCGACATTGCACTGGAGCGCCTCCACCGAGCAGCTTTTCATGCACTGGTCGCATGTCGTGTATTCGTGCATACGGTTTTCCGTCTCCTAGAATGCTTCTCTCATCGTTCAAGCCGTAATGCTGTTAAGCCCGCCGTTCGAAATCGCGGGCTCTTCGCACCATCCCATAGCTTACCAATTTCTCCAACCAGCCAAAACCTGTCTCTAATGACTTGCGTCAAAACCTATCATCCTCATTCCTGAGAAAACTACTCTACAATCTCAAATCCCAGAGCATCCTGATCGAATGCAATTGGTTCTTCTATATCTTGTGAAGCTTACTTTGCAATGTAGGGACGGGGAACCCTCCCCAAACTACACACGAAGAGAAAGGACCTATTTAGATCGCAGCACGTCAACGCATTGAAGAGGTTCCGTAGGGAAAAGGAGACCAAGATGGCGATTTTAGAGAACATAAGCGACGAAGAACTGGAAGAGCTGGCCGGCGGGACAATTGTGCAAGTTGATACATCTATGGGCGCTTATTACGTTGTCGTCGATGAGAGACATAAGGGAAGAGTAATAAGGACAGGCACGACTTTAGAGGCAGCAGAGTATTTTGCAGAAAAGAGCGGGGTCAGTAAAGAGATAATCACTAAAGAGGACTTCAAGAACAAATACCATTACGATTTACCGGCTTAAGCACAGTAAGCAGCCCTGGCTGCTCTTTTCGATTCAATCACATCATCTTCTAAAAACGCTGTGTTTATGCGACTTGGGTATACGCGCCTGCATCGCGGCGTTTGCGGCAGTTGCTTCATCCACTTTGAAAGCATTAACCACCAAGTGGAGATAGGAGGAAACAGGACATGGACAAGAACAGAAATGTTGATGACGAGAAGATGTCCCAGTTCGCCGGCGGCGGCGTCGGCAGCTTCGAAAACCCGGAAGAATACCGATACACCGCAATGCAGACTATCAAGACCCAAGGGTACTGCCCCTGCTGCGGAGCAGCTCTGTTCCGCGTGAACAAGACGGGCGACTACAGTCTCGAGGAAGAGTTCGCGAAGCAGCATCTCAGGATTTGCGACTCGTATCTGAGGCATTACGCAGAATTAGGCGGAACCGAATACTGACATTGAGGGTCAAAAGACTTTTACTATCGTGCTTGCCAGGGGTGTAGGTGCTGTAGAAACCCCTTAGTTCAGGCTTTTCCAGCCTCCTATTGCGTATTTCTCGTCAGCAAAACCACCGTCTCGACGTGGTCGGTGTGCGGGAACATGTCGACGGGCTGCACGACGCGAACCACATAGCCCTTCCCCGCTAGATAACACAGGTCGCGAACTTGGGTTTCGGGATTGCACGAGACGTAGACGACCCGCGCGGGCGCCAGCTGCGCGAGCGCATCGAGGAACTCCTCGGTCGAGCCTGCACGCGGTGGGTCCATGAAGACGACATCGACGCGCTGACCCTCAGCGGCAAGGTCGCGCATGAACGAACTTGCGTCAGCAGTGGCGAAACGGGCGTTGTCAATGCCGTTGTGCCGCGCATTCTCACGTGCATCGCGTATGGCAGACTCAACGGAATCGACGCCGATGACTTGAGCTCCGCTGCGTTTGGCGGCCACAAGGCCTATCGTGCCGGTCCCACAGTAGGCGTCGATGGCAACTTGCCCAGGACCGAGGTCGGCAAACGCGAGGGCTTGCTCATAGAGCACCGTTGTCTGCACGGCATTCACTTGGTAAAACGACCGAGAAGAGATGCGGAAGCTCAACCCGCACAACGTATCCAAGATGAAGCCGGGGCCATACAGGCGCTGCTCGCGCTCCCCCAGGATAACGTTCGTCTGACGCGTGTTCACGTTTTGGACGATCGAGGTGATAAAGGGGCAACGACGAACGAGCTCTCGGCAAAACGACTTGGACGAGGGAAATTCCCCTTCGTTCGTCACGAGCGTAACGAGCACTTCCCCGCTCTCGTGGCCGACGCGCACGACTGCATGGCGCATGAAGCCCGTGCCCTTGTCCTCGTCATACGGCGCCACGCCATGCTTTTTCATGATGCCCTTGATGGCTCGGATGGCCTGCTGAGCTTGCTCGTTTTCCAGCAGGCAGCTCTCGGTGGGCACGATGCGATGCGAACCTGCAGCGTACATGCCGGTCAGAATCTCGCGGCCGCCGTTGGGGCCGCGCTTTCCCGGGGCGAAGGGAGAATTGACCTTGTTGCGGTAGTGGAAAGGGTCGTCCATTCCCCGTATCGGCCGGATTTCGGCTAATGCGAAATCCTCTTCGGCGAACAGCTCGGCAACATATGCGTCCTTGTCGGCAAGCTGCTGCCCATAGGCCTCGGCGATGCGCGTGCAACCGCCGCACTCCCGCGCAACCTGGCAAGTTCGCCCAGATGAAACGATGTGCGCATCCTCGTGCCCTGCTCGTACCCGGTCTTCCCGCTTGCGCCCCTTGGCCTCTGATTGGGCTTTCGAGCGCGCTTCGCCATAGCGCGACGCTTTCGCGCCGGCAACGCCCTTTCGACTAGTTTTTGACACCTTCTTGACCATCCAGTCACCTCGTCGCAAAACATGATACCGTCGTAGTGACGCAATCAACAGGGAGGCTTTCATGAATTTCATCATTCGCTGGATCGTCACGGCCGTCGGCGCCGCTGCAGCCGTCTTGCTCGTACCGGGGCTTTCGACAGTTGGCTCCAACTCCACGCTCGCCTTAGCGGCGTTCGCCTTGGTGCTCTCGCTCGTGAACGTTTCCATCAAGCCCATCGTGCAGCTCCTCGGCTCCCCGATTTCGGTGCTCACGTTGGGAATCTTCTACCTGGTGGTGAATGCGCTCCTGCTCGAGCTAGCCGCATGGGCCACCAACGGCCTGTTCGGCAGCGGCATCATAGTCGATAGCTTCTTCAGCGCCTTCTTCGGGTCAATCATCATCAGCATCGTCAGCGCCCTGGTAAACGGCCTCATCAGCGACAAACAATAAGAATCGCGAACGCATGCGGCCGGGACCACCCCTCCAGGCCGCTTCGCGCTTTCTCCTCCTTCCAACCGCGCTAACAGAAAGCGGCGATTGGAGCCGACCAACTGGCCGTGCGCCTCGTAGTTCCCGACTGCGCTACGCGCATTCGGGAAATAGTTCTGGAAGTATGTACGGGGGCAAGCTGAAGCTTGCCCGGCTTCGCTGAAAACGAGCCACTGGCTCGTTTTCCAAGCGCTCAGCCCAGTGCCGCGTTCCTATGCGCGCGGTTGTCCGGAGGGCGCTCAGAAGGCCTGTCGGAGTGGTCCCGGCCGCATTACTAAGCTCAGCGCTACAAACGTCAACTGCACTGCAAGACCCGACGCTGTTTCGCGGGCTGCGACAAGCGTAGGCGCGGCGGGAGCGAGGACTGTCTGAGCCGCCGAAGGCGGCGAGTTCCGCAGCTGCCGCGCCGGAGCATAGGAGCGGTTAGCCCGCGCTTAAGCGGAGGGGTCTTGCAGAGCAGTTGCACTCACCCAATCCAGATACTGCGATCGAGCTCGTCGAAGGTGTCGACCACGATGTCGCTGTAGCGGGCGAGCTCCTCATGGGTGCCGCAGCCGTCGGCGCTGTACACGCCCACCGTCTTGCAGCCCGCCTTGCGCGCAGTCGCCAACGCATACCAGCTGTCGTCAAACAGCCAGGTATTCTCCACGCTGATGCCGAACAACGAGCTCACGTACTCGTAAATAGCCGTCTCCCGCTTCGTCATCGTCAGGTCCTCGACCGAGATGATGCGCTTGATGTACGGCAAGAATCCGCCACGCTCCAAGCCAGCCTGCAAGAACGACTGCGGGCTCGACGAGAGCACGCACATGTCCACCCCCGCCTCGGACATCGCCTTGACGAAGGAAAGCGCGCCGCGCGTGGCCTCGGAACGAGTGCGGTAGTAATCGAGCAAGTAGTTCAAAATCCCGTCAACGACGGATTGCGCGTTTTCGCGGATACCGAACCGCTCGTGGAAGAAAGCCCCTGCCTCCTCGAGCGTCAGGGCGTTCAGCTCGTCACGCTCCTTCTTCGTGAGCGCGATGCCCGCTTCGTTCATCAGCTCAGTCTCGGCCTCATGCCACGCTCCAATCGAGTCCATGAGCGTGCCGTCGCAATCGAGTATCAGCAGTTGTCTGTCCATGTGAAATCGTGCTTCCTGGCGGTGCAGTGTTTTCGCCCGCCATCCCAAAGGATACTAGCGCTTGACGAACGTCCTATAAGGGAGCGGCACCCAGAACACCGCGCGGGCGCAGAGCGCCTCAGCGATTGTCCCGGGTGCCGGGTAATCGTTCATCACGAGCGAAGCCTAACGGTCGCCGGGGCCCCTAGTCCTCGACGCGAATGACCGTCGGGTCGGCCAGCAGCATGTCGCCCATGGCTGCAAGCTCGGCCAACGCCGCGCGGATGTTCGCTTCGCACGCCTCATGCGTGACGAAGATGAGGTTCACTGCGTCATGGTCCTTCGTGCCCTCTTGGGAGACCGAGCGCAGCGAGGCGTCGTGACGCGCAAACACGTCAGCCGCACGTGCCAGAACGCCGACGCGATCGGGCACGAGGAGGCGGATGTAGTAACGCGTCTGCAGGTTCTCGAACGGGGCAATGGGCAGCTTCTCGCTGCAGGTGCAGCCGACGATGGGCGGAATGCCGAGCGCGATGTGGCGCGAAACCTCGAGGACATCGCCCATGACGGCGCTCGCAGCCGGGCCGGCGCCTGCGCCCTCGCCGAAGAACATGGTCTCGCCCACGGCGTCGCCGGTGACGTAAATGGCATTGTACACGCCGTTGACCTTGGCCATCTGATGCTGCTCGGGGATCATCGTGGGATGCACGCGCACGTCGATGCCCTCGGGCATGCGATGGGCGATTGCAAGAAGCTTCACGGCATAGCCCATCTCGTGACCCGTCTTGAGGTCGATGGGCTGAATGTTGCTGATACCCTCGGTGTGCACATCGTCCATGACCACACGCGAGTTGAATGCGATGGATGCCAGGATGGCGATCTTCGCCGCCGCGTCGAAACCATCGACGTCGGCGGACGGATTAGCCTCGGCAAAGCCCTTGGCCTGGGCTTCGGCGAGCACCTCGTCGTAGGGCATGCCGTCTTCGTCCATGCGGGTGAGCATGTAGTTGGTGGTGCCGTTCACGATGCCGAGCACCGAGCTGATCTCGTTGGAGATAAGGGAGTGCTTCAGCGGATCGATGATCGGGATGCCGCCGCCGACGCTCGCCTCGAAGGCGATCTCGACGTTTGCCTCCTTGGCCAGGCCGAAAATCTCCTCGCCTGCCGTGGCCATGAGCGCCTTGTTCGCCGTGACAACGTTCTTGCCAGCGCGCAAGGCGTTGGTGACGATGGCATGGGCCACGCCCGTGCCGCCAATAAGCTCGATGACGATGTCGATATCGGGATCGTTGATGATCTCGTTGAAGTCAGGCGTGAATATGTCGCCTGCGCCATGGGCTTCTGCCTCAGCTTTGTTGAGCGAGCAGACACGCACGAGCTCGATATCGATTCCCAGGCGATTCTTGAAATCTTCCTTGTGATTATGGATGATGTCGATAACCCCACCACCGACGGTGCCGGTGCCCACGAGGCCAATTTTCACTGTCATGAAAGTCCCCTTCCAACTTTACCTTGATAGCGACTATTCTGCATGCGAACACTTTACCAGCAAAGCGGTCGCATTTCTGGAAAACGCACGTAAGCCGCGAAATCGTAACGTGGACGCGATGGCTTGCCCCGAACGATTACCGTGGCCTTACAGCATCATGAACAGCTTCGCGAGCACGAAGCCGATGAGGCCGCAGCACGGGAACGTGAGCACCCAGGCGAACACCATGTTCTTCGCAATGGACCAGTTCACGTGCTTCACGTTCTTGGAAGCTCCAACGCCCATGATCGCCGAGGTGGAGCAATGCGAGGTCGAGACCGGCATGCCGGTGATGCTCGAGACGAACAGGGTGATGACCGTGCTGATGGAGGCCGCCACGCCCTGGTGCTTCTCGAGTTTGACCATGTCCATGGCCACCGACTTGATGATGCGCTTGCCGCCGAGGAACGTGCCCAGCGAGATGGCAAGCGAGCAGGTGATCATCAGCCAGAAGGGGAACCCTGCCTGATCGGCCGACTCCATTCCGAACGATAGCGCAATACCCAAGATGGCAATCGACATGAACTTCTGGCCGTCCTGTGCACCATGGAGGAACGAGAGCAAGGCGGCGCACACGTCCTGCGTGGCAACGAACAGCTTGCCGGACGACCGGCGATCCGCCCTCAGGAACACACGCTCGATAACGCGAACGGCTAGCCAACCGAGCACGAAACCGGCAAACAGCGAGAACGCCATACCGTAGATGACCTTCGCCCATTCCCCGATGACAACGCCCGCCCAACCGTTCATGGCTATGGCGCCTCCGGTGATTCCCGCGATGAGCGAATGCGACTTAGATGCCGGAATGCCCGCAAACCAGCAGACGATTCCCCAGACAATTGCCCCAATCATGGCGGCCATCAACGCCAACAACGCCTGATGCGTGTCTCCCGAGAAATCCACCATGTTGAACATCGTGTGGGCAACTGCCGTTGAGATGTAGGTCATGCCTACGAGACCTATGAAATTAAAGACGGCTGCAAGCACAAGCGCTTGCGTAGGCGTGAGGCATCTCGTGGATACCGCAGTGGCAATGGCATTCGGTGCGTCTGTGGCGCCTGAAATCACGGTCACCGCCAACACCAGAATAATGATCACGGCCAATGACGGGTAGGTAGAAACCTGCCCAAGAATAGCCATAAGGCTCAGGTCCATCGACTCCTCCATCTCGATGCGACTCTTTAAGCGCAATTTGCTTAATTGTACATGACCGAGCGGCTGGGAACGCTAGGAACATGCGACTTTACGAAACGGCATCGGTCAGAAAGTGATCCAAAAAATGATCCAGGACCGCTGAGGGGGAGAGCGGTCCTGGTCAGACGAGTGAGCCGAGAAAGGAGCTTGGGAGGGTCTTTTCCTTTGGCCTGTTTATACTTTATCTACAATAATATCTATTGTCAAGAATTATTTTTAGTTCAGATAATATAAATATGGAACGATACCGTCTGTGGCGAAAGGAGTCGCATGCAAAACGAACTGCTGTTTCCTAAAGGTCGCGGGCCATGAGGTCGTCATACGTCTCGCGACGCGTGACCACGCGAGCGTTTCCGTCGCGCACGAACACGATAGCCGGACGCGGCTGGCCGTTGTACGTCGAGGCCATGGTGTAGCAGTACGCCCCCGTCGCAAACACGCAGACGATGTCACCCAGCTCGGGATGCTGTATCGACCCGTCGAGCACCACGGCGTCACCGCTCTCGCAATGCTTGCCGCACAGCGTGACGATCTCGGTCCGGGGCTCGTCCGCCTTGTTGGCGATCACGGCCTCGTAATCTGCATGGTACAGCGCTGTGCGGATGTTGTCGGACATGCCGCCATCGACACCAACGTACTTGCGGATGTTCGGAAGCGTTTTCATTACCCCGACGGTATAGAGCGTGACGCCGGCGTTCGCCACCAAGCTGCGCCCCGGCTCCACGAGCAGGCGCGGCATGGCAAGCCCCTCGCTGAGGCATGATTCCATCACGGCGTTGGCAGTGCGCTCGGCAAATGCGCGAATCGACGACGGCTCGTCTTCGGCCAAGTACGCGACGCCCAGGCCGCCGCCCATGTCCAGATCCTCGATGACCAAACCGTACCGGTCGCGCACGCGCGCGGCGAACTTCACCATCACCTGCACCGCCTCTGCGAACGAGTGCAAGGCGAAAATCTGGGAGCCGATATGGCAATGGAATCCGACGAGGTCGACGTTCGGGGCGGCCAAGACGTCCTCCACGCAGCGGAATGCGAAATCGTCGAGCATCGTGAACCCGAACTTGCTATCCTCGCAACCCGTCTTGATGTACTCGTGGGTGTCGGCCTCCACGCCCGGCGTGATGCGCATGAGCACTTTCTGGGTCACGCCCAGTTCGCCGGCGATGCGGGATACACGGCCGAGCTCGATGCGCGTATCGAGCACGATCCGCCCGACGCCTGCGGCGATAGCCTCGCGGAGCTCGGCTTCCGTCTTGTTGTTGCCATGTACGAAAACCCGCTCCATCGGGAAATCGACCGCACGGGCGCATGCAAGCTCACCACCACCCGAAACATCAAGGTACATGCCTTCTTCGGCCGCGATACGCAGCACTTCCTTGTTCAGGAACGCCTTCGATGCGTACAGCACTCCCGAGTTCGCATAGCATTCGGAAAACGCCTCGCGGTACTGTTCCATGCGATCGCGCAGGTCGGCCTCGTCGAACACGTAGAGCGCCGTCCCCTGCTCATGTGCCAGATCGACCATGTCGACTCCGCCGATGAACAGGTGCGACCCGCGCACCTCGGCCGTTTTGGGAAGGACGGGACCCAGTTGCATCGTGGTACGGCCGTCCGCCTGCTTGGTGAGATCGGATTTTGGTAATGACATGCGCGTCCGCCTTTTACTGTCTTTCTCCTGTACGAATGGTTCCGACCATACTACCAAGCATTGCACGCTTTCGTGTTTCGGCGAGGAAAAAACTTCAATTGACCCGACCGCGGCAACCCGAGGGACGCATAATCCGTTTCCGACTATTCAATAACGGATATAATGTCGCTATGCCACACCGCTGGCGAAGATCATCGAGAAGGGATTGACCATGAGCATACCCGAACCGTCGCTCAACGACTGGCTTGCGGAGGGAAAGGCGAGCGAGAACGCCGACAAATGCGGCATGTTCCTCGTGCACAACGGGATCGTCCGCTCAACCGCCAAGGTACAGGTGCGGAACGGCGAAGAAAAGCCACCTGTGAAACAAGTTGATTTCAGCTACGATGCGGCTGGCGTCGAAGCCGCCATTGCCGAAGCTTTGACCTGGGAAGGCGTGTATTTCGTCAAAGTGTGGCTCAACGAGGGCGTGCTCGACGTCGGCGAGTCCATCATGTATGTGATGATTGGCGCCGACATTCGGCCTCGCTGCATAGACGCGCTCCAGAACCTTGTCGGCAAGATCAAGAACGACTTGGTGGTTGAGAAGGAAATATACGTCTAGGACGATTCTCGCATTACATGCAAATCATTCATTGGACATAGTCTAATAAATGTATATATCATGAATTTGATATAGACCTTGCCTTTTGACAGACTATGTCTTATATTGAAGAAGGTCTGAAGCATGTGGGTTCGTAACTCCCCTCCTAACACGTTCCCGCAGCCTATCAATAACACGAGCCGCTCCCGTTCAAGCGGCTCGGGTTAGTTTGTTTAGCCTCTGAACCGGGGGGCTGGGACCAGAAAGGCCCCGCTTGCAAGCGGGGCCTTCACGTGTTGGATCTGCTGGTCAGCCTAGAGGCAGAAACCTGGGGAAACGCCGATCTCGTGATCGGGAATCCAAGCGTTCAGGGGATTGCCATCGGCATCGCAGACAGCATAGCCGGATGTCCAGGTCATGCTTAGGGAGCGTAGCCACCAAGGAGACGCCTCCCCTTCCATGACAAGGCCGTTGCCTTCCTTCCCCACGAACGCGCGCTCGAGCACGGAGTTCTCCGCCCCTGCAGTCACGCCTTTCTCGGAAAACAGCTTGTACTGCTTGCCTTCCATGTTATAGGTCTCGGCGGGAATACCCGAACCGCCGACAAGGTCATTCGGCGAAGCGCTTCCGGCCACCTCAACGTACGAGGGCAACCAGAGCTTGTCTGATGTCGAGGAGACCGCGCCAGGCGTCGTGAATGCAGAGTTGTTCGTCTTCTTGCTCGCCGCCTTTATGACGCCTTTGAGGTCGCTCGGCAACATGTCTGCAAAATCCGAGTTGAGCCACGAGCGCATCGCGGATTTTTCCCAACCGCCATCATTTGAAGCATCCTCGCTCATAGCGGCTATCGCAGGAGCGTCCACGAACATGAACGTAAGGCCCGCCTTGCCACCATCGGCCAAATCATCCGCACGGACGCCCACGAGCGCCACGTGCGCCACAACGCCGTTCGACAACGTGACGGAAATCGTCTTCCCATCGCATTTACCCGACGAGTCGAGCAAGTGGTTTTCAATGGCGATCTCCAAGCCCTCCTCATCAGAGGCGGCATCGTGGATCTCAGTTGCTATCTGCGACAATTCCGCCCAGCTGTACTTGTCCACCGATTCCTTCACCGGACCGCCACTGGAGCAGCCCGTGAAGGCTAGCAGGAACAGGGCGGTCAAAACGGCTACAACCGCAAACCAGCTCGTCCAGCGCGCAATTGGTATGCTTGCATTGCGATTGAACACGCTACTCTCCTTCGGGAAGGCCCGCGGCCTCCCCATCGTCTTTGAGCACAGCGACGATCAATGTCATGAGCGCCGGGTAATAGGGCTCCTCGGCGTTTCGCTTGACCAGATCGGCGCAATCGTCAATCCAGTTCAACACGTAATCGTCTCGGAAGTCGGTATAGGCTTCGGCGAAAGCCAGATTCCCCGTCTCTTCGAAACGCCCGGCCAACATGGCCATGAACGCCAAGAGGTAACGGAGGTGGTCTGCCGGCGCCTTCTCGTTCTTATCGAGCTCGATGCCGAACTGCCGGTAGATGTCTTCGACATCCACGGCAGCTTGCCCGTTGAGCGTATGCTCTTTCTCGAGATAGAAGGAGGCATACGGAGGCGCCTCCATCCTCAGGGATCCGATGAACAGTCGCGTATACGCAAGTTTCTCGGCGATATCGTCGGGGAACTGCCGGGAAGTTGCCAGCGCTGCATCTATAAGCTCTTCGAAACCCATGCGCGCATGCGCATCGAGGCCTTTCAGCGCTTCCGTCGTCGCGGCGAGTCCCGCAGACGGATACGCAAAGGCGCTCGACAGCGCATGCAGCAGGCTCGCAGGCGGAACTGGCATCGTCGTTGTGCTGGTGCGGTTTACCATGTCTTATGAAACTCCCGAATGTAGTAGACGTGTGGCCCCGTGCCCTTCTCAGGCATGAGGACGCTCGCATCGTACATTTCTTTGAGCTGGTGAATCTCTCCGTAAATGTCCTCTTCGTCTCCGAAGATGCGCGCATGGGCCGGGCAAGCCTCCACACAGCGCGGCACATCGCCATGGTACACGAGATGCTTGCACATCTGGCACTTCAGTGCCGAGCCTTTCTTCAGAAGCGGAAGCTCGAATTCATCGAGTGCCGGATCGTGCATCGGGTAGTCGCTTTCAACAGCCTCCTGCACCTCCTTGCCGTTCGCTGTGCAATCGGCAATCAGCGTCGGAACATCAGCCAGGTTGTCGGCGGCCGTTTTATCGGGCGCTGGCGTAATGGCACCGTACGGGCAGGCTTTAGCGCAGGAACCGCATGACACGCACTTGTCGGAGTCGACGACCGTCAAGCCCCATTCATCCTTGTGCAAGGCGCCAGACGGGCACACCTGTGCGCATGCCGGCTTCTCGCAATGGTTGCACATGATGGGACGGTAGCTGTAACGCAGCTTGGGGAACTCGCCGGTCGTCTCCGTCACATGGTGGCTCAAGAACACGCCCTGCGGGACCTGGTTCTCGATCTTGCAGACGATGTCGCAGGTGCCGCAACCAACGCAGTCGTGAAGGTTGAGTATCATTGCGTAACGGGTCATTATGCGCTCACCTTCTTAATCTTGACGCGGGCGAAGCCGCCATGGCGTGCGGTGTTTCCGCTGATGCGGTCATAGGCAACGGGCAGGATCTCGTTGTTGTTGCCGCCGCGCGGCTTGGCTTTGGCGTAATCGGCAGCTGCAACGTGGCCGAACGCCCAGTGGCCCTGGCCATAGCACTTGATGACCACGCCCGGACGCGTGCCTTCCCAGCCCTTGGCTTTGACCATGATCTTGCCCTGGACCGACTCGACCTCGATCGTGTCGCCGTCCTTGAGACCGAGCTCCTTCATATCGACCGGATTGATCTTGAGCATGTCGTCCCATGCCTCATCGCCCAGGTCAAGGTCCTTGAACTCCTGGAACAGCGGAAGGTTAGCCGAACGGCCCTCGCGAGACAAACGGCTCCGATGCTCACTGAAGATGTAGGGGTATTCCTTCGGGTCGCCGAAACGCACTGGCTCTTCGTAGTGCGGTAGGTAGCACAACGCCCCGCGTGCCTGATAGCCCCAGTAGTTTTCCATGCAGTAGTCGACGTCCTTGGCATACACCCACGCCTTGGCCTCGAGCTGCTTCTTCAGCGTCTCGCTGTAGAACTCGTAGCGGCCGGTCTTCGTGCCGAACTTGCCCCAGTCCTTCTTCGTCTTGGCAGGATTGGAGTTGAACACGCCCTTCGAGCAGAACGAACGCCAGCTGCCCAGGTCCTTACCCTGTTTCTTGTCCTGGCCGTTCCATACCGGAGCCGTGCGCACCTTGGTGACGATTTCCATGAAGCTCGCCTCGTCATGCGGCAGGTTGCCGGTCTCGGGATCGACAAACGCCTTGGAGAAGTACTTGTACACCTTGTCGAAGCCCTTGTCCTTCAAACGCTCGGCAATCGCCCAGGCGAGCTCGGTCTCGTCGGCCTTCGTGTCCCACAACGGCGTGATGACCGGCTGCTCGATGGCGACGTAGGTGACCATGTCCTGGAAGTTCTTCACATAGCCGTAGTGCTCGAACATGTGGTGCTTCGGAGGGAGCAGGATGTCTGCGAACTGCGCGGACTCGGACGGATTCATGGTGATGCACACGTAGAAGGGCACCTTGCACATGGCCTCTTCCCAACGCTGCGCACCCGTACAGGAGAATGCGTAGTTGCAGTACTTGGACATGAGGAACTTGATCTCATATGGATCGTCGTTCAGGATAACCTCGGCCAGATTGTTCGTGAGCACCTGGTTCGAATGCTTACCCGAGCCGATAGCCGGCCATTCGATGCGGTTGCGATGGTCGCACTTCGGCTCTTTCTCGAACTTCTTGGCGAGCTTGTCGCGGTAAGGACGATGGTCGGGCCACGGACCCACATCAACGCTCGCGGAATGCTGCGAACCGCCCTTGTTCTCGAAGCTGCCGACCAAGCCGTTGAGGGCCTCGGCTGCCATGGCGCCGTAAATGCCGTTCGGCTGGTTGGAGGTTCCGGGACTCATCCACGAGCAGGCGGACGTGCCGTATTTCGAGAAGTCCTTCGCGACCTTCGTGATGTCCTTCGCGTCGATGCCGCAGATCTCGGCCGCCCATTCGGGGGTCGTGTCCTTCAGCACCACGTTCCACCACTTCACTAGGCCATAGCACTGGCCGTATTCGAAGTAGTCCTCGTTGACTTCCTCGCCAGCCACGAACAGGTTCACGCGCTTGTTGTAGAAGCCGGACAGCGGGTAGTTCTGGAGGCCTTCTTTGAAGTCGCCCACGAAGTCCTTGTTCCACTTGCCCGTGGTCAAAATCACATGAGCGATTGCGCAGGCCAAAGCTCCGTCGGTGCCGGGGATGATCGGCAGCCACTTGTCGGCCTTGGCCGCGGTGGCGCTGAAGCGCGGGTCGATGACGACGATATGCGCTGCATCCATGATCTGGCCCCAGCGTGCCATGACGGCAGGCTGCTGGCGATTGGACCCGATGGGGTCGGTCGACCACATGAGGAAGTACTTGCAATTGGCCATATCGTAGTCGCGGTACGAGTACATGCCGTTCACTGCCCACGACGCAGCTTTCTCAGCCTCAGCGCAGATGGTCGCATGGCCGTAATAGTTCGGCGTCCCCATGAGCGCTGGGAAGTAATGGTACAGGGCATCTCCCACTTCTGACGAGCGCCCCTTGATGAACATGAACTTCTCGGACTCGTTGTTGTCGTGAAGCTCGAGAAGCTTATCGGCAATGGTCTCGAGGGCTTCGTCCCAAGTGATGGGGATGAAACCGGGGTCGATGCCACGGCCTTTCTTGGGATTGGTGCGTTTCATGGGAGTCTTGATTCTATCGGGATCATAGACCTGTTGAAGCGCAAGCGATGCCTTGGGGCAGCAGGTGCCATGCGTGGCCGTGCAGTTCCAATTGCCGTTCACGCGTATGGCACGGCCTTTCTCGACGTAGACCTTGAGTGGGCAGAAGCTCGTGCAGCCCTGGCAGGCCGTCGAGGTCCACTTGCCCGTTTCGTTCTTACGATGAGATTCGTCAGCTAGCGCAGTAAAGGGCGTTACGCTCGCCACAGCCGTTGCTCCAAGTCCCAGGGCGCTCGCTTTAAGGAAAGACCGCCTGGTTATTTTCACTTGAATCCTCTCTTCTTGCACATTGGTACACGTGCTCCGAAATGCGGTTTCACCCGATGGATTTGCGCACGGAAAAGCATGTCAAACCCATCGGGCAAAACCCCGACAGAGCGAGCAAATCAATGGAGGTCACTGCCGATAAACGGCATGGTCGAGAGAAATCGCGAATAGCCGGATGAATCCGCTTCTCCGCATACCCCTCTCAGAGAATACATGCTGCTCATGCAGCATCCCCTTCTATCCTCATGCGTATTATAGATATACTACATCAATTGTCAATTGCAAGCTATTATTTGACATTATCTATTATCAGTATTACACTGGCAGCGCAAATCAAAGAGGTCGAGCTGGGGTTTTCCCCTTGCCCCAGCTCATCGAGCTATGCATGGCTTTATGCATAGCTTAGTTAGTTGCAACTCTATAGGGAAAGAGGATCTGTGAACACTGCATCTAAATTCGCCGGTGAGCTTATCGGCACGTTCATCATGTGCTTCGCTGGCATCGGCGCCGTTGCAACCGCAACGCTCTACGGAGCACTCACCGGCCCTGGCCAAGTCGGTCTCGTATGGGGCCTCGCCATCGCCATCGCCATCTTCGTGACGCGTAACCTGTCCGACGCGCACTTCAACCCCGCCGTCTCTCTCGCCATGTGCATCGGCGGCCGCATGAAGTGGAGCGATCTGCCGATTTACCTCGTCGGCCAATGCTGTGGCGCCTTCCTAGCCGCCGGCGGCCTGTGGCTGCTCTTCGCCGAGAGTGTCATGAAGAACTTGAAGAACGCTGGCCTCTCGATGGCAAGCAACTCCATCGGCAGCGCCGCGAGCATCTGGTGCGAAATCTACCCTAACAACTCCGCTGGCGCCGTGAGCTACATGACCGGCGCATTCGCCGAGGCCATTGGCGTTTTCGTCCTCGTGCTCGTCATCTTCTCGGTCACCGCCCCCGAGAACAAGGGCCGCGCTTCCCGCAACCTCGCCCCGCTGTTCATCGGCCTGACCATCACCATCATGATCAATGTCATCGGCCCGCTGACCGACGCCGGCTTGAATCCTGCCCGCGACATGATGCCCCGCATCTGGGCCTGCATCGTCGGCTGGGGCAACATCGCCTTCGGCAGCAACGCCTTCGAGACCTGCATCGTCTACATCGTCGGCCCGCTCGTAGGCGGTGTGCTTGCTGCACTCGTGTACAACTTCCTGCTGCGTCCGCTGCATAAGAACAACAACAACGCCGAGAACGACGCGTACCTCGCAGCTGAGGAAGCGCTGCTGTAAACGTTCATCTGAAATGGGTCATGGGGACCACCCCAACGGCTCACCCCCACTCGAAAGGATGACTTTCATGTCTGATATTCAGAAGGCGAACATCGAAGAAATTCTCAAGGACATCCCTGGAGCTGCCTCGGAAGGCGCATGGGATTGGGGCAACCCCTTCCCGCTGGCCATGAGCGACTGCGAGACCATCCTCGTGCTCGCATGCGGTGCCGGCCGCGACGCATTCGTCGCTGGAAAGCTGGCTGGCCCGACCTGCCGTGTCATTGGCGTCGAGTTCAATGCCGACCTCGTCAAGAAGGCCAACGAGATCAAAGAGGAGCTGGGCGCGAACAACGTCGAGTTCAAGCAGGGCTGCTGGATGACCCTCGACGATTTGGGCATCAAGTCCGACTCCGTCGACCTTGTCATCGCCAACGGCGCAGTAAGCCGCGTCCCGAGCGTCCAGACACAGCTCAACACGATTTACCGCGTACTGAAGTTCGGCGGAGAGTTCTACATGTCCGATATCTTCGTCGACCGCCGCACGCCTGCCGAAAAGAAAACCGATGAGATGAAGGAGCTCGGCCTGGCCGGCGCCCTCTACATCGAGGACTACCGTCGTGCCTGCTCGTTGGCTGGATGGCCGACCATCCGCTGCATCTGCACAGCAATCTACAAGAAGCCCCAGCCCGCCGAAGTGGCCGATTGGACGTACTTCGTGCGCACGATGCGCGCCTACAAGATTCCCGGAATCCTTGAAGACCTCTGCGAGCAGTACGGCCAGTACGCCACCTATCAGGGTGGCATCGAGGGCGCACCGGACTACTACGACCTCGACGACCATCACCGCTTCGTGAAGGGTGAGCCGCTCTCCGTCTGCGGCAACTCGTGCGCCATGGTGGAGAACACCCGCGTGGGCAAGTACTTCAAGATTGATGGCGACCAGTCGGTCCACGGCGGCCCGTATCCCGGCTGCGGCAACATCCCCTACTCCGCCGAGGAGGTCTGGGAGTAAAGCTTACCGGCTCGAATCTTCCGTACCCACAAGGCCTCGCTTCGGCGGGGCCTTTTCGATGAGATACGATCCCCTCTGTTGTTTAGTCGAGCCACTTGTCCCATTAGATAAGGCCCGCTTCGTAAGGGCGCTGACAACGAGGAGCGGATAGCTTGCACCGACGCGCGCATAACGGACATATCTCATCGGACGGTTTTCCCGCATCCGATTCGGATGCCCCAGTACTATCGTCGTCGGTGACCTTCTCGACCTCGAACGAGTGCCCCGTCGTGATCTCCCCAGTCTCGGCGTTTCGTTCCCGGTACCCTGTCGCCAGAGTCATTTCCGAGTCTTCCTCGTCAGCTGACACCGAGTAATCCGACATCTGAAAACCCGCCCGCATCACACCGACAACACCGAGCGCAATCCCACCGATCATGACCACGCCGCTAAGCGCAGACGATATCGCTTCGCGTCGGGAAGGGTCGTATTCGATTCTCAGCGCATCAGCCACAGTAGACCAATGCATGAACAGATGGCCAAGAACCAGCACACTTAACACGTAGGCGCTGATGGTATGGAGGGGATACCAGATATTGCCCGGATTGAAGGCAGTCAAGTCAACACCAGCATCCCAAATCGATTGACTGATGACGATTGAGCTGACGATCATGACCAGCATATCGATGGCAAGTAGGACCGTTACGGCAACGAGCCGTTTCTGCTTCTTGCCCAACGTACCTTCCGCCACCGCACGGGCCGCCCGCTTGATCCAGCGTGCTGACATCGCCACATGCACGATGATGCAGACCAGGAAGACCGCGCCGACAATCTCGTGCAGAGTGTTACCCGTCACCTGATACAACATCTCGAAGATCAAGGCGACCGACAGCAACGCATCGAACGCTATCCGAGAGCGAATTGACGACAACGTCTTCCCCTTATGCATGACGATTATTTGACCAATGCCAACTATAGCGCAAATCAAATGATGATGGCACATAGAAGCACACGCGCTGAAGGGGCACGCAGGGGGCATGTTTTTCGTTTGCCCACTCCTTTCGCACACTCGTTGAGTATGCGTGTAATCTTTTCGCTGCTGCGCGCTATGCCATACAATATTCGTGATTCGATTGCAACGCCCCCTGACCCACTTGCACCGCAAGAGCAACTGGTTGCGTAACACCACGCCACACCCGCAGGTTTGCAATCCAGATTGACTGAACAAGTGGAGGAGCAGGCTCCTTTGAGAACCATACAGCTACAAGGCGTCGACAACGTTCGTGACTATGGCGGATGGCCCACAACAGATGGACTGGCCATCAAAGAGGGGCTACTCTTTCGTGGAAGCGCCCTCGCCAATGCGACTGCGCAAGATTGCAAGACGTTGTTCGACGAGCTCGGCATTGCCTGCGTCGTCGACTTGAGATGCGGCTGGGAACTCGAAGCGAAACCGGACATCGAGCACCCGGGAATCGAGTATTACCACATCCCATTCTACGATCAGGAGATCGTCGGCATAGATTACACCGCCCGTGCGGAAGGCACCATTGCCATCGGACACGACGTGGCCTGCAACCCGGAGCACTTCTACCGTTCGCTTGCAAATCCGCTGACCGTCGGGCAAATGCGCAAGGGCGTCGACACCGTGTTCTCCCACGTCTTGCAAGGCCTTCCCGTATACGTGCACTGCAGCGGTGGAAAAGACCGGGCGGGCATCCTCACGCTGCTCGTGCTCACCATCCTGGGAGCCAGCCGCGAAGACATCCTCGGGGATTACCTGTACACCAATGTCTCGCGTGACAAGAACTACCCCAAAATGTTCGAGCGTTTCCTTAAACTCGCCGCCGGCAATGTCACTCTTGCCCACGAGCTGGTGGAATCACATCGCGCACGCGCTGAGAACATCGACGCCTTCTGGGATGCGATTGCCGATCAATACGGAAGCGCGGAATCGTTCGTACGGGAACAGCTCGGCTTCGACGACGACCGCATCGCCCTCGTCCGCAACCGCTGCACGGCCTAACAAGCGAAACTGATGCAGGACTTGGGCTCGTGTCAGGTCGCCCGCCCGAAGGGGTGAGCCGCTTCCGCAGACGGGCAGCGGTGTGGCGTGGGAGTTGGGAAATTGCCGTCGAGGACGCTGTAGGCGAACCCCTTCGGGCAGGCGACCCTCCCGAGGACGCTGTAGGCGAATCGCTTCGAATTGCAGATCCGCCTAATACACTGTAACCAAGCCCTTCAGATGAACTGGCGCATTAGCGCTTCCTGAGCCCCAGGTAGTCGTACACAAGCATGTGCATGAACTCGTCCGAGAGGTAGACAGGTAGTTTCGCTCTCGCCTTGTCGGTCATCTGGACATGGGTTCCCGCATCGAGGCCTACGAGGGCCCGGCAGCACCACGTCGCGCTCCGCAAGACGGTCATCGTCAAAAACGCCTTGAACCGTTCGTCGAAACCATCCCTGCTGAAGCGCCCATCTACCGCCAGCCAGTAGTCTTCCACGAACTCCTGGACCTCATCCGCGGGGAAAAGGTGCTCGCTATCCCAGAACGTCGTGGTCGGCGAGACGAAGTAGGCGACGTCTTGCGCCACTTCCCCTATAACGGGACGCTCCCAGTCCACGAAAAAGCCCGGCTCGTCGCAAAATCTTCCCATCCCACTCGCGGATGCCGCTTGACGCGCCGACCTTTCGGGAATGAGGAAATGGGAGGGCAACGGCTCGGTGTTTATAATGTGCGCTCTCGCGGAGGCAGGGCGCGTCGTGCGCGTCACCTCCTCTGCAGCCGAGAAGATGCGATCAACCCACCTTGTTATGCGCGCGTCTTCGGACGACGACCGGCGGTACAGCTCGAAACGCTGCACGCATTCCTCGAACAGGGTCTTCAAGGGGTCTTTTGGATGAAAGAGCCGGCATTCGGACGTTGGCTGAACCGCATGAACATCTGCCATTATCTGGGCAGCACAACGCAGGTCGCCGGGACGCAACCTGTCGAAATCGAGCTGGTCCCCTTCGCAATAGCCGATGACCATCGCTCCCTCGAAAGGAGCGCTCTCGGTGTTGTCCAGGTACATTGGCTTTGGGGTGCGATCGCTCGCTTCGAGCGCAAGCAACGCCTCGTATTCGTAGGCGACCTGGTCATCGTGAAATGGTTGGGTAACCTTGTTGACCCGCAACACGTACCGGCACCCGCTTGATGGCACCTCGAAGCTGTAATTCAGGTTGTGCTCGCCCATGCCGAGGAACTGCGGTTCCAAGACATCTTCGCGGCTTGCTTTCAGCGCGGTGCGCAGGGCATCGTTTTCATTCAGATACCTGTGCGCTGAAAAGCCACTTGTCGCCTCTTGCGCCATAGCGTCCGTCCCCCCCCTCGCATCGCCTGGCGAGTTTACGAAAGCTCCCGGAACGCCACCTTGTCCATCAGCGAACCGCCGCAGCTCGAGCCGCTGCCGGCTGCGCAGCTGTAACAGACAGGATGCGTGATAATCGAGCGCGTGGGAAGCGGCTCATCGACGATGTCGTGGATACTGCGCGCCTCGGTTATAGGAAGCCCCAGTACATGGTTGCATTCGCAATCGTACAAGCGCCCGTCCCAGTCGACGTTGAGCTGCGTGCGGCACATCATGTGCGCCACGACGGCGCCGTTGTAGTTGTCGGCGAGCAGTTTCATGTAGTAGTCGAACTTGCCCTTCTCCTCCAAGAGGTGCGCGAAGCGGCCGAGCGGGAAGTTGTTGAACGCGTAGAGCGCGTTGAACTCGACACCTTGGGATTTCTTGAGCTGGTAAGCGTAGAACTCCTCGAGCTCGCGCTGGTCAGGAGGCAGGAAGGGGCCATCGACATTGTAGACCAAATCGATGGGAAGCTCGGGATCGATGCCGTATCCACGGCTGTTGAGGTCGCGAAGCTGCTTGATGACCGACTTGAACACGCCCTTGCCACGTTGCAAGTCGCAGTATTCCTCGTCATAGTACGGCAAGGACGTGACAATCTTCACCTTGTCGCGTACGTACACGTCCTTGAAGCGCGCGTATTCGGGCTTTCCGAGTATCACGAGGTTGCTGCGCACGATCACCTGCTCTGCAATTCGGGAAGCCTCGTCGAGCAGCCATTCAAGATGGGGGTTCATCTCGGGCGAGCCGCCTGTGATGTCGAGTATGCGGAAGTCACCGGTCTTGAACGCGGCGAGGCATGCCTCCATCGTCTCGCGCGTCATGCACTCGGTGCGTTTCGGCGAGCACTGCAGATAGCAGTGGTTGCATCCCAGATTGCAGGCGTAGCACACGTTGACCTGCATGGTCTCGAGTTTCGCACTGCGCAGCAGGTCGGAATCATGAACGCGTTCCTCGAACGGCTCTATTTCGTTGCGCTTGCAGTACTCGTTCAGCTCGCGCAGGCCGATTTCCTCCTTGCCGCGCGCGAGGTTGAGCGCATGCTGTGCGGACTCGTACTCGTACAGGCCCACGTGCTCGCCGCGGCGGGTCACCTTGAAATGGGGGGCGTAGCGGCTTTGGGTCAACATCGTCGCCATATTGCCGCTGATGGCCACCGGACGGTCCTTGATCAGGCGAACTTCGTCGGTCAAATCGAAATAACGCGCGTTCTCCGGAAGCGTTCCCAGGTACGTGGCCGTCTGGCCGTAGTTCTCCTCGCGATCTTCCAAATCCGGGGACTTCACCGCACGGACCGTGTGGCTGTAGAACGTCGCGAAGCCGAGCTTCGTGGCAATGCGGAAATCGCCGATGTGCAGCTCTTCCACCGCCACGTCGTAGAACGCCTTCACGCCATAATCTGCCAGCATGCGGCGGAAGTCCTCGACGTACATGGCACCTGAAAGGCACTCGCCGCGCAGGATCGGGTCGTCGTAGAAGCCCTCGGGCACGCGACGGTCGCAGAACACGTCGCTGAAATACAGCTCACCACCTGGCTTCAACACCCGGAACACTTCTTTGAACAGCTGTTTCTTGAATGGTGAGAGGTTGACGACGCAATTAGAGATGACGACGTCGACGCTTTCGTCGGCAATCATGTTCATGTCCTCAATGAAGCCCTCGACGAACTCGACGTTGCTGCGCTCGTAACCGAAACGCTCCATCTGCTCCTCTTCGAAACGCTGTGCGAACTGGAGCTGCGATGGCGTCATGTCGATGCCGATGACCTTGCCCTCAGGCCCCACGAGCTGGCTTGCCACGTACACGTCGCGCCCCGTGCCACATCCCAGGTCGAGCACGACCGCGCCTTCGAGTGCCGGGGGGATGGGCGATCCGCATCCATAGAAATGCTCGATGATCTCGTCGTTCACGTTCTTGAGCGCATCGATGACGTACTTCGGCGGCGCCGCAGACGCGCAAGCGCAGGCATCAGTGCTCAAGTCGTCGCTGTTCTTGAGGATCTCCCCGTAGTACCGCCGCACTTCCTCGTGTATCATCTCGTCTTCAGTCATGCTCTCCCTCATCTAATGCAGAACTCGAAGCTTTCCGTCACAGTATATGACGCTATTCAGAAAACCTAGCCGTCACAGTCTAGCGCCCTCCCCCAATAACGACATCAATACTTTGTCTTTTCACGCTATTTCGAGACGCTGAGATGTGTCGAGCTGTTTAGCCGAGGAGCTTTTCTAAAAAGTAGAGCGGGAGCGAGGACTGTCTGAGCCGCCGTAGGCGGCGAGTTCCGCAGCTGCTCTGCGTTTTTAGAAAAGCGGGTCCGAGGCGTTCAGCGAGACACATCCCAACGCCCCGAATCCTCAAAACGGCGTTATCTCCCCTCATCCCCCATGCCAAAACATTCGGTGAAGAACACCTGCACGTCAAGGTTGTACTTGTCGCACACATCGTCTATCGCATCGTCGACCAGGCGCGCAAGAGGACGCGACTCGCACACCGCGCGCGCGTTGACGATCATCGACATCTTCTTATGATCGCGAATGAACAGCTGGGTGTGCTCGATATCGTAATCGATGCCGATGAGCGAGCACTTGTTGAAGTCCCCGGCGCCCGCGGTCGCAAATGTCTTCAGATGGGGCACGTTGCGCTTGCGCTCGATGAGCCCCATGCGGATGTTCTCGATGATGTCGTCGATGACCGCGTTGCAGTCAATCTTCGAATCATCGAGCGTCTTGAAGAACATGCGGCGGTTGTACCAGGTGAGCTTCGTCTCGGCTTCGGCGAACTTCTCGTCGTCGCGCACGCTGAAGTTCTTGAGCGCGCTCTCGTGCGTCGTGATGAACTCCGCGAGCTCGGCTATGCCGATTTTCTTGAGTGCCGAGATGGCCATGACCGGAACGTCCGGACACGCTTCCTTCAGGAAATCGACGTCACGCTGGATCTCCTCGTCTGTAAGAAGGTCTATCTTGTTCAGGACGACGAGGTCGGCTTCCTCGAGCTGGAGTTTCATCAGGTACACGAGCTCTTCGGGAAGATTGATGTCGGCTTTCTCGGGCAGCAGCATGCGCAAGCGCTCGGGATCGACCACGACCATGAACGGCGAGAGCGTGATCCAATCGGCGCATTCATCGGCGAGGCGATGATACGTGTGGTCGAGCGCGCCTACCCCGCAACCGGGGATGTCGGACATGACGAACACGCAACCGTCGCGGTCCTTCAGGCGGCGAATCTTGTCGATCGTGTTGTCCATCTGGTAGCAGATGCAACCCGACGCGATTTCCTCCACCGTGCAACCGCTCGTCTGGGTAAGATTCGTGTCCACCAGGTTGGCGCCGAGGTCGTTTGCGATGAGGCCGATGTGACCGTAGTTCTTGTCCATGTACTCGCCCAAGGCGATCATAGCCGTCGTCTTGCCAGCGCCGAGGAAGCCGCTGACGACCATGAAACGAATTCGGTCCGGTGCGTTCTCGGCTACGCGGCGTGTTGCCTTGGTCTGGCCGGTGTCCTCATGGGCGGCGCCGGCCCCACCGTAGGTTGAAAACGAGTCGTAGGCCATGTATTACTCCATATCGTTCAAAAATGTGCAGGAGAGCGTATCCCCTGCACATTCTCTCAGGAAATGCGCGGAAAAACGCGTCTCCCTCACATTTCACGTATTTACTAACAGCAGCTTGCCTGAATAGGCTGGTCGTCCTCATCGCGCACGCCCGTGAAATCAGGGGCGTTCACCACGAGGCCATCGAAGGCGTGATGGGTGTCGCCCACATGCGTGCTGCGATCGCCCACAACCTTGAACACCTTGGCGTAACGGCTATGCGCAGCGAGCCCCGAGACGTTGCCGCACACAACGCAGTCCTTGCCGGTCGGGAACTTGATGTTCCATTCGAACAGGAAGAAATCGGGGTAATCGGGCAGGGAGCCATCGTAGGTGACGGTCTCGCCGTAGCTCTCGCACACATCCTCGGTCCATGTTGACTTCAGCACGCGCACCGTCAGCGTCGCGAACTCAACCTCACCGTACTTGGCGCGTTCTTCATCGGTCAGCGGCGTCTTCCAATTCATCAGGTAACGGGGATCGTTGAAGCCGTTCGCCTGGACAAGGCGGCGGAAATCGCCCACGTACATGGCGCCTGCGAGGCGGTCAGCGCGATTGGCGACGCTCTTGGCAAGCTCCTCGGGAACGCGGCGGCCGGTAAACACGTCGGTGAAATACCATTCGCCATCGTCCTTCAACACGCGGAAGACCTCGCGAACATAGGCCTCCTTATCGGGCGAGAGGTTGAACGTGCAGTTCGAGATGACGACATCGATGCTGCCATCGGCAATGGAGGATAGATCTTCCGGAACGCCCACCTTGAGCTCGACGTTCGGCTCGGCATAGCCGAACTGCCTGATTTCCTGGTCGAAGTACTTCTCTGCGATGGCCAGGCGGTCGGCGTTCGGTTCGATGCCGATGACCTTCCCGTTTGGCCCAACCAGCTGAGCGGCCAGGTACGTGTCGCGACCGGTGCCGCAGCACAAATCGAGTACCGTGCAGCCCTCCATCAGCGGGGGCATAGGCGCGCCCAGCTCATGGTACAGGTTCTTGATCTCAGCTGAGATGCTGAACAGCTTGTCACGTGCCTCGCCCGGAATGGTGCCGTCGGCATCGCGCGTGCGGGCCGTGGCTTGCGGGTCTCGCGGCGACGCTTCGGCAATCTGCGCATAGTAATCAACTGGATCAACATCCACTGCATACCATGATTTGTAGTCCATGGACAGTCCTTTCTTGCTTGTAACTCCTCGTTGCATTAAGAATAGTGTATATCAACTATATGAGCATGTCTATGAAATCTTTCAGCACAGAAGGAGCGTGTCATGACCCTGAAAGGAGGCCGTGGAGTTTCGAGGCGATCGTCAAAGGCAAGAGCTGAGTTCTGCAGGCTGGTTTCGCTTTATTGCGTGTTAAAGCGCTGCGCCCTTGGATGTGTTCCAGTAAAGGACTAAGATGGCATTTGCCAAAAACCGCTTGAATCGTCGGGAAACTCTGTGCCCACAGAGGTTCGCAAGCGACGACAACCTGACGAGGCAATGGACGGAGTTCGCCTCGTTTCTCAAACCATGGGGGTTGAACATGACAACTATCAGGCCTTTCAAGGCAGTAATGCCCATCAAGGAGCTAGCCGGCACCATCGCCGCCCTTCCCTACGACGTGCAGAGCGTCGACGAAGCACGAAAGATCGTTGCGGCGAACCCCTTGTCGTTCCTGGCCATTGACGAACCAGTTGTGAACTTTCCCCACGGAACCGACCCGTTTGACCTGAACGTGTACCTGAAGGCCGGCGCTTTGCTCGACGCCCACCTGACGTTCGGCACGTTCAAGGCCACCGACGAAGCGCACTTTTTCCTCTACGAGCTGACTATGGACGGGCGCGTGCAGAACGGGCTCGTGTGCTGCGTCTCAATCGACGATTACCTCAACGGCGTCGTGAAGGAGCACGAATCCACGCGCGTCGACAAGGAAGTGGACCGCATCAACCATGTGCGCGGCTGCAGCGCCCAGACCGGGCCCATTTTCCTCGCCTACCACTACGACCAGCATCTTGCCGACGTTTACGCCAAGACGAAGGAGGGCGAGCCGCTCTTCGATTTCGTCGCAGACGACGGCGTACGTCATCGCGGCTTCGTCGTTCCTGACGTCTACATCGAGGGAGTCATCCAACACTTCGAAGACCTGGGGCGCGTGTACATCGCAGACGGCCATCATCGCATTGCCGCCGCTTCGGAAGTGGCCAAGGCCCGCCGCATCGCCCGCGAATCCCAAGAGCCGACCGAAGAGTCCGATTACTTCCTGGCAGTCCTCTTCGCTGATTCCGAACTGAAGATATGGCCTTACGAACGCGTCGTGCGCGACTTGAACGGGTATACCGCCGACCAGTTCCTCGCCGAGCTCAAGTACCGCTTCGAAGTCGAGGAGGTCATAGCCCCCCAGTTCGAATGCGAGCCGTTCTCGATTACGAATGCAAACGACCCCATCGCTGCCGAAGAGTTCCTCAAGCCCCGCGAGCGTGGCGAGTTCTGCGTCTTCCTCGATGGACGTTGGTACCATTGCCGCATCCCGGCCGATCGCATCCCCGAGGACGTGCGCGAAGGCCTTGAAGTCGAAATGCTGCAACGGCAGCTGTTCAGGCCGGTGCTGGGCATAGCCGACCCGCGCCGTTCACCGCGCATCGATTTCGTCGGCGGTATCCGCGGACTCGCCGAGCTCGAGCGTCGCTGCTCGGTTGACTGCGCTGCCGCGTTCGCGCTCTCGCCCACCAGCATCGATGAGCTGTTCGGCGTCGCCGATGCAGGCAAGCTCATGCCGCCTAAGTCAACTTGGTTCGAGCCTAAGCTCCGTAGCGGGCTGTTCATTCACAAGATCTAGCAACACGAACGCGAAAAGCATGGGGAGTTGACGCGCCCGGGCATGCCAACTCCCCTCAGGCAAGTCACCGCATGCAACTAGCCACCGCAACTGAGGAGACCTTGGAGTACTTGCCGCACTAGCCGGATGACGCCCAGTTGTCCGACCTCGCATTCTTACTACCATCCTGTCGCATTTTTTCGCATTCTTCAGCTAGGCTGTCATTGGTATGATTGCCTAATGAATCATCGAGAACCAAACGGCACAGGGGGAGTTGTTGACATGAGCTTTTTTCTAAAAGCCTTGGGATTCGCCGTTGCAGCGTTGGCTGCGATGCTGCTCGGGTCTTACTTGAACGGAATGTTTTACACTGGCGTTTTCGCGCCGAACATCTTGATTGACGCGCTCATAGCGATCATTCTCGGTTTAATCGTCGCCTTTCTCAGCGAAAGGAAGAAGCAACCTTAACTGGAATTGGGCCCTATTGCTGCGCGCAGGGGATGCCCGGTTTGCTCGCGCAATAACCGCATGACGTGCACTTGCTCGGCGCCGTGTCGCCGGCCAGCCAGCGGTTCGCCAAATCGGGCTCGCAGATGAAAGGACGGCTCATCGCTATCGCCGCAATGCCGTCTTCTGCCATATGGCGTTCGATGAGGGCGAAATCGCGCCAACCTCCGGTGACGACGATCGGCAGCGCCAGCTCCCGCGCAAGGCGCGCGCCAAATGCGGCGAAGAAGGGCTTTCCCGCCACTTCGCGCCCAGGCACCGCATGCCAATCCCCGCTGACGTCGATGGCGCTCGCGCCTGCCTCGGCAAGCCACGCGCACACCTGCGCGCTCTCGTCCTCGCCAAGGCCGCCAAGGTCCCCTTTCGGATCGCCAAGCACATCGCAGCTGTTCACCTTCACGAGAATGGGGAACTCAGAGCCCACTTGCCTTCTGGTTTCGCTCACGCATTCGAGCACGAACCGCGCCCGATTGGCCAACGCGCCGCCATACCTGTCGTCCCGCACGTTGAACGATCCGCTGAGAAACTGCGAAAGCAGGTAGCCGTGCGCCGCGTGAATCTCGACGCCGTCGAAGCCGTAACTCTTCGCCCGCGCCGCCGCAGCCCCGAACGCTTGCGCAATGCGTGCCATGTCCCCATGCGTCGCCTCCATGGGCACAAGGTGGGTCCTCGGGTTCTCGACTGCAGAAGGACCGATGATGCGCACGTTAGAAGCTTTGCGCTGCGATAAGCCCGCCTCGAGGGCAACATGGCCCGAATCATCGGCCAACGCATTGTCGGAAACGAGCCAGCGCGGGTCGTCATCTGCCAACTTGCTCTTCGATCCGCCGTAAACCAATTGCATGATGATGCGCGCATCATGGGAGTGCACCCTGTTCACAAGCGCGCGATATTCCTGCGAAAACGAGTCGTCATAGATGCCGAGAGCGCCCTCGGACGGTTTGCCGTCCTGCGTCACGTATGCATACCCGGTGATGATGGTGCCCACACCGCCCGCCGCAAGCTCCTCGAGCTTCCCAACGAGCTCCTGCGTGGGCTTGCCGGCAGACGTCGCCAGCGACTCGGCGGTCGCCGCCCTGATGATGCTGCTCTTTGCAGACGATGTGCCGAGAACCAGCGGGTCGAACATCGATTTCATGCACTCACGCTATTCTTCTGGCGCATCCAGCTCATCCTGCGCGTCCCGCTCAACCAGACGCGCCTGAGCCACTTCCGCTATGCGACGGTCGCACTCGCCTCGAAATGCCTGGAACCGTTCGGTCAGCCCCATTTGGGCAGCAAGCTGCTCGGCATCGGTCATCAGCTCCTCAACCCGGTATATGGCGCCCGCGCCGATGAGCTTGATGATGGCTTCCTGCAGGAAACGCATGCGAACCTCGTCATCATGCGGACCTTGCTTCCAGGCGTTGTAGCCCTCGATCAGCGCATCATCGTTGCCGTCGGCATCGAATCGCGCGAGGATGGGCTCGTAGGTCTTGTCGTCGGCATAGCGGGCCTCGTTCTCCTCTTGCTCGATGTAGGCAGCTTTGACCTGAGGGTTTATGCGCCAGATATAGAAGATGGCAAATAACACGAGGCCACCGAAAAGGAACAGGGGCTGATGGAGGAGCGTTGCCGCCGTGGCCGTCACAGCTCCGATCATGAGCGCAGCGGAAATCGCCTCGCGAACCGGTTGCGGTGTGTTGTCGAGCCTGCCCATCATTCCCCCTAACCGACATCCCTTTAACACCTAGCATATTACTACATGAAACGGGCTGAACAGGAGTTGTTTGGCGACTTGAACTCTGTTGGGTTTCATTTGAGCCAGGTTTTCGTTTACTGAGGGTCGCCCGCCCGCAGGGGATGCGCCTACAGCCCTCCGGCGGTAATAATGTATGTAGAAAAAGTTCCTGACTGCGCTCCGCGCATTCAGGAAACAGTTCTGGAAGTATGTACGGGGGCAAGCTGAAGCTTGCCCGTCCTCGCTGAAAACAGCCCACTGGGCTGTTTTCCGGGCGCTCGGACCCTACGGAAGCGGCTCACCCCCTTCGGGCGGGCGACATGAAACAACGAATTGACACACCTGCCGAGGAGCCTGTGCTGCCGCAAGCTCTTGTGGCTGATAAAATGGCGGTATGAAATTGCATGCTCCCATACCGCGAAGCATTAAAGTTGCCGCTGCGTCAACTGCTATCGCTTGCGCTGCGGCGATTATCTGGCGCTGGCGCATGGACGGTTCGTACCTCCGATTCAAGACCATGTTCGGGACTGCACGCGTTTACCAAGTTGACGACGACGAGGGCGAGACGGTTCGCCTGCTTGAGGTCGGCGGCATCGTGCACTCGGGAACGTACCTCGACGAGCGTTACACCGAGCTCGTCTTCGAGTATCTGAAACGCTACGACCTGCTCTTCGAGAAGCTTGATCAAGTGCGCAGGGTATGCGTGCTCGGCTGCGGCGGATACGATTACCCTGAGCATCTGATCGCCGAGCACCCCAATACCGTTGTCGATGCCATCGAGATCGACCCCGCGATAACGGCAATCGCGCGTCGCTACTTTTTCCTCGACCGCCTGATAGAGGAATACGAGACCGAACGGACCGGACAGCTGAACCTCATCTGCGCCGATGCGCTCGATTTCCTGAAGTCGACGGAGACGTGCTACGACGCGATCGTGAACGACACCTTCGATGCGGGATCGCCTCCCGCCCACCTGACCACGCTCGAGTTCGCCCAAACGGTCCACGATCGGCTGGTGCCGGGCGGCTTGTACCTGACCAATATAGTCTCGGCACTCAAAGGCCCCGCCTCTGCGTTCCTGCATCAGCAAGTAGACCTGTTGAGGTCGGTTTTCGCCGACGTCACGATCGAACCGTGCGCATCGGACGAGTTCGCCGAAGAGGACAACGTCATCGTGATCGCGCGCGCATGACGCGAAAGCGAGCAACCGAGGAATCGCAGACTTAACCTGCGCTATGCAACACGGTGCACGGCGTCAAGCCACGATGCAAACTCGCTAGTTTGGAATCGACGCCCCAGACCAAGACGGGACGGGAAACCCGTTCCCGTCCCGTCTGCAAAGCGCTTTCGGAGTTTTACTCCATACCCACCTCTAGTCGGTGAAGTACTTCACGCCGCCTTCGAATATAGGCTGGTAGTTGGCGTCGGGAATGTTCTGGTACAGACCGTAACCACTGCGCTCCGAGTGGCCCATCTTGCCGAACACGCGCCCGTCAGGGCTCGTGATGCCCTCAATGGCAAGCACCGATCCGTTCGGGTTGACGTCCCAATCCATGCTGGGCACGCCCGCTACGTCCACGTATTGCGTGGCAATCTGGCCAGCCGCCTTCATCTGGGCAAGCACGTCGTCGTTGGCGACGAAACGCCCTTCACCGTGGCTGATGGCCACCGTGTGGATATCGCCCACCTGGCATTGCGAAAGCCATGGGGACAGATTGGACGCCACGCGTGTCCGCACGATACGGCTCTGATGGCGGCCGATGGTGTTGAACGTGAGCGTCGGGCAGTTCTCGTCCATCGGGCGGATATCGCCGAAGGGCACGAGGCCCAGCTTCACAAGCGCCTGGAATCCGTTGCAGATACCCAGCATGAGCCCGTCGCGCTTCTGCAGAAGCTCGCGGACCGCCTCGGTAACCGCAGGCGCGCGGAAGAACGCCGTGATGAACTTGGCCGACCCATCGGGTTCGTCGCCGCCCGAGAACCCGCCGGGGATGAAGACGATGTTCGCTTCATTGATGGCTTTGACCAGCGCCTCGGTGCTCTCGGAAACAGCTGCGGGCGTCAAGTTGTTGACCACGAACACTTGCGCCTCGGCACCTGCGCGCCTGAATGCGCGCGCCGAATCGAACTCGCAGTTATTGCCCGGGAACACGGGAATGACGACCTTGGGTTTCGCCGTCAGCAATGCAGGCTTCGGGAAAGCGCCCTCGCGTTCGTACGTAACCGCCTCGACTTTATCGCCCTCGCTGCGATACGGGAAAACCGACTCGAGCTTCGCTTCCCAGGCTTCCTGGAGCTCGGCTAAATCGACGATCTCATCGCCGCAGGTCATGGTGTATGCCTCCGTCGTCATGCCGATGAGCTTGACGTGCACGTCATCATTGCCGACGGGCAGCTCGGCACCATCGGCAAGCTCGACCGCAAACGAGCCGTAAGCCGGGATGAACCACGTCGATGTGTCCATGGCCTCGTCCACCGCAAGGCCGATGCGGTTGCCGACGCACATCTTGAACAGCATCTCCGCGTCGCCGCCATAGCCGGGCGTGGCCGCCGCGAGGATCTTCCCCTCGCCTGCCAACTGCTCGACGAGCGCCATCGTCGCAAGCAGCCCGTCTTTCTCGGGGGTAAGCCCATCGCGCTCGTAGTACGGATGGATGCACACCACGCGATGCCCCGCGCCCTTGAACTCGGGCGAGAGCGCCTCGTCCACCTTCCCGATTCCCACTGCGAAGCTCACAAGCGTCGGCGGAACATCGAGATCCTCGAAGCTGCCGGACATGGAGTCCTTGCCGCCGATGGCGCCAATACCCAAATCGACCTGCGCCATGAGCGCGCCGAGGACTGCGGCGGCGGGCTTGCCCCACCGCTCGGGGCTCGTGCGGAGCTTCTCGAAGTATTCCTGGAACGTCAGGTACATGGTCTCACGCTTGAAACCGGCTGCCACCAGCTTGGCAACGCTTTCGACCACGGAAAGATACGCGCCGGTGAACTGGTTTTTCTCCATGATATAGGGATTGAAGCCCCACGACATGCCCGTCGTCGTGGTGGTCTCCCCGTTGACGGGCAGCTTCGCGATCATCGCCATGGAGGGGGTAAGCTGGGTTGTACCGCCGAACGGCATGAGCACCGTCGAAGCGCCGATCGTCGAGTCGAACCGCTCCGAAAGGCCCTTGTTGGAGGCGACGTTGAGGTCGGTCACGACCGCACGCAGGCGTTCTGCCAAGCTGGCAGCACCTTCGCAGGCCCACGCCGGCGCAAACGGCTCGGCTGCCACGATGTGAACGACCTGGTGCTTCGGCGCTCCGTTGCTCGCAAGGAACTCGCGGCTGACATCGACGATGGTGTCACCGTTCCACGTCATGCGCACGCGCGGCTCGGCTGTCACCGTCGCCACGGGCGTTGCCTCGAGATTCTCCTGACGTGCAAGCTCCAAGAAGCGCCCGACATCCTCCGGGGCAAGCGCAACGGCCATGCGTTCCTGCGATTCGGAGATGGCAAGCTCGGTTCCGTCGAGGCCGTCGTACTTCTTGGGAACCTTGTTCAAATCGATTTGCAGGCCATCGGCCAACTCGCCGATAGCCACCGACACGCCGCCTGCGCCGAAGTCGTTGCAGCGCTTGATCATCTGGCACGCTTCGGTGCTGCGGAATAGGCGCTGTATCTTGCGCTCGACCGGCGGATTGCCCTTCTGGACTTCCGCACCGCAGGTCTCGAGGCTCTCGACCTTATGCGCCTTGGACGAACCGGTAGCGCCGCCAATGCCGTCACGCCCGGTACGTCCGCCCAATAGAACGACTACATCGCCCGCCGCAGGCGTCTCGCGACGCACATGATGAGCGGGCGTCGCGCCCACCACAGCGCCGATTTCCATGCGCTTGGCCACATAGCCAGGATGATACAGTTCGTTGACCTGGCCTGTTGCCAATCCGATTTGGTTACCGTAGCTGGAATAGCCCGCGGCGGCCGTCGTGACGAGCTTGCGCTGCGGCAACTTGCCGGGAATGGTCTCGGCTACGGGAACCAGCGGATCGCCCGCGCCGGTGACGCGCATGGCCTGGTAGACGTAGGCACGGCCCGAGAGCGGGTCGCGAATGGCCCCACCCACGCACGTGGCCGCACCGCCGAACGGCTCGATTTCGGTGGGATGGTTATGCGTCTCGTTCTTGAACAGGAACAGCCAGTCCTGGACTTCGCCGTCGACTTCGGCCTTGATCTTCACCGTGCAGGCGTTGATCTCCTCGGATTCGTCGAGGTTCTTCAAGATGCCCTTGGCCTTGAGGTAACGCGCGCCGATGGTGCCCATGTCCATCAGGCATACCGGCTTCTCGTCACGGCCGAGCTCGTGGCGCATATCCAGGTATCGGTTGAACGCGGCCTGCACGACGGCGTCGTCGATTTCGACGGAATCGAGCACGGTGCCGAACGTGGTGTGACGGCAGTGGTCGGACCAGTACGTATCGATCATCTTGATCTCGGTGATCGTGGGATCGCGCTGCTCGTCGTCTTTGAAATACGCTTGGCAGAAGGTGATGTCAGCCAAGTCCATAGCCAACCCGCGATCGGCGATGAAGGCCGCGAGGCCCTCCTCATCGAGCTCTCGGAAACCCGCGATGACTTCGACCGGCTCCGGTTCGGGATAGTCCATCTTAAGCGTATCGACCGGCATCAGCGATGCCTCGCGCGCCTCGACCGGGTTGATGACGTAGCGCTTTATCGCTGCGATGTCCTCCGATGTCAGGGAACCTTCGAGCACGTACACCTTCGCATTGCGCACCATGGGCCTCTCGCCCTGGCTGATGAGCTGGATGCACTCGCTTGCCGAAGCGGCACGCTGGTCGAACTGCCCGGGAAGTGCCTCGACTGCAAACACTGACGCGCCCTCGGGAACGGGCGCAACCCCCGTGTTACCCGGCGTCGTGAAGTCCTCCAGCGAACGGCACGTGACGTCGGACTGCGGCTCGCTGAACACGGTGGGAACGCAATCCTCGAACAGCTTGTTGCCGATACCCTCGACGTCATAACGGTTTATGAGCCGCAGGTCCTCGAGATGCTCGATGCCCAGAATCTCGCGTAATTCCTTCAAGAGCGCCTTCGCCTCGACGTCGAAGCCAGGTTTCTTCTCAACATACACGCGTGATACCATGCCGGCCACCTTCCCTAAAGCCGTGAAACTGCACCTGCCCCCATTATAAAGAATCTGATGGATGGGGACGGGTTCGATCCGTCATTCTGCTTGGTTGAATGGGGCCAGCTAAAGCATCGAAAGGGACAATACCCGAAGACCATAAATACGAATAAACATGCCAATTGGTACATCTACCAGGATTTTTCATCACTGAGGACAGCACCTTTAGGTGCTTTGGCAGATTGGGCCCGTCCCCATCCATCTGACGAATTGGACCCGCCGATCATTGAAAACGCCGCCCGCAGATGCGAACGGCGTTTCGTTGATGCTAATGCTTTTGGAACTTGCGAATCGATTCCTACTTTTCTTCGAACTTGGCCTGCGACCTCGCAGTGCCGGCGTTGCGCCAGCCAGTCCCAGCTGCAGGCTCCTCAGCTGCAGGCTCCTCGGCTGCGGGCTTTTCGGCAACATCTTCAATCTTGGCAGCGCCGATAACGCCATCGCCATCCAAATCGATTCCGATAAGCTCCTCGGCCTTGGATTTCAGCGTTGCCGCAGCACCGCCGATTGCCGGCTTGGCAGCTTCGACCACGCCGTCGATTGCCGGCTTGGCAGCCTCGACCACGCCGCCGATTGCCGGCTTGGCAGCCTCGACCACGCCGCCGACCGCAGCACTGGCAGCGCCGATGGCGCTTTCCATGGCAGGTTTGGCTACCTCAAACGCCTCTCCGGCCTTCTGCTTCACGACTTCGGCAGCACTGCCGATTGCGGGAACCGCCGCATCGAAGGCCTCGGTGGCCTTCTGCTTCACGACTTCGGCAGCATTGCTGATTGCGGGCACTGCAGCATCGAACGCCTCGGTGGCCTTCCCCTGGACGGAGTCCACAACCGGCTTCGCAGCATCAGCGGTTACGCCGGCTGCCTTCGCCACGGCTTCGTACACGTCGTCGAAAACATTCTTCACCTGGTCGGCCGCCTCGTCAGCCTTCTCCTCTGCGCCCTCGGCCGCTTCTTCCACAGCCTCGGCCGCTTCCTCAACTGCTTCCTCCGCCTTCTTGGCGGCGTCTTCTACAGCCTCGTAGATCTCATCGGTGTCCGGCATCGCTCATCTCCTGTCTCGAGAAACATCAACTGGCATCATTATACGCAAACGAACATGACGAAACGTCGACATCTATGCCACCAATTATCAACTCTTTTAAGTTTCCTGGATGCAAACTGAGGGCGAAGCAGCGTGCGTTAGCCGCAGCGTGCACTACTCTTGCGCGTCAATGGTTCGCCCGGTCTCCGACCAGTTATCCCAATCGAGCGCATTGCCGTCGATCAGATACTCCCGGAACTGGACCTCCGTCAAGTCGGGCTCGCTATCGGTGGTCAGGTAGTACCGCTTGCGATCGGGATCGATATCCCTGAACATCGAATATCCCGCCCATTCGTCGCGGTTCGAGTACTCGCTGTAGTCAAGGCCCATCGCGTCGAGCACGGTCGCTTGCAAATCCAGATGGCTGACTGGCTTCTCGTCGACGACGATGGGACGGGCGTCGGCTTCGGCGGATTGCTCGGGCTTCACGAACATGATGGGCGTGCTCGTCTCCTCGATAGGATCGAGGGTGATTGTCCAGTACCCATGGTCGGCCGTGATGATGATCGTCGTGTTCTCGTAGACGCCCAACCGTTTCAGCTCTTCGATGTACGTCGTCACGATCTTGATGGCGCCTTCCGATTGCCTGAGCACGCTTGAATTGTCCTCTCCCAAGTCGTTCACGTTCTCGTCGTAGCTGAACGGGTAATGCGAGCCCAGAAGGTGGATGAAACGGTAAGCGCCGTCGTAATTGCCTTCCTCCAACGACAGCCCGAAGTCGCAAAGGCGGTTGTAATAACGGATGTCGTCGATCAGGTAGATGGTCTCCTCGGGGGGAGCTCCATCTTGGTACAAGGTCAGCGACTCGTTGATCTGATCCGTGTAGTACCAGAAAGCCCACTTGAAAGGCCAGAGCACATCGCGGTACAGCCCCATCTGGTACAGCGAGTACAGCGTTCCCGGCACGTTCATCATGCTGTCGGGCAAGTCGTGCATGTTCACGGTCTTGCTGGTGATTCCGTATTGCTCCTCATCGGAAAGCTGGCTGATCCTCATCGAGTCGGTGTAAAGGCCAATCGAATAGTTGGCATTGTAGATTTTCTCGAGGAAATCACTCCGTGCGTACCGCTCGTCCTTGTACGTCGAGAACTTCTCGTCGAAGCTCGGCATCTGTCCGGTCATCATCTCGGGGATGGCGAAGCGCGTGGGGATCATGGCGGAGGTCGCGTTCTCGTAGTTCGTGAAGCCCGTGAGGCCGTCGAGCACGTTCGGGTTGTTCTTCATGACGTTGGTCAGATACGCCGTGTCGTACGTGTCCAGGATGAACACGATGACGTTGTGCTTCGGGTTGACCGTGAACAGCTGGTCCTCGGTTAGGACGACCTTCCCGCCCGTTGGAGTGCTATTGCCTCCCGCAGGAGCGATGACGAGGCTCGCGAGCCCCACCGCTTGCACCAGGACCAAGAACACCGAAATCACTGCAGCAACGCCTTGCGCCCTACGACGATGCAGGATTGCGAATGCGAGCGCCGCCACGATGATGGCAATCCACACCGCTGACGACACGATCTGCATGGTCATGTAATCCGCCCAGAAGATCGTCGCGCCGTCAGCCGCGGGCAAGCTGTAGTTCAGCACGAGCGCCTGAACGTACGCGCACAGGCCAACAGCCACCACGGCCACGAGCGCGAAGTTGAACGCCCTGCCCCTCAGAAGGGTCAGCACAAGGGTGATGAAGGCGATTATTCCAATATCAGGAAGTATTGGCACCCACCAGACGTCACCTATCGAGTAGATAAGCTCTGAGGCAGCCCCGGCGACAATCTCGAGGGGCGCCACGAAGAAGATGGTGAACGTGAAGAAGAAGGCGGCGATGAAGCCATACACCAACCGCTCCTTCCACGAAGGAGCATACGATGTGGGGCGACGTTTGGCGCGCTTTCCTCCCTTAGCGGACTTTCCTCCCGAAAATGCCTCTTGCCCCTCTTGTTCTGCGATTTCGGCTGCAATTCGGTCAAAAGCCGGTTGAAGCACCTTCGCGCTGCCATCCTCGCGCAGGATCGCCCCGTCGGGACCCGTGCGGTGCACGTCCGCCTCGATTTCCCTGCGCGCATTCTCGTCTATGTCGAGCACGCGCATGAGGGTTTTCCTGCCGCGGCGCAAGGCCACGCCCGCCAGGGTCGACAACGCCACAGCTACGCCCGCAACAGCCTGGATGGTGTAGGTCATGACCGACGGGTCGATGTATGCGTACGCGGGAACGACAACTGCACATGACAGCAAGCAGGCAAGCGCGATCACCGAAAGGGCGTCGTATGCCACGAGCGTCAGCCGCTTTGCCATGCCCTTCCTTTCCATGCCGCCTCGACGAGCACGACCTGCCTGTGCCCGGTCGCCATCGTTGTTCGAATAACGAATGTGTTGGCGCAGTGCACTTAGGTGCCCGCAACCAACAGCCCTACAGT
Organism: Eggerthellaceae bacterium; assembly: GCA_017434045.1. Lineage (GTDB taxonomy): Bacteria > Actinomycetota > Coriobacteriia > Coriobacteriales > Eggerthellaceae > UBA9715. The sequence goes on from JAFRGA010000004.1 coordinate 70,245, forward strand.
GTAATACAGCTCAGCTCGAAGGAGCGGCAAACGCAGAAAGGCTGCACTTAGAGCGCAGCCTTTCCTCAAAATGCCTAGTCCCATCCTCGAGCCGTTTAAGCGGCTTCAGACGAAGCGCTTGCCTCCTCGGTCTCGGCGGCTTGCGCGGAAGCACCCGCTTCTGCACCGGCCTCCTCGGCAGCCTCGTCAGTTGCCGGCTCGGCAGCTTCGCTGGAAGCCGTCTCGGCTGAAGCGGACGAAGCGCTTGCCTCATCGTTGCGCGGAGAGCCCTTCTTGAACGTCATGGACGAATTGTTCTGGGCAATCGTCAGCGTTTCGCCTTCGATCGTCATGTCGATGGTGCTGCCCTGCATGGTTATGGTACCCGCTGTAGCACTGGATGCCTCCCACGTGCCGGTAACCGGGTCCCTGTCGAACAGTGACAGTTTCGAGGTGCCGTCTTCGTTGAGGTTCAGATATACCTCGTAGCCCAAGTTGGTGAGGGATTCGATATCCTGCTTGCTGGTCTCCTGACCGTCGCGAACGAGGCCGGTTAAATCCCAAGTGCCGGCAAAAGCGGCTTTCGCGGAAGCTCCATCATCCGCGCTCGCCGACGAAGAGGATGAGGATTCACCTCCGCCGCAACCTGTCAAAGCGAAGCACAGCGAGAACATGCAGCAGAGCAATGCGACGATCCCGATTCTCTTCATGGCGCTTCCTTTCCATGAGATTCTCTGGTGGGAAATGGCTGGGCTGCAGGGATTCGAACCCCGATAGTCGGCACCAAAAACCGAAGTCCTGCCATTGGACGACAGCCCAGCATGGCACATTTGGATGGTGGGCCCTGGGGGACTCGAACCCCCGACCTTGGGATTAAAAGTCCCCTGCTCTACCAACTGAGCTAAGGGCCCTCGGTCCAAATTGCAAGCTGTTATTCTACCTGCACCGCTGCCGTTGGTCAATGTGCGGCTTCTGTATTTTCACACGCGCACACGAGCAACGTGCGCAGTTGTTGCCACTTATGAGGAGATTCGCCTAGTGCGCTCTTTTATCCCCTGTTCGGTAGGGATTCTGCCTACAGCATCCTCGGAAAGGTCGTCCGCCCGGAGGGATTCGCCTACAGCGTCCTCGGCGGTAATAATGCATGTAGAAAATGTTCCTGCCTGCGCTCCGCGCATTCAGGAAATAGTTCTGGAAGTATGTACGGGGGCAAGCTGAAGCTTGCCCGTCCTCGCTGAAAACAGCCCACAGGGCTGTTTTCCGGGCGCTCGGACCCTGCGGAAGCGGCTCACCCCTTCGGGCGGACGACCTGGCACAAGCCCGAACCCTGCGAAAGTGGATCACCTCTCCGAACAGGGAACATTCGTCTAAATACCTAAAGCACAAAGCCGGTGAAATGGATGACGAGACCGCACACGATGCTGAATGCGGCCAACGCGCCTAGAATGGCGATGTTCTCGCCTGCATGGCGGTTCGTTCGAAGCAAGACGAGCAGGCCGACGCCGGCGGCGGAGAGCAGGCCCGCCATGCAAGCGCCCAGGCTCAGCACACCTTCGACGTAGAGCTGGGCGATGGTCACGCTTGCGGCGCAATTGGGGATGAGGCCGACTATGCCAGACCCTATAATCGCGAGAACCTCGTTCGAGCTCAGGAGCGACTCGAGGCCTTCCTCGCCGACCAACGTCAGGACGATGTTGAGGGCAAGGGACACCAGGAAGATGAAGAACGTCACCTGCAGCGTGTGCTTGCAAGCGCTCTTGACGAGCCCACCCCAACCCGCATCGTGCCCATGATCGTGATGGTGGTCGGTGTGGTTGCAACCGTCTGTACAATCGTCATGATGCTCGTACACGAGCGTCGGGTTCTGCTGGCAGGTGGAGCAATCGTTTGAGCAATCGCAATTATCGCGCTCGCACAGCTCGTGGATGTGCAGGTGTTTATGGTCACGATGGGTGGCGCGCATCACCGCATCGACCACGAACCCGAAAGCCATGCCTATGACCACTTTCATGCCGATAATGCCGAGCAGCGTCTGTACCGGCACTTGCTCCGCGATGAAGATGGGCAGCATTTCGTCGGAAGTCGAAAGGTATACGGCGAAAAGGGTGCCGAGCGTCACGACGCGTCCTGCGTACAGGGTGGATGCGGCGGCGGAGAAGCCACATTGGGGAACGACGCCCAGAAGCGCGCCTATTGCGGGGCCCGCCTTCCCCGCCCCGCGTATGGCTTCCTGAGTCCTGGCGCCCGTCTTGTGCTCGAGCCATTCCATAACCAGATACGTCACGAGCAGGAACGGAATGAGGTAGAGCGTGTCGATCACCGCGTCCTGCACGACATCGAAGGCGATGTCGGCGAAGTTGGAGCCCGTTTGCGCCGCATGTTCGTGCATGTGAATCCCCTGCATCATTTCAGCTAATCATATGAGCAATCTTTCAAATTGCCCGTCAATGCGAAACGGGACGGCCCGAAGGTCGTCCCGTTTCTCTGTCTGCCGCGTATAGTAGCCGAGTTTTACTACCCGCAAGCATAGTACACAACAAAGCAACATCACTCGAATGTTGCATGCCCCCGTGACATCGCTGAATAGCTCAAAGTCAGCGAGGGAGCTTAACCTTGCGTGCATCTCTTAGTAGCTGAACGTGCGGCTGGCGAGTGCGTAAGGCCCACCTTTGGGCCAAGCGGCCTTCGCGCCGCGCAGAGCCCAAAACAAGGGCCTTACGTGCCGCCAGACGTGCGTTCAGCGGACAAGGGTTCCGCCGTTCGTCAGAACGGCGGAATTCTTTGGGCCGTGAGCCGAGCTTGGAGCCACAAGATGGGGCGCCCCAAGGCCGCGCAGCGTGCAGCGGTTGCGCCGGCTGATAAGCCGGCGCAACTCAAATTACATCATTCCACCGCCCATGCCGGCAGCTGCGGCTGCAGCGGCAGCGGCTGCGTCGGAGTCCTTCGGGATCTCGTTGATGGTAGCCTCGGTGATGAGGATGAGGGCTGCCACGGAAGCGGCAGACTCCAAAGCGGTGCGGGTAACCTTGACCGGGTCGGACACGCCCATGGAGATCAGGTCGCCGTACTCGCCGGTCGCGCAGTTCAGGCCCTCGCCCTTGGCCAGGCCCTTCACCTTCTCGACGACGACGGAACCCTCGTAGCCTGCGTTGCCGGCGATGGCGCGCAGCGGAGCCTCCATGGCCTTGCGGATGATGTTGATGCCGACTTCCTCGTCCTTGTCGGTCGCCTCAAGCGCGTCGAGCGCGGGCAGGGCGTTGACGAGAGCAACGCCGCCACCGGCCACGATGCCTTCTTCCACGGCAGCGCGGGTCGCCTGCAGGGCGTCCTCGATGCGGCTCTTCTTCTCCTTGAGCTCGGGCTCGGTTGCAGCACCGACCTTGAGGACGGCAACGCCGCCGGAGAGCTTGGCCAGGCGCTCCTGGAGCTTCTCGCGGTCGAACTCGGACTCGACGCGCTCAATCTCGCCCTTGATGGAGGCGATGCGTCCGTCGATGACGGCCTTGTCGCCAGCACCGTCGACGATGAGGACGGAGTCCTTGGTGACCTTGACGGTACGTGCATGACCGCAGGCCTCGACGGTGGCGTCAGCCAGCGTCATGCCAAAGTCCTTCGCGATGACCTGGGCACCGGTAACGGCAGCCATGTCCTCGAGGATGCGCTTGCGGCGATCGCCGAAACCAGGAGCCTTGACGGCGACGACGTTGAGCGTACCGCGCAGCTTGTTGAGCAGCAGCGTCGCCAGCGCCTCACCCTCGACGTCGTCGGCAACGACGAGCATGGCACGGCCGGACTTCATGACCTGCTCCAGCAGCGGGACCATGTCCTGAACGCTGGTGAGCTTGTTGTCGGTCAGCAGGATGTAGGGATCGTTGAGCACAGCCTCCATGCGCTCCATGTCGGTGGCCATGTAGGGAGAGATGTAACCGCGGTCCCACTGCATGCCTTCCACGATCTCCATCTCGATGCCGAAGGTCTGGCTCTCCTCGACGGAGATGGCGCCGTCGTTGCCCACGACGTCCATGGCCTCGGCGATCTTCTTGCCGATTTCGGCATCGCCAGCGGAGATGGTGCCGACGCTTTCGATCTGATCCTTGCTGGAAACCTCCTGCGCGTCTGCCTTGATCTGGGAGACAACGGCAGCGGTAGCCTTCTGGATGCCGCGACGGATGCCGAGCGCGTCAGCGCCGGCGGTCACGTTGCGCAGGCCCTCGCGGACGATGACGTCGGCCAGCAGCGTGGCGGTGGTGGTGCCGTCACCGGCAACGTCGTTGGTCTTGACGGCAGCTTCACGCACGAGCTGGGCGCCCATGTTCTCGACCTTGTCCTCGAGCTCGATCTCGCGGGCAACCGTCACACCGTCGTTGGTGATGACCGGAGCGCCATAGGACTTCTCGATAGCCACGTAGCGGCCCTTGGGGCCAAGCGTGACCTTGACAGCATTGGCGAGCTTGGTTACGCCGTTGGCGAGACCGCCACGCGCATCAGCTTCAAACTTGATTTCCTTAGCCATTGGTTTGACTTCCTTTCAACTTTATTCGCAAATCGCATAGATATCGTCGGCGCGGAGAATCAGGACCGTCTCCTCTTCGTACGTGATCTCGGTTCCACCGTACTTGCCGAAGATGACCTTGTCGCCAACCTTGACCGGGACGGGAACCAAGTTGCCGTCCTTGTCGAGCTTGCCAGCGCCCACTGCCAGGACGGTGCCGGTTTGGGGCTTTTCCTTGGATTCGCGGGCCAGGTACAGACCGGATGCGGTTGTCTCCTCGGCCTCGTCGGCCTTGACGATCACGCGATCGCCCAACGGTTTAAGAGCCATTGCCATTGCCTTCTTTCTAGTTAGACAAACACTACCTATCGAAAATTTAGCACTCGAAGCTGTCGAGTGCTAACAGGCACGTACTATAACATCTTGTAGAGGATATTGCGCAACTTTACCGAACCGTCACCTTCCCGCCACAAAAACTGGTGAAAACGACGAATTTGACAGAACCCTTCTTTGAGACAGGAATGATTGGAGGGGACAATCCCCAAAGATGATTAATCCGGAAAAGCAATGCCGATGGGCAGATTGCTCCAGATTAATCATCATTGGGGATTGTCCCCTTCGATCATCCCATTGCTTCGCAGCGTTTAGTAGTTCCGCCGTTCGCAAGAACGGCGGAACTACTAATAATTCTCAGCCCTGAGTTCGAAGTAGCTGCGCGGATGTGCGCAAACCGGGCACATCTCGGGAGCTTCGGGGCCAATGACGATGTGGCCGCAATTCCTGCAAATCCAGGTACGGTCGCCATCGCGCGAGAACACGATGCCGCCTTCGATGTTGCCGATAAGCTTGCGGTAGCGCTCCTCGTGCTCCTTCTCGATCGCCCCGACCTGACGGAACTTCTCGGCGATGTCGGCGAAGCCCTCTTCGTCGGCGACTTTCGCGAACTCGTCGTACATGTCGGTCCACTCGTACTGCTCGCCATCTGCGGCATCGTTCAGATTCGTGACCGTGTCGGGCACGCCGCCATCATGGAGGAGCTTGAACCAGATCTTGGCGTGTTCCTTTTCGTTGCGGGACGTCTCGAGGAAAATCTCGGAGATCTGAACATAGCCGTCACTCTTCGCCTTGCTGGCATAGTACTGGTATTTCGTATGCGCCTGCGATTCGCCGGCAAAAGCCGTTTGCAGGTTCTCCCACGTCTTGCTGCCCTTGAGCTCCATAGTAGCTGTCTCCTCTCATCGTTGCCCATGATATGCGCGCATGCGATCGCCCTATCGGCTGAACACCTTTAATAGCCGAGTAGAAGGACCATCGTTAAGGCGCGCGCTTCCATATTCACCATACGGCACAAAGGACGAAGGGGCAACCGCAAATATGGCTGTAACGATACAAAAGAACCGTGGAGGATTTCATGGCGCGAAATCGCGGTTGTGGGGAATCCCGCAGCGATCCCATGGCGCGAAATCGGCACCGTGGAGGATTCCGAAACGGCACCAGAGTTACCCGAAACTTTGGCTCAAGCAACTATCGAGGTTCGCTTCAAAGGAGTATCCTCTTTTAAACCCCGAAAGGAACAGGAGACCGGAAGCATGATCGGTATCGTGGATGTGGGCGGCGGCGAACGAGATGTGTACGGAGCCGGCGTCCTTGACTGGTGCATGGAGCACGATGTGGACTTCGACTGCTGCGTGGGCGTCTCGGCAGGTGCCGCCAACCTCAGCTCGTACATAGCCGGCCAAGTTGGGCGCAATTTCGCCTTCTACACCACGTACAGCTTCCGGCCGCAGTACATGGGAGCAGGCCTCGTGGTTCGCAAAGGCGAATACACCGACCTTGACTACATATACGGTTCGCTGTCGAACTCCACGGGCGAATATCCGCTCGACTACCCGGCCATGGTCGCATCGGGGAAGCAGTTCTTCGTCGTGGCGACCGATGCCAAGAGCGGACTTCCAGTGTACTTCACCATGGATGACATGGCTCAGAACGACTACGCGCCCGTGAAGGCCTCCTCCGCCCTGCCCCTCGTGAACAAGCCGTACCCGGTAGCGGGTCGTCCTTGCTTCGACGGAGGGCTCTCCGATCCCATCCCCATCCACCGGGCTTTCCTGGCGGGTTGCGAGAAAGTAGTCGTCATCCTCACGCGTCCGCGCGATTTCTACCGAGACCCTTCGAAAGATGTGGGCCCCGCACGTCTAATAACCCCGAAGTATCCGCGCATCGCCCAAGCGCTCATGAACCGGGCGGGGCTGTACAACCTCCAGCTTGATTTGGCAAAGAAATACGAGGAAGAGGGCCGCGTTCTCATAGTCGCGCCCGACGACATCGGCGACATGGACACGTTGACGAAAGACCATGAGGCTCTAGAGCAGATGTATGCGAAGGGACTCACCGACGCCCGTGCCATCCCGGAATTCCTGAGCCATTAGGAATACGGCGATTGAGCATCCTCGCAACCAGCTGAACTGTTCCAACACGTATTACCGTAAAAGCCCCGTCAGACGTCCATTCGCCACGAGGGTCACGCGTTTCGTGGCACGGGAAATGGCCGTGTACAGGCGATGGCGTCGGATTGGCTCGTCCGGGAAGGCGCCATCTTGCACATCAGGTATTATGACCTGGTCAAATTCGAGGCCCTTCGCCAACTTCACATCGAGAAGGGCCACGCCTTCGGAAGGAAGGCGCCCGTCGTCGGAAACCTGCTGCACCGCCGTTCCCGCCAAAATCTTCGCCAGCTGCTTCGCACGTGAGCGGCTGTTCGCGATTATGGCGGTCAGGCCCTCGTCATCGGCGGCATCGGCCACAGCTTGCCGCAACGCCGCCTCGTATTCGTCACGCCCGTCGCATTCGATGATGATTGGCGACGTTCCCGAAGGCTGAACCGACGTGGCTTGCACGCGTTCGGTTTCGTCCAAGAGCTTGCAGAACAGGTCGGTGATTTCGGGAGACGAACGGTAGCTGATCATGAGGGCGCATTCGTCCACGCTTCCGAGAATTTCCCCGAACAGGTTCCGGATCTCCGCAAACGACGCCGTCCCCTCGTTGACGGCCTGGTTTTCGTCGCCGAGTAGAAGGAAATGGGCGTTGGGGAAGAAACGGGCCAGCACCGCAAGCTGGGTCGTCGTGTAGTCCTGCACCTCATCGACCATCACGTAGCGCGCATACCGCTCACCACCGCCGACGAGCGCGAGCTTCAGGTAGAGCCACTCGACGGCATCGAGCGTCTGCGCATCGAGCACGCGCATGCCGATTCGATCGAGCCTCAACCATGCCCCATCGTCCAGATCGTCGAGCACCCGGGCGTACCGGGCCCTGAGGTACTGGCGGGTACATGAAACGAGTTCCTCATCATCCAAAGGCGCAAGTTGCTGCCCGAACAGGCTGATCTGTTCTTCGTTGGACAAGCTCATCATCGCATCCTGCGTGGCCTCGTCGCGCGACAAGCGCATGATGCGTTGCTCGACCTTCTCCTTCAAATCCTCTATGGCTAGGGCGATTCGATGCGGGCCCATGGGGATACGCGAGAACTTCTCGACCGAGGCACGGGCCTGAGCCGCCGCCACCACGCGCTCGTCATCCACGCGAAGGTCGCAGTAATCACCTTGGCCAAGTTGCAGGCTCGGTACGGCGGCATCGATGCGCGCCAGCACGTCAAGGGATCCGTTCTTCGCGATTCCCCGCCCCGCAAGCCCAAGACGGGCCATGAGCCCATCCCAGGTGAGAATCTGGGGGTTTGATTCGCCCATGTCGGGAAGCACGTTGTCGATGTAACGCCCGAACACCTCGTTAGGCGTGATCAGGTAAACATCAGAGGGCTTGAGGTTCTCGCGCTCGGTATAGAACAGATAGGCGATGCGCTGCAAGAGGACTGACGTCTTGCCCGATCCCGCTATGCCGTGGACGAGCAGCACCGGGACATCCGCATGACGGATGACCTGGTTCTGTTCCTTCTGGATGGTGGTGGTGATGTCCGTGAGCCGGGCGGTTCGGCGCTTGCTCAGAGATGCGAGCAGAAGCGGGTCCTCGATGGCCACCGTCGTGTCGAAATACGCGCGCAGCTCGTCGCGGCAGATGTCGAATTGACGGCGCAGCTGCAGGTCGACCTCGATCGTCCTCCCGTTGGCTTCGTATGACGTCGCGCCGTTGGCCTGGTTGTAGTACACCTCGGCAACGGGACTGCGCCAGTCGACGATGAAATGGCGGCGCATGTCGTCCGTCATCCCCGCTGCTCCGATGTAGATGTCCTTCGGCTCGTCAGCGTGCTCGAACTTAAGGCGGACCTTCGCGAAATACGGGCTCAGCAACAGAAGCTGAGCCCTCCTCAGTTTTTCGGTTTTGATGTCGGCGGAGAGGTTATAGCCCTCGATTACGCGGTTCATGGCCTCGAGCTCGGCGAGCGTCTCGAGCTGGATGTCGGCATCCTGGTTGAGCGACATGGCCTCGAACAGCTCTTCCGTGCTCTCGAGCGCTTCTGCGAGGTCCGATTCCAGCTGATCGCGTACTTCGGATTCTATGGCCTCGAGCTTGGCATACGTATTTGACAGATGACGCTGCTCCTCTTCAAATACCCTATCCTGCTCCATCATCGCCTCCGCCCGTTTCTCCGAGCCGTTTAAAAACAAGTCTGATAATTGTAGCGGAAAACCAATCTTTGGTAAAAAGACAGTCGATGATTAGATGCAGGTGCGGGTAAAGCGAGGTTGCCATCAGGCATCGGCAACGTTCTTTTCGCTTTGATTTGACTTTAGATTTACGTAAAACTCGTGCTACTTGATGGTGACTGAAACTGTCACGACCTTGGTTTTCGCGGCCTTGTAGTTCTTATTCGCGGCGACGTAAGCCTTGAGCTTTATGGTATATGTCCCTTTACTGGCGCCAGCTTTCACCTTGATCTTCCCTCTATGAAGACCGAGGACACCGTTCTTGTCCTTTGCCGTCACCTTCCACTTCGCGACACCGAACGTGGACGTTACCTTAGGAAGGGCCACATATTTAGGCTTCTTCTTGAGCGCTGAGGCCTTGAACCTCTTCGTAACGCTCCTCTTCGTGACCTTGACCTTGGCCTTGTTTGCCGCCCTCGTTATCTTGTAGGTAAGCGTCTTCGAGCCGACGAAGTTCCCTTTGCCAGTGACGGTCACCGTATAGGTGCCAGCATTTTTCGAATTGGCATTGGAGTATTTCACCGTGTAGCCGGATGACGGAAGGGCAAGCGCTCCCGCGCTTACCGCCTTCACGGTGGGCTTCTGTACCTTGCCGGTGTAGGCGGCTTTCGTATTTACGAGCGTTGCAGCTGTTATGCTCGCAGGATTAATCTTGAATGTCGCCTTCTTCGTCCCGGAGTATTTGCCTTTGCCCGTAACAACCACGGTAGCTATTCCAGCGTTTATGTTATTGCTGTACGTCAGGTAATAGTCTGTCCCATTTCGAAGAACCGTCGTGCCCACCTTGACCGTCGGGCTCTGAGTAAGAGCTATGCCAATGTAGGTTTTGCTGGCAAGGCCGGATATTACCGCTGTAGACAAGGACGTCCGCGTAAGCGCCGGAATGGTTTCGGATTTCGTTGCACCACAGTTGTTGCACGAGTAAACCCGTTTTCCCGTCGCACTGTAAGTGGGCTGCACCGTAACCTTGCCCGCCACCCATTGGTGGGCTGTTTTCGCAATTGCCCGATTGCTCTCGTCCTTATGCGCCCCGCACCTAGTGCAGTGTATCGACTCGGAGCCCTCCGCGCTACAGGTGGCGGGAACGTCGATCGTGTATGTTTTTGGCCAGGCATGACCAAGAGCTGGAATCTCTTTTACGACTTTGTTGCCACATACGGCGCATAATCTCTCTTTAGATCCCAGCTCGGTGCAGGTTGGATTCTTCGTGACTGTCCAATCGCCGTACGTGTATTCCTGTCCACCGCATTTTGTACAGGCACCCACACCTTCATTGCCTAAAGACAGCTCTCGCTCAAAAAAAGTGGCGAAGGCGTCGGTATCGTACTCGTAATGTATGGTCCTTGACGAGCACGAGAAGTCATATCCATCATGCAAGCTTCCCCCAGAAGGCTCGACCAGGAAAAGCTTCTTGCCGGACCCGATGGTCCCCTCATCGCAATTTGTTACGTCAACGAGGTAGTTAATCCCGTCAGCCAAGTTGACGATGTTCCACATGTGCCGACCAGCACCCGTCCCCCCAGACATTGTCCCAGTGACGGAAATGCAGCCGATATCCCCTGTGAAGGTTGTCAAATCGCATAGATACTGAAATGCTTTCGAATATCCCTCACACACGACGTTCGTGCTTTCATCCTCGTCGAAAACCGAGATGATCTGCCAGGAATCGCCATAGGGGATCGCATCGTCGTTAGCCGCGTCATTGTCGTATGCGACAAGGCCGCAAATAGCTTCGCAATAGGCAGCGAGCTTTTCGTTGTCGTTATCGGTTGCATGCGCTTTAACAATGGATGCGGCTTTATCAACAGCATGCCGCACGCGCTGTGCATTGGAGGTATCGACTTGATACTGTCCGGCGGCGTATCCTTGAGCAACGGAGAAAGAGAAGATGAATTCACCTTTTATACCTAACTTCCACTCATTTCCATTGTTTGAAAGCTCATATGAGCATCCCTTTCCCTCTAAACGCGTGCCACTTACCTTGTCGTACCAATACAAATCGTAGGGGCAATCAGCAAGAAGAGCGTTGATGATTGCCGACAGGCTGGTTTTCTCGGAAAGCGCCTCTTTTGCCGCTTGTGTAATCTCGCCGTTCTCGACGATTGAAGTTACCCCGAGTTCTTCGGCGGTCCAGTAGCTCGTATCGGAATAATTATTGTCATCTACGTCAACGCTTATTACTGTAGAGCTCCTGCTACCATCTGCTACTTTAGCAATCTCTTTACGGAGCTCGTTGTAAAGCACAGAGTTCACGCCGTCGAGATTGGATCTTCTTTTCCTAAGATTGCTCGGAGTATCAGCTATTCCTAGCTTTACATCAACATAATCCGCGAACAGCTGATCGTTATCCAGGGGCTCAGAGCCTCGATAAGACTCTTCCTTCAAGATTTCCGTTAACTCGTCTGTGGCATTCGGGTCCTCAGACCCAGCCACGAGCGCAATCTGCGCATCTGAATCGTCGCGCTCTTCGGCAAACGCGGGAAATACACATGCAAATGCACAGGCCACGGCTAGCAACATGCACGCTACGATGCCCCGAGTAGTCTTTCCCATATACGTTTACCCTTCTGCAATTAGTATTGAGCAAATATCGCCCTATAGCTGCAGTATATCTTGATTCACAACAGGATTCTGCGAGTTTACTGCCAAGCATAAAAGGATTAGGACAGGGTCAGACAAATCTGAAGCCCCACAATTGATGATCGCATTGCGATACAGACAAGCACATAGAAAGGGAATGCCCCTATCCGTAAAGACGCAGGGCATTCCCCTTTTGAACAGCTTCAATCGAATTGACTGGAAGCTAGGACTCAACTGCACCGGTCACCGCGAGCGGTGGCTGGGTATGTGGCAAAACTAGCGACGCGCGCGACGCTTGCGACCGCGACGAACCTTGCGGCCCTTGCCCTTGCCGTCGATGCCGGCTTCCTTCAACGACACGATCAGCTTCTCGCTGATGGCATCGAGCTGCGCACGCTCTTCGTCACTCAAAGCAGCCAGGATTTTCTCAGCAGTCGCTTCCTGAGCAGCTTCGCGCTTCTCGGCAAGAGCCCTGCCCTCGTCGGTCAGCTTCACGGCGTACAGCTTCTTCTCGCCAGCTTCCTCGATAGTCACATATCCGTTGCGTGCCGCCTTGCGCACGATATCCTTCAGGGCAGCGCGGTTCATACCCAGAGTGCTGACGAACTCGCGCTGGGTAGCGCCATCCTTCTCGAGCAGAACGCGCAGCAGCGCACCCTGGCCGCGCTTGTAGCTCTTCGGGCCGTTCTTACGCTGGGCAAGGCGCACGAGCTTGGCGGCCTTCTTCATCTTCACAAGCGTGTTCAAAGCATCATTCATAAGAAACCTCCTAGTTTTAAGTTCACGGCAACAACTGCCCGAGAACGACTTTCATTAGGACACGAGGCGACACTATAATCGTAAATATGCCAAGTGCTTATTTATTCATACAACACACATAGAGTTGTTGTTTTACCTTATAAATTCCTATTTATATATTATTCACTTATGGGTAGAATTCAATTAGCTTGCAGGCGTATTGGAGGGACGGGGGATTTGACACGCCCGATACACTTGTCAATCGAATCGGAGGGGACAGTCCCCAACGATCAAAGCGAACACCCAGGTGAGCCGCTTCGCGGAGATTCCTCGCTACGCTCGGAATGACAACGATCGAATCGCAGGGGACTGTCCCCTCCGATTCGATTGGCGTCAAGATGGCGCTCAGGGCGTGTCAAATCCCTTCAACACGCTCACCCGTTTACATGCGTCTAAAGCAGCTCGATCGAGGAGATGCGCACGTCATCGCCTTCAATCTGAATCCCAAGACGATATCCTTGGCAATTGCCCACGTTCCACTCGTAGTACTTGCCCTCTACCCCGCCATAAGCTCCGAGGAACGCCATCAAGGTCCCACCATGAGCGACCATGTAAAGCACATGCTCGCCACGTGAAGCGGCATCGAGCAGAAACGCCTTCATCGCCGCGCAAATACGCTCGTTGAACTGCGCTTTCGACTCGCCGCCAGGACAGACGCCCTCGCACCAGCCCTCGACCCATTCCCTGTACTGCTCGTCGTCTTCCATCTCGTCCGCGCTGCGGCCGGTGAACACGCCGAAATCCATTTCGTAGATTCCCTCGACGACGACCTGTTCGGCATGGGGAAACATGAGGGCAGCCGTCTCGTGGGTGCGTCTCAGCTTCGATACATACACCTTCGAAACCTGAGGAAACGACTGCGCTTGAAGAGCCTGTTCACGCCCGGCATCGCTAAGGGGCTGATCGGATGCGCATCCGACATATCGACGTTCGGCATTGCCCGGCGTCTGACCATGACGGATGATAACGAGCTCGATGTCGCTGCACTTGCCGGAATCCTCGGCCAAAAGAGGCGTTTCGGTTATCTCGTCTCGAATCTGACTTACCATTTGCTAGCCCTGCTTGGCCATCACGTCTTCCAAGGCGGCGAGGAAGCCCTTGTTCTGAACGGTGGTGCGCACGGCGATGCGGAACCACGAGTCATCCAGCCCCCGGAAGTTCTCGCAACGGCGGATGACGTAGCCGCGTGCCAGCATCTCGTCGTACAGCGGCACCGGGCTTTGGAACAGGATGAAGTTCGCATGCGAGGGCACGACCGACATCCCGCATTCGCTCAAACCTTCCTCGAGGCGCTGACGTTCCTTGGCGACGTACTCGCGCGTGAGCTCGAGATAGCCGGACACGGAAAGCGCGGCCACCCCTGCCACCTGCGCTGGCGAGGAAACCGCCCATGGCGCCCCCGACACGCGGAGCTCGGATACGAGCGCGGGATCGGCGCTGAGGCAGTAACCCAGCCGGAAGCCGGCCATGGCATGGCTCTTCGTCAGCGCCTTGACGATTACGAGATTCGGGAAGTCCTCGAGCAACGAGGTGCAGGACTTCGAGTCGGTGAAATCTATGAAGCACTCGTCAACGAGCACCCGCGACCCGCAGCGTTCGGCTTCATGCAGGACCTTGATCAGGAGCTCATGCGAGATGACGCGCCCTGTAGGGTTGTTGGGCGAGCAGAGCACGATGAGGTCGATCTCGGGATCGATGTAGTCGAGAACACGCTCGGTCAAATCGAAGTTTTCGCGGGCGACGAGGCTGTGATGCACGACGCGCGGGCGCAGCAAATGCAAGGCCTGCTCGTATCCGGAATAGCATGGGGAGCAGACCATGGCTTTGTCGGGTTTTAACGCCGCCGAGATACGGGCGAACGCATCGCTTGCACCCGCCGTGGGCACGATGCGCTCAGCGGGCACTTGCTCGTGATCGGACAACGCTGCCACCAGCTCGCGGCACTGCGGATCGGGATACGCCTCGAAACTTGCAGCCGCCACCTTGAGCGCACGTATGACCTGCACCGGCATGCCCAACGGGTTGAGACTCGCCGAGAAATCGACGACGTCGCTCATGCCGTACGTATCGCCTCCATGCTGGAAGCGGCCCATCGTCTGGCGGGCTTTCTGCACTTCTGACACCTAACTACCCCTTCCGAGCACCTATAGAGCCACCGACAATGCCAACAACGGCTGCCAGAGCCAATCCGAGCAGGGCCGTCGCGTACATGAGCTTGTTTGCCCGCTCGATATCGGACGCTTCCACAGGTCTATCGTCATCGCCGATGGTGGGTTTTTCAACCACCTTGCCAAAATACTTGTTCGGGCCTCCAAGCTGAACGCCGAGCGCGCCGGCGCACGCCGCCTCGGTGTGCGCCGAGTTGGGAGACGAGTGCTTATAGCGGTCGCGTTTGAACACGCTCCAAGCATGTTTGCCATCCATGCCGACCAAGGGCGCCGCCGCGCACATGAGCACGCCTGCAACCCGGGAGGGCACGATGTTGACCACGTCGTCGAGCTTCGCGGGAATGCGCCCCAGGTTCATGTACCGGTCGTTCTTGTAGCCCACCATGGAATCGAGGGTGTTCACCGCCTTGTAAGCCATCGCTGCCGGCGCACCGCCCAATCCCATGTACACGAGCGGGGCGATGACGCCGTCGGAAGCGTTCTCGGCCACAGTCTCGACCGCCGCCTTCGCAACGCCCTCCTCGTCGAGCTCGTCGGTATCGCGCCCGACGATCATGCTCACGGCATGACGGGCGTTTTGCAAATCGCCCGACTCGAGCGCGGCCTTCACCTTCATGCTCTCATCGCACAGCGAGCGTGCGGCGAGCAGCTGGTAGCACAGCACCGACTCGCCTGCCAAGGCCAGTACTGGATGGGCTTTCTCCAGAACCTTCAGCAACAGCAGAGCGGCAACAGGTGCGACAAGCGCGACATCGGCCGCCAGCGCGGCGCCGGCGAGCTGCTCGGTCTGGTCCCTGTCCAAAGGCCACGAAGAGCCGGCCTTTTCAGCCTCGGGCAAGAGGTACTTGCGGATGAGGCCTTCCTCGAAATCGATTTGCTTGCCGACAAGCCGAACCGGATGCGGCCACCCCTGCGGGTCGCCGAGCGCCGCATCAAGCGCGAATCCTGCCGCCATCGCGGCTACATGACGGTATTTCATAACCCTACCTCGAAGCCTACGGAATACTATTCCGCCTATTGTACCGTTTGAAAACTCGATTCGACCGACAGTGCCCAAGCCGTCTCAGTTCTTTCGTGAGATTTGCGCATATTCTTTAAAATCCACGGGGGCCGCTTCGAAACGCCGATGAACAAAGCCGGGAAAACCTGTACAAACCTAGGCCGTGGCGAATCGCCCGCCCTGCCTGCATGAGGTCCTCCTTCACATTTACCCTGAAAGAAGCCTGGGCCTCGCATCAGGTAACCCATGCACTTCCGCCATTTCCTTGCAGGTCGCCGTGCGCACGAAGGAGCTCGCCTACAGCGTCCTCGGGAGGTCCGCCCGCCCGGCCCGCACGGCCTTTTCCGTACAGTTCCCCGCATTTGCTGCACATGGAGAAACTCGTGCAGCGATATGCCGGAAACGAACGTTTTTCGACCTGCACGGCACGTGGTTTTCCGCCCATTTCCCCCGTTTCGCTGCAGGCCGTCGTACATTTCCCCCATATCCTTGCATGAGATTTTTCGGATGCAGGGATGATGGGGGAATGTACGAAAGAGGCCTAACGGTCGCGTGCACTTCCCCGCTTTTCCTGAAGGCAGCCGTGCACTTCGCCCGATTCCTTGCAGCTGGCTGCACCTCTGCCGTGCACTTCGCCCGATTCCTTGCAGCTGGCTGCACCTCTACCGTGCACTTCGCCCGCTTCCTTGCAGGCAGCCGTGCACTTCGCCTGTTTCCTTGCAGGGGCTCCATTTCGTGCAAGGATTTGGGGGAAGTGCACGTCAAAAGGCCCGCCGGAGGCCCGTTTAGGCGTGCACTTCCGCCATTTTCCTGCAGGCGGCCGTGCACTTCGCCTGTTTCCTTGCACGAGTTCGCGGCAATGCAAGGATTCGGGGGAA
>JAFRGA010000016.1 GCA_017434045.1 Eggerthellaceae bacterium
CTCCACGAGCTCGGTGAACCCGCTGAACCAGTACGCGCAGTTCGTGATGCCGACAGAGGCGAAGGACGAGTCGATCACGACACGCTTCACCTGCAGCTTGACGGAATCCCACGGCCTCGCGCCCGCCGAAGAGTATCCCGCCGTCTGCGTCACGGTGGCCGTCGGGCTGAATCCGTCCTGGCCGTCGGCCCCGTCGAAATCGCCGCGCTGCATCGCCGCCAGGACGTCGGCCGCCGCGTGGTTCGCGGCCTGCGCCGCCTCGGTGGAGATGCCGGCAGCGTTCTCGTACGCCGCGATAGCCTGCACGAACAGCGTGAAGCCGCCCTCGGGCTCCAAGCCGTCGACGAGAACCTTCTCCACGCGAATCAGGAAGCCGCGCGTGGCTATGTAGCGGCCATCGCCCAGCGAGAGCATCACCGACGCGTCCACGATGCCCGCCGCTTCGCACATCGCCGCCGGGTAGTACACCGCGAACGTACCGGCGGATGCGTCTACCGCCTCAAACTCGGTGGTGCCGCGCTTGCCGGTCTGGCGGTGCGTCCACACTAGGTAGACAGCAGCCCCGGTCAGGTCGGCGGCAGACCCGTTCTCGCGCACGGAGAGCGCGATGCCGCGCCCCTCGGCGTCCATGGGCGAGGCCACGAGAATGTCCGATACGACCTGGTCGGCCAGGTTCCATGTCAGCTGGTGAAGACCGTAGTTGTCAAGCATCAGAAATCAACTCCGCTCAAATCGTCCAAATCGTCAATCGCGTCTGTCACGGTGTTCTCGACGTACGTGGTAGACGCCGCAGTCGTCAGGTTGCCGTCGATGCCCACGACGTCGCTCTGCAACGCGGCCACATCGGCCGAAAGAGAGCTCACGGAGGCGTAGTCCACCGGCTGTACCGTGCCGATCGTCACGCGGGCGAGCACCAGCGCAAACGGAAATCATCACCGAAAGCCAGAAGCGATGTTAAATAGGGACAGTCCCCATTGATGATTTGCTGCGGTATTCTTTGGGAGAATGAGGCGTACTCAAATCATCAATGGGGACTGTCCCCTTTAATGCGGCTTTCAATACGGTTTGTGCCGCCGACAAAGGCGGCGGAATGGAGGAATACATGTTCAGGGAGATGCGCAGAAAGAAGCAGCAGCTTGGCGAAGAGGAATGCCTGTCGATACTCGACGAAGCGACATCGGGGGTCCTCTCGGTGCTCGGCGACGACGGTTATCCGTACGGTGTGCCGCTCAGCTTCGTGCGAATAGGCGCTACGCTCGTTTTCCACTGCGCTGCTACCGGGCATAAAACCGACGCCGTGAAAGCCCACCCGCAGGCATCGTTCACGGTTGTCGCACAGGACGACGTCGTCCCCTCCGAATACAACACACACTACCGCAGCGTCATCGCATTCGGGCGGGTGCGCATCGTGGAGGACCGCGATGAGAAGATGGCCCTGCTGCGTTCCCTGGGCGAGCGTTACTGGCCCGGCCACGACGACGAACTCGAAGCCGAGATTGCACCCCGCTTCGACCACATGCACGTGCTGGCATTTGAAATCGAGCATCTGACCGGCAAGCAATCGCTCGCCCTCATGCACTAGAACGCGAATGCGGCTCGCCAGGTTGCGATTCGGCGTCTACCCGCTCGAGCCAGGAGAACAGCGCAGTAAGGATAGGGCTTTCTTCAACAGCGTCCTTATGCATTGTGACGGTGGTGTTCATGTGCTGCCAATGGCGGCCCTCCAGCGTTAGGAGCTCAACCGAGCCCTTCCCGTTTGCCTTCCGCAGAGCCTCAACGAGACGTAGCTGGCTGAAAAAGGGGCTCAATGTGTCCCTGCGGCCGTGCACCACGAAAAGGGGGATCCTCGGGACCGCGCCCTCCCCTGCTTCTTTCTCGACGATGTCCACAGGTGAGTAGCGCGCCACTGCGCGGCGCATAGCAGCGCGATTCTTGCCAACGGTTGCCAAATCCACCTGGGTGCGCCAGGCACCGTATGAAGGAAAAGGTTTTACGAGCAGGTCAGAGGCATCAGCCACACCCGCGACGCTGATGCAGGCGGCTATGCGCTCAACAGGGAACCCGAACGCCTCCTGCAGCCATCTCGCGTAGCACATCAGCGCAGCCAGATGTCCGCCGGCGCTCGTGCCGCCGATGATTATTCGCTTGCAGGGGATGTTATGCTCCTCCATCCAGCTGAGTGCAGTTAATGCGCCTATGAACGCATCGTCCACCATGGCGGGGAATTTGTGGAACGGCGCCTCGCGAAAGCCGACAGAACAGAAGCGATAGCCCTGGGCATTGTACGCGTTGGCAGCGTCTACCATCGACTCGGCCTCGCCGAAAACGTAAGCGCCTCCGTGGAAGTAAAACACCGGCATGTCGTGGCGCACCTCATCAGGCTCCCAGAGCACGCAATGCTGCTGCCTATCAGATCCGAACGGGATGATTGCAGGCTCGCCAGTGCGCGCGGGAGGATGCGCATCGTAGTGCGCCGGTTTCAAGAACGCCGGCGCGGTCGCTGCTATTTCGTATAGATAACCCATGCTCTTCCACGTTCTCCATGCATGATGGCGTGTTAAAGGGACGGGGGATTTGACACGCCCTGGCACGCCAGGGCGGGTCCGATGATGGATTGGACCCGTCCCCGCCCATCATCGGACCCGCCCCTCCCATCATCCAGCTCGCAAGAACGCATCTCCGCTCATTTCGAATACTCTCCTACCTCACGTCAAGCACCACATATCTATACCCCATACACGCCAAGCGCCTCCATCGCCAGGAAAGCGCCGCCGTACATCGCCGCCTCGTTGCCAAGTTCTGCGGGCAGTATGCGGGCGCCCGCGCACGTCGGCAGGCAGTAGGCGTGGAACGCAGTGCGCAACTCGTCCGCGAACAGGTCGAACCCCTCGCCCATCCCGCCGCCGACGAGGTAAAGCGGCGGGTCTATTACCGCAGACACCTGAGCCAGTGCGAACCCGAGGCTATCGCACATGAGCGATATCGCTGCCTGGGCAGCCTCGTCACCTGCACGATAAGCATCGAAAACCGTCAGCGAGTCGGTCGGACCCTGCAGACGAACCGCATCGATGCCCCTCTCAAGGCACTCCGCACGATAGGTGCGCACGACGCCCGAGGCAGATGCGTACTGTTCCAGGCAGCCGTGCCGCCCACATCCGCAGGCGGAGGCCTCCTCGCGGTTCACGGTGATATGGCCGAATTCCCCGCCGGCGCCGAACGCGCCCGAGACGAGCTTCCCGGAAACGACCACGCCAGCACCAACGCCCGTGCCCAGGGCAATGAGCGCGAAGCTCGATACGTCCCTCGCGGCGCCCTTCCACATCTCCCCGACTGCAGCCGCATTCACATCGTTGGCGAAAGCGAGCTTCATGTTGGGAAACGCCTCGGCCATGGCGGCCTTCAGCCCCTCTACGTCCAATTCGGCGTTCGGCATCATCCCGACCCGACCGTTATCGTCAACCGGACCGGGAACATCGAGCCCGGCGGCTACGACATCGAACGGCGAAGCGCCATTTGAGCAGAGCAGTTCTTCTAGCCCCCCAATGACAGCGGCGAACGCATCCTCGTTCACGATTTTGCCCGTCGGTATCTTCTTCGTTGACACCAACGTACCTGACTCGGTGAACAGCCCCGCCTTGATGCTCGTCCCCCCGATGTCAATTCCCAGGACCGTGCCCATAACCTCTCTCCAATCGGACGCAGGGTAGTAGCCGTGAACTTATTCTCCTGCAAGCGGAGAGGCTTGGGTGTAAACGCGGCCGAGGTACTCGCGGTCGAGCTCGTAGAGCGAGCGGGCATCGCCGCCGAATAGCTTCATGTTGGAGACCATCTCGGAAGCGTTGGCCTCCTCCTCAAGCTGCTCGTCGATGAACCAGTGCAGGAACTGCTGCGTACGGTAGTCCTTGGCCTTGATGGCGGCGGCCATGATTCCGTCGATCAGGCTGGTCACATACTTCTCGTGCTCGAGAGCTGCCTCGAGTGGGCCCAGATGGTCGGTGAACGTCTTGTCCGGCTGCTCGATAGCGCCCAACACGACGGGACAGTCGTTGTCCAGCAGGTACTTGCGGAAGATCAGCGCATGGTCGCGCTCCTCCTGCGCCTGGATAAAGTACCAGTTGGCAAAGCCCTTCAACCCCTCTGCCTCGTAATAGTCGGCAAATGACAAGTACAGATAACCCGAATACAGCTCCTTGTTGATCTGATCGTTGATAAGCTCGTATACCTTCTTGTTCATGAGGGCCTCCTTGTTCGCTTGCGTATGGCGCGGGACATTCGCTTGAAGCCCACGCTCTTTCTGCCGTTATCATACGGCACGACGACAGTTCACAGCACGGCAACGCACATCTGCCAAAGAGCTTTCATTCTGACAAAGGCGCTAAGAGCTAGGCCCAAGACCCTGTAGAATTGCCCATAACCCCATACCCTTGCATGATAAACTTCGGGAAAGCGTATCGGGAAGGAACGATCATGAAACGAAAGCTCTTCGCTCTTGCCGTCATGCTGGTCGCGACGTTGGGAATAGTCGGCTGCGCAGCCCAACAGGCCCCTTCTTCATCAGGCAGCGAGTCCAAGCTCGCAGCAGAATCCGGTTCCACAGCGCAAGGCGAAATCCCGCCCAATTCAATACTGTTGTTCGACGGCAACGTCAAATCTAAAAAACTGGTAGCAGACATGGAGGCAGGCCTCACGCCTACCGAATGCACGGTTCTCTATGACCAGATGGGCGCTCTACCATCGGTAACGGTGAACGACGGAGAGACGATTGAAAAAATCTACCACCTCCTTGCAAACGTGACCGTCATAGACGAGAGCCCGAAGTCCCTGACGGACAACTACCACTCCGTATCGTTCACGCTTAAGGATGGAACCAAGGTTGGGTTCACCTTCGAGGGAGAAGGGCTCCTCACCCGCGGGGCGAAAAACTATGCTATTTCGGGAAGCGGGCCACTGTGGGCATGCGTTCGCACGCTCCAGGCGGGTGTGACGGGGGGCAAGAACGTATATGCCATCAATATCCAAGACGATGCGGGCGTCGTCTTGGATTGCCCGTTAACGGCTGAGGAAAGCGAAACCGTGCGTCTCGTTTGCTCGACCGAGGGTTACGAGAAAATCCACGTGTTCGTCAACGGCGAGGAGCTCACGAGAAGCACCGACATGTACAGGACCACAGGCAGCTCGGAAACCATGACGCCGCTGCCCCAGAAGAAGTACGAGTTCTCCATGCCCGCCTCGGATGTCGAGCTTAAGGTGACGATCGAATCCCCAACCCCCTAACGAGTTACGTTGAGATAGAACAGGCGCACGAACGTAATACAACACGGAGGCGCATAAAACATGATGCGAGGGAAGGAAGGAACTATGAAGAAAGGTTTTCTAGCAGTATTCGTAATGAGCGCTCTGGTGATGGCTATCGGTTTCACGGCCTGCGGCAGCGGAGGAAGCGCATCTTCTGCCGCGTCCTCGGCGTCGTCTGAAGCCGCTTCTGCGGAATCCTCGGCGGCGTCATCCGAGGCGTCGTCTGAAGCGTCCTCGGCAGCGTCAACCGAAGCGGCGTCGGCCGCCTCGTCTGAAGCATCGTCTGCGGAGTCCTCTGCTGCAGCTCAAGCTGATGGGGCAGCCTATGGTTACGCTGGAACCGACCCAGCCGAGGCGGCCGTCTACAAGCACCTGGTCGAAGAGACGAGCAAGGATTACGAAAAGGCAGATGCGAGCATTCCCGTCGTGAACATCATCAAAGTTGATAACGCCAACCCCGACGATGTGCTCGTTTACGGCGACTTCTCGATTTACAACTACAACATCGTGGGTGATACCCTCGAGTGCGTCTCGGGCGGTAGCTACCCAGGAGTCATGCATCTGAAAAAGGATGGCGAAGGCTACACCGTAACCTCCTTTGACGTGGTGGCTGACGGCGCCGACTTCGACTCCAGCGCGCGAGAGCTCTTCGGCGATAACTACGATGCTTTCACAAAGGTTCACAGCAACGACGAGGCCCGCAACGAGCTCAGGAAGAAGATCGTGTCGGATTACGTCAAGTTGAACGGACTCAACGTCACCCAGTACCAGGATTACGGATGGGATCCGGTCCAGCTGGACAAGTAATCTGCTTACAACAGGGGCATGTCCCTCAAACAGGGACATGCCCTAAACACGGCAGAGACGATGGTTCTCATGCTCACTCATCGCGCTCCTTGCCGCATTTGACGCATCGCAGCCGATGGTGCACTTCCTGTTCGAGAAAGCAGAGGTTCTCGGTGCAGGCGTCGACGCCTGGCGGGAAGTCCACGGTCTCCCATTCGTCCACGACCTCCCAGCTATGACGGCCTCCCTCGCTGCAGGCCATCTCCATGCCGCGAGGCTCATCGAAGGTCAGTGGGCTCTCGCAGTCCTCTACACGCGGTACGCCGAAATCGTAGGCTTCCTGCCTGCCGCATCCCTCGCAGCGGTAAGCCGTCGGGTTTGGGCCAATTCCACCGGGACGCACGCGAGCTGCATCGACCCCCGTCACCGTATTGCCGCAATCCGGGCAGGTGAAAAGGTAGGTTGTGGGCACGATGGGACAGTAGCCTATGCGCTCGTTGCCATGACTGTCGCGGAGGCGGTACTGGTTGTACTCGAACCCCTTCGCGTCCACCACCCGGTTCGCAAACGTGCGCGTGATCTCGCCGTCTTCAGGTTGCTCCACATTGAGCTCTGCCGGGCAAGTAGGCATGAGGTCGCAACCTGCGCAGGTCTGCTCGCCGCACGTCAGTTTCGGCTTGTCGACACTCATATGTGTGCAGGTGTAAGCGTGCGCGCCGCATTTTCTGCAAGAGTAGGTCGAATAGCTTCCCAGCGCGGTGGGAACCGACTGATAGCCGTTCCAACCGTAATCCGAGAGGCATTCTCCATCGTCGATTTTGACCCAGGAGTGTTCGCACAGCGCAGGGTCCCAGGTGTAGGGCCCGTGGATAGCCTGGGCCACATCACGCTCGTACGCTTGCTCGAGCAGTCTGCGCTCTTCTTTCTCGACACATTTTTTCCTTATGAAAACGACGACGAATACGATTGCCGCTAAAAGCAGAACGGCAAGCATGATGGTCGTTGGGGATTGAAACACGACAAACCACCCCCTGTCATGGTCGTTGTTCGTGTGTGACCTGCAATATGAGCGCAGCGTCCGCGGGAGTATACGCTTTGACGGTGGCCTTTTTCAAGAGCTGTCGGTCGTTCGTGACGATGAAGTCGACCTTCGCGCGTTGGGCGGCGGCCAGCACGAAGTTGTCCTCGAGGTCGTTCGTGAGTGCGCGGTACTTGCACGCAAGCCAGGCATCGGACTCGTCGGCCACTATTGCCGTGGCAAGCGTTCTGAGGTGTTCAACGCATGCCCAGGCCGTTTCCCGTATTGCAAGGACCTCGTTTTCGGAAAGGTCCTTTTCGCTTCGAGTATTCCTCTTGAGGTCTGCTTGCATGAGGTAGTAGAAGTCATTCAAACAGTGAACGGGGTAAGTTAGATGAGCACCGTGCGCTCGCGCTCTTTCGATGAAGTTGCGCGAGGCAATTGAACCGGGCCTGCCGCCGAGATAATTGTCGAGCCAGACATTGGTGTCGACAAGGATTATCGGGAAATCTCGGATCATACGAGCCCCCTTTCGACAAGGCGCTCGTAGAGCGCCTCTTCAAGCATCGCCTTATCATCTGGCGAATCGTTGGTAGGCATATAGACCATGCCATGCGAAGCCAGCGTGTCTTCGACAAGCGTCCAACTCGCGTGCAGCTCTTCGTCTTCGCCTGCTTTACCCTCATCTTTCGAGTACGGCTTGTTGCGTTCGCACAGGAGGGCGGACACCTCTTCCAGATCCTTTCCCCTTTGGGAGGCTTTCTTCCACAGGGCACGAACGGCTTGCGAAGGGTTCAAGCCGATTTGAGCCAAGGCCGCATCACCCGCCTCTTTGAGCGAACGGTCCATGCGAATGTTGATCTGCGTCGAAGATTCCATAGCTATACCTCCTTGCTATACAGTATAGCTTCTCTAACGCACATCGGATTAACATGTCGGGGACGGCGTATCCTACATGTTACGAAACAGGCGAATCACCTACATGAGCACGTGCTATACTCAGAATACTGTTGGAAGGGAGAAGGAGGCCATATGAAACGTGCTACCATTTGTGTTGCCGCAGCACTCGTCACAGCGTTGGCGGCAGGAATGGTGGCTGGATGCAGCAGCCAGCCAGCTTCATCGGCAAGCGGATCCGCCTCTGGGTCGGCTTCGTCTGCGTCGGCTTCAGCTGAATCTGCTTCAGCGGCATCGGCTTCATCAGAATCGGCCTCAGCGGCGTCGGAACAGTCGAACGACGAGGTTCTCGCTGAGCTGAAGGATGTTAGCAGTAAAATGCCTGCATTTAAGTCGGTTACGATAACGGATCAGACCGTATCGGTTCTCTCCAACGTTTCAGAAGCAACCACGACCGACTCGAGCGCATCTGCTGCATCGAGCGAGGCCGCCTCTTCCGAGAGCGCCGCAGCCGAGTCGAGCGCATCCGCCGAATCCAGCACCATCGCCTCCACGACCGTCTACAAATTCGACGAGAGCGGCGACAAGGTTCGGACAAGCGTGAAGAGCGAAATCGAAGACATCACATTGCAGTACTTCACCGAAGGCGACGACGCCGTATGCGTTACCGACGGTCCTGCCTATTCCGGCACAACCGACCAGTTCGGCCTAGAGCATGCCGCCGGAGCCAAGGCGTACCTCGAGAGCGCAACCGGTGACCTTAACACGATCTTCAACTGCGTCAAAACCGCTACTAAGAGCCAGCAGGACGGGATGACCGTCTACGAGTTGACCCTTGACCCCGAAAAGCGCATCGC
Source organism: Eggerthellaceae bacterium (assembly GCA_017434045.1). Lineage (GTDB taxonomy): Bacteria > Actinomycetota > Coriobacteriia > Coriobacteriales > Eggerthellaceae > UBA9715. The sequence goes on from JAFRGA010000016.1 coordinate 8,854, forward strand.
CTCCGACGAGGTCTTCCAGATCTTGGCAGATGCCGGCGACCCGGTCCAGGCCGAGAGCATCATCCTCGGCTTCGACGAGAAGGGCTACCTCGTGTGGGCGAACGAGAAGAGGGAGTTCAAGCTTTCGTCCCTCGAGAAGAACCTGATGCTCACCGATTTCGACAACACCACTGTCGAGCCCATGCCCAAAGCTGACAAGACCTATGAGGAAATGGAGGCGGACATCGACGAGAAGTACGACGCCTTCTTCGCTGATCTTGATAAGAACGAAGCCGCCGAAGGCGAAGCTTCTTCCGAGGCCGCAGAAGCCAAGTAATCGTAATTAGTCGTAGAGACTTGCTCAAAGGGCGCGAAGCAGCACGCTTCGCGCCCTTTCCATTGCAGTTGAATGCAACTTGCCCCCAAGGTCATCTCGAAATGCATGCTTGGGGACAGTCCCCTTCTGTGCATTGGATAAAACACCAGTTAAGAAGCGCACCGTCTGGAATGCACGGAAGGGGACTGTCCCCAAGCATGCATTTCCAGACAATCTCCCCCGTAATGAAGCCTTCTCCGTTATAGGAAGGTCGTGCAGATTGCCCTCCTGTTACCCTGCTGGTATGATTTGTATTACCAGTCATACCTATAAGTGGAAGAGGAACGCATGGCAATGCTAGAAGGCAAAGGCGCATGGACCGCCGTGGTTGGCACCAAGGGTCAAATCGTCATCCCCAAGGAAGCGCGCGACCTCTTCGACATACATCCGGGCGATACGCTCATCATCCTGGGCGACGTGGAACGTGGCCTGGCGATACCGCCCAAGGAACAGTTCGACAAGTGGATAAGCGTCGTATTCGAAGGAGGAGAGCAATGAGGATTCTTTGGTTCTGCATCCCCGCCTACGGGCACACCAACCCTACTATCGAGGTCGTTCGCGAGCTCACGCGGCGCGGCCACGAGGTGCGCTACTACTCGTTCGAGGAATTCCGGGAGAAGATCGAGGGCGCTGGCGCGGACTTCGTGAGCTGTGACGCCAACCTGCCCGCAATCGACGCCAAGACCGAGCGAAAGCTGCACGAGGTCTCTTCCACCGAGATGAGCGTGCAGTCGTTTCGTATCACCGCCGCTCTCGACCCCATCATTTCGAAGGATGTGGAAACATGGCATCCCGATATGATAGTCACAGACTCAGCCTGCTTCTGGGGCAAGCTCACAGCCCTCAAATACAATCTTCCTTGGGTGTGCTCCACCACTACCTTTGCCTTCAACAAGGACTCTGCGCAGTACATGAGCCAGAGCGCTAAGGAAATCGCCGACATGGTATTCGGATTGCCACGCCTTAACCGCGAGATCCGCAAGCTGAGGCCTTTAGGCTACCACGTGAAGAGCGTCCTCGACATCGTTCAAAACAAGCCCGACGACAACACCATCGTCTACACTTCGCGCACCTTCCAGCCCTGCGCCGACACCTTCGACCAGACGCACTACCGCTTCGTGGGTCCGTCCGTGCGTAGCGTGGAGCCGCAAGGGAAAGACGGCCGTCCACTGGTGTACGCCTCGCTCGGAACGGTCATAAACGATCGCCCCGGCTTCTACCGAACGCTCATCGAAGCCTTACGCAACGAGGACGTCGACCTGCTCATCTCCTGCGGCAAGGCGTTTGACGAAGCGCTTCTCGGCGAACTTCCCGCCAACGTGCGCGTCGAGCATTACGTGGACCAGATGGAGGTGCTCTCGCGAGCCAGCCTGTTCATTACGCACTGCGGCATGAACAGCGCCTCGGAGGGCATGTGGATGGCGGTACCCGAACTGCTCTTCCCCCTCACGGGCGAACAGCGGGCAGTGGCTCGGCGCGTAGCCGAGGTCGGCGCCGGCACCCTGCTCGACGAAGGGGATGCGAAGGACGCGCTGAAGCTTAAGGCCGCTGTGCTGTCCGCGCTTGTGAACGAGGAGATTTCCGCAGGAGCCGCCCGCATGAGCGAGGACCTGCGCTCGTGCGCAGGTCCCATCGGCGCGGCTGACTTCATCGAGCAGGTGGCAGCGAGTTAGGCCTCTTCGCTGTCTGCCTGCTTGGGCTCGCCAATTGTTGCAAACCTCATCTAATCCGCGCGGGATGCGCTGTCGGTGTTCATGGTCATGCTCTGGAAACGGTTCTCCATGAACTCGTTGTCGAAGTCCTTGTTACAGAACGCCTCGATGGCGGTTGGGTTCTCGTAGTCCATCGTGCCTGCCGAGCGCTTGTACCAACAGTCGAACGCCGCAAGGGTCAGCACGCAATCGACGACCATGAGCACTGTGCAGACGCCCGTGACCACGTAGCGCCAATTCCACGGGATCTTGTTGATGAGGTTCAAGAGCCATGGCGTGGCGAACCTCACCCACAGAAGTCCGAGCACGCCCCATATGCACATGAACATGAAGTTGGTACGCCCATTGATGTTCAGGAACGTTCCCGTGTAATCCCAGGCGACGATGCCGAACGCGACCTCCATGAACCAGCTGACGAAGTACTCGAACGCGCCGCCGATGAAGGCACTGACCAGGAAGATGATGATGGGGCTCTTTTTGTGAAAGCGGTTGAGCGCGATGGTCATGAGCACGGCGCCGACGCCGTAGATGGGGCTGAACGGCCCGTACAGCAAGCCCGCGCGGTCCTGGTAAACGCCGAACTCGACGACGGTCATATGCCAGATGACCTCGATGACGAGGCCACCGATGCACGCGACGACGAAGATCCAGAACAGGTTGAAGAAGTTCAGCGTCAGATAGCCCTTGCCCGTGGTGTCCAGGCCGAGGGTGCCTTCTTCCTGTTCGGATTTCCAATCGAGCTCCTGGAGATGTCGTTGCAGCCTGCGCTCATCGCGCAACGCCGGATCGGAATACGACTGCAGCACGATGAGGATGATCATGTTGAGGCCCGGCGGGATAAGGTGGCTCGACAAACCGGAGAGCATGAAGTGGCATATGAGGACGATCGCCTCGAAGGCAATCATGACGTCGCAAAGAACCACCGCCCTATGACGGTTCCCGCGTAATAGGCGCACGCCCAGGAAAATGAACATGACGGCCAAGGCAACCGATAGCACGATGGCCACGATGCCGACGACGACCGTCGTCAAGGTGTGCTCGTCGAGAACGGAGAGGTCGATCTTGTCGAAGAGCACGGCGAGCATCACCCTTAAGAATGCTATGACCTGGATGATGCCGGCAACGATTCCGCCTACCCCGTATATGCGAACGAGCAACGGGTACTTCTCGGGCTCCTCATCCTGCGCATACGAGCGCCAGTTCAGATTCTCTCCTGATTCGGCCATAGGGCCTCTCCCTCCATGGATTCCGTCAATACCTCCCGCAATCACATTGCATCTTGGGCTATTAGGCGCATTTCCTTAAGACCACGGGCACAGGAAGCCGGGATACTTCGTCTGCTCCTGGTAGAGCACATCGTAGTTGATATCGTTCTCGCGTAGCTGGCCGATGAACGCGCGCAGGTAGTCGTCCTCCTCGAAGAACTGCATGAAGTTGACGTAGAAGCTGCCGTTCATGGCGGAAAGCTCCAGCGTAAGCGGCGTTTCGCACGAGGGCAACGCGGTAGTAGGGATAGCGTTCCATCGTCTTCTGCACGGCATCGTACAGCACAGCCTCATCGACCATGTCCTTCAGCTTGATGGTAACGCGGAATGTGCGCGGGTTCTCGGATGTCGATTCGTAGGCCGTTCGCAATTCCGAGTACAGAGGATATCTCATGACCGTCTCCCCGTAATAGTTTTTCAGTATTAGCACTGATGGGTAGTATACGCGACTGCAAGGAGAGTCCGACGGTTTCTAAGCCAACAAGTTGCTTCTTCGGAAAGATGAAGCTAGAAGAGCTGGCAGGAGACGCGAAAAAAAGAGACAACGCCCATCGTTCTTGTGTAGAATGAGGCGAAAAGGAAACCCGGTCGCAGAACCAAGCTATCACTTGCCAATCGCAACGTGAGCTGAAGGAGACTTGTGGCCACAAGCATCAACAGGCATGTCAACAGCAGTAGCAATAAAACAGAACTTCGTGCGGAAAGAGCGTCGTCAACCACTTGACGTGGGATTTTTCCACCTCGTATGGATATTCTTGCTCATGAGCTTCGTCGGGCTCGTAGGAGAGACGATTGTCAGCGCCTTCATAGACGGACAGTGGGAGTCACGCGCCGGATTTATCGTTGGCCCATTCTCGCCCCTCTACGGGCTTGGCACCGTGCTTATGACGCTGGTAGTCAACCCGCTTCGTGGTCGAGCAGTGCCGTTGCAGTTTCTGGCAGCGGGCATTGCGGGCGGCGTGCTGGAATACTTCGCAGGTTGGTTCTTCGAAACGCAGTACGGCATCGTGGCCTGGAGCTACATCGACCAACCGCTCAACTTCCATGGCCATACCTGCGCGGCTATCATGGTCCTCTGGGGTGCGATTGGCGTCATGTGGGCGTTATGGCTGCTCCCACCCGTCATGCGCCTCATCGAGCGGATACCGCAGAACGTAAGAAAGCCGCTCACCGCCGTCGCCTTCGCGTTCATCGTCGCCGATTCGGCGCTTACGCTTGCCTGTTTCGATTCCTGGTTCTGGCGCACCGCAGGTTACCCGATCGATAACCCGCTGCAACAGTTCTGCGCCACCTATTTCGGAGACGACGTCATGGCCGAGCGCTTCGGCACCATGAGCATGTGGCCCGTCCTGGCCAGCCGGTGATGTGACGCGAAAGCGAATCTCGGCGCCGAAAAGCGCCCTGCCCATTATCAGAGTAGCTCTTCGTCCGGATGACGGAAGCGCGAGGCTTTACCAAGCCGCTATCTCGATCTCCGTGTGCAGCAGCTTCAGAAGATCGGCGGGATTGAAAGGTTTCGCAATATGGGCGTTCATACCCGCCGTGAGGCAGGCCTGGACGTCTTCGTCGTACGCGTTGGCGCTCATCGCAATGATGGGCAACGACTTGTAGTAATCACCGTCCAAATCCCGGATAGCCCGCGTTGCCTCGTAGCCGTTCATGACGGGCATCTGGATGTCCATCAGGATGGCGTCGTAGTAGCCGGCGCCCATCTCCAGCGCGCGCTCTAAGCCGGCTTGGCCGTTTTTCGCCTGGTCGACCGACAATCCATGCTCCTCTAGGATCATGGCGGCGATTTCCGCGTTGATCGCGTTGTCCTCGACGAGGAGAACGCGGCGCCCGAGCAGGTCGACGTCAACGTCGGCGCGCACCTCGTCGGAATCGTCGTCTTCGAGAGATTCCAGCTCCAACTCGACGGTGAACTCCGACCCTTCGCCCAGCGTGCTTTTTACGGAAATCGTACCGCCCATGAGCTCCACGACCTTGGCCGTGATCGCCAGGCCCAACCCCGTTCCCTGGACGCGGTTGACGGTCGTCTTCTCCTCGCGCGTGAAGCTCTCGAACAGATGAGGAAGGTATTCCTCACTGATGCCGATACCGGAATCGCGTACGATGAAGCGGTATTTGTTCATGTTGCCAGCCGCAGGGAATTCCTCCGCAACCAAGTCGACCGTCTTCCCTTCCGGCGTGTATTTTATGGCGTTGCTGATGATGTTGATGAGCACCTGCTCGATGCGCAGCTCGTCGCCTATCACCTTTAAATGGTGCACCGTGTCGTGTTGATAGGCGATCTGCAACGATTTGTCCTTCGCCTGCAGCGCCGTGATGTCCTCGATGCGCCTGAAAATGGCCCCAAGATCGCACGGGCCATTGGAGAGCTGCATCTTCCCGCTCTCGATCTTGGAGATGTCCAAGATGTCGTTGATGAGGGACAACAGGAAATGGCTCGACGAGCCGATCCGGTCCAGCGCGCTCACCACGGCATCGCGGTCATCGAGGTGGCCCTTGGCGATATTGGTGTAGCCGACGATGGCGTTCATCGGAGTGCGGATGTCGTGGGACATGTTGGCGAGGAAGTCGTTGCGGGCGCTGGTCCTCGCCTCCGCCATCCGCTCCCGGTACTCCTGTTCCCGCTTCATCTGCGCGTCGATGTTGTACGTGCCGACGATCAGGTGTCTTCCATGCTTGTCGTCGAGCAGCGTGGCCTTCATGCTGACGAACACGGGCGTATCGCCGAACATCAGCCGATACTTCATGGTGAAGCTGCCGTCCCGCTCCAGGATGGACATGATCTTCTCTTTCGTGAAGGTGCCCATGAAGCGATCCCTGTCTTCCTCGTAAATCAGACGCTCCATGTTCTTGCGGCTGACGTTGAAGAAGTCTTCTCCTTCTTGCTCCACGCCGAGCTTTTCGTACTCATCCGTCGCGCTGTACTGCACGAAATGATCGGTGTCAGGGTCGACAACGTAGGTGCTGAAGAAGTCCCCCGAGAGCGCTTGCGCCACGCGGGAGTAGGTGATGGAGGCCTGATGCGCCTCCTCGTAAGCCATCCGGGCCCTTATCTGCTCGTCGACGCTGCTGATGCCGATGACGGCATGCCTCGCCTCTTCCTCGATCATGCGGGTGATCTTGAGGTAGACATAGGTTGGCACGTCCCCGAACATCATCCGAAAGGTCATGGCAAACGATCCGCAGTGGTCGAGGGACTTGATGATGTTCTCCTTGACGAAGCAATCGAGGAACCTCTCTTGATCGTCTGGATGGATGATTTCCTCGAAGTTGGTCCTTGCAAACGTGATGAGGTCGTCGCCCATCGTTGGAAGTCCCAGCTGCCGGTATTCCGGAGATGCGCTGTACTCGATGAACCTGTCGTCTTCCACGTTCACGTAGTAGATACAGAAGTAATCCGTTGCGAGCGCTTGGGCGATGCTTGACTGCGATACGTTTACTAGCTCTTTCTCCATCTGGTGGCTCCTCTGTTGCTTCGCCGCCGCTCTTTGGCGCTCGCAGAATCGCTAGAAGCTGATTCATAGTCGGCACAGGTACATCATACGTCGTACCTGATGCGCACGTGTCCTGTTTTTCGAATTCACGCCCAATTCGCGCCACGAAAGCGGAACCGTGGAGGATTCCCCTTCATAAGCATTGTCAATATAATATTCACAACACACCAAGAGAGAGGAACGCCATGCAGTACTTCGATTTCAAAGACCTCAAGCTCTCGGCCTTGGGATTTGGCGCCATGCGCCTACCGGTCATCGACGGCGACGACAACGTCATCGACGAGCCCACGACCCTCAAAATGGTCGACTACGCCTACGAGCATGGCGTCAACTACTTCGATACCGCCTGGGGTTATCACGGCGGCAACTCCGAGCGGGTCATCGGCCGTGCGCTCTCCCGCTACCCACGCGAGTCGTTCTACCTGGCCGACAAGTTCCCGGGCTACGACGTGACGAACTTCGGCAAGCACGAGGAGATCTTTGCCGAGCAGCTCGAGCGCTGCGGTGTGGACCACTTCGATTTCTACCTACTGCACAACGTGTGCGAGTTGAACATCGAGCAATACCTGGATGACGAAAAATACGGCACGCTGTCCTTCTACGCCGAACAAGTGCGCGCTGGCCGCATCGGACACTTGGGGTTTTCTACGCACGGCAACTACGATACGTTCATGCGCTTCCTCGAGGCATACGGCGACTTGATGGAATTCTGCCAGATACAGCTGAACTACATGGACGGGGAATTCCAGAACGCGCGCGCCAAGGTGGAGGAGCTGCGCCGACGCGGCCTGGCCATCATGGTGATGGAGCCGCTACGCGGCGGCATCCTCATCTCGCTCGACGACGATGACATGGCCCCGTTGCGCGCATTGCGCCCAAACGCCAACGCCATCGAATGAGCCTTCGCGTTCTTGCGGGGCGTGCAAGGCGTGGGCACCATCCTTTCGGGCATGTCGGACATGGACCAGCTACGCGAGAACATCGCCCTATTCGAACGCGAGGACACGCTATCCGCTGAAGAGGACGACGCCCTGCTTGCCCTCGGCCGCAAGTTGAGCTCGTCGAAGGGCGTGCCTTGCACCGCGTGCCACTATTGCGTCTCGCACTGCCCCCAGGAACTTGACATACCGCGCCTGCTCGAGCTCTACAACGAGCACCTCTCGCGCCCCAGCTTCGCGTTCATCGCACCCATGGCTTTGGGCGCGATGCCAGCGGACAAGCATCCAAGCGCCTGCATCGGCTGCGGCGCGTGTGCGCAGGTATGCCCGCAGCAAATCGACATCCCCGAAGCGCTTGCCGACTTTGCGCGGTTGATGGGCGAATAAGCAAGCTACAGTTCACTGTGCCAACGGGACTCAATAGCAAAGCCCCAGTTGAGGACGATGCATCGGCGATTCCGCAGGCACAACCTTAATTATTCCAAAGCTACGAGGACAAGCCGATGTACGTTCTCAACTGGGGTTTTGCGAGACATGCGGACCTCTGTGAACGGTAACCATCCCTATTCGTCTTTGCTCTCGTAGCTAGGGACACGCTTTACGACATACAGTAGAACGTCGCGATGGCGGCACTTGTGATAGCATTCGAATTCCGAACACAGTGACCGAATTTGCGGCGAATGGAGGAGCCATGGCAAAGGGCGAGGCGAAGTACGCCACGCGGACCGAGGGCGCTGTCAAGGAGGCGCTGCTCGCCCTTCTCGCGAAGAAGCAGCTCGCAGACATCACGGTGTCGGAACTCTCCCGCGAGGCACACGTCAGCCGCTCGACGTTCTACGAGCACTTCGGCAACCCGGCCGATGTGTACGACGCCATCGTGCGCGATTACGCGAGTGACACACTGCCCCTCATGAGCCAGATAACCTGCTCGGATGGCTTCAAACCCAAAGGGCGGCCGTTCTGCTCGCTCGTGCGCGAGGCGGGCGCATACGACCCCGTGGTAAGGGAAGGACGTTTCCTCGATGCGTTCCTGGAGAAACGCGAGGACACGGACCAGCATGACCTGTTCGCCTTGCTGACCAATGCCGGATACACGAACGCCCAGGCCGAGGCGATCTGCTCCTTCCAGATGTCGGGCTGTTTCGCCGCCGCGCGCTCATCCGCCGCCAACGACGAGGAATGGGCGCAGATCCGCACCGTCATCGACCGCTTCATCTTGGGAGGGATCGCAGCCTGCCTCGCGGTGAAAGAGGAACGGCTGCAATCACGAAGGGAAGCATGAGACTCGAGCTGCTGGAAGCGGAGGAAGAACCCCGACCTCGCCAACATCGGCGAGAAGTTCCTCGACGGCATTTCAGAAGGCGCGTGGACCTACGAGCCATTTCCTCGAGGCAAAGAGCTGCACGGTAGGCCTTCCTGCGATCGAAGCCGTGCTTCTCGCAGAGTCCGTAAACGCCATTCTTCATGGCGGAATAGTCTGGCTTCTTGTCGCCTTCCGGGAGCGCATAGACAGCGCAACGCTCATCGAAGCCGTAAACGCCCATACCGTGAACATGGTCGCCACGCGCGTCAATTGGTTCGACAGCAAGCCCGAGCTACTCAGCATCAGCTACCGCATTCCGCTCCCGCCGGGAACGGATGAAGAAGAGGTTGCGAGAAGGATCGACGCCGTTCTCGCGAGCGAAACGTGGACTGCGATCTTCGCATTGCGCACATTTCACGTCGTTTGCATGCGGCATCAAACTATGCGCATTCCCATAAGGCGGATTGTCGAGCCCGCCTGCTTCGCTTACTAGATTAGCAAACAAATCTGTGCAAATCCAGCCGCGGCATCGACGTGCTTGCCGTGACGAGCTACCTGGAACGCTGAAGGGCGTTACGCTAATCGCCGAACATCTTGTACTCGGAGATGAGGTCCTTCGGCTTGCCGGCGGTCCAGCGGGCGGCGTTCTCGAGCGCCTCCTCGCGCAAGGTGTCGTTGTCGATAAGCGAACGGGCATAGGCGAGTGCATCGGAGAGCAACCTGCCGAGGTCGTTGCCGCATGCGTCGCGCAGGTGCGATTTGAGCACGCCGTAGACCTCGCTCCTGTCGAAGATGCGCGTGCCGTGGTAGCTCTTCGCCAGCCACGCCTCGAGAGCGGTCGTCACGTCGAGGCCCTCGATGCCCGCATCGGCCACAGCGCGTTCGAGCGGAAGCCAGCGGGTCTCGAACAGGCCTTCTGCCGAGGAGGAATTCCCATCGTCGGTCACGACCACCAGGTTGCGCAAGCGGTCGGCCAACGAAAGCGCCATGCCCTTCGAATTCAAGCTCTCGAACACGAGCTGAGGGCTGTCCTCGGGCGCGAGCAGGACGCTGGCGACCTCAAGGCGTTTCAGGCCCCGCCAGAGCTGCCCAACATCGAAACCCGGCTGCATCATTCTGCCGTAGAACAGCTCGAGGTTCTCGATGAGGCGTCCTGCGGGCTCCTCTGGCATATCGCCCACCCCGACGAGCGCGAACAGCGTGTCGCGGTCCATGCTCGACAGCGCAAGCTTGCCGACCATCTTCCCGCCCTGCCCCGTTTGGAGGTAACGCATCCTAAGCCCGCTTGCAGAAACCCCTTCTTGCTTGCCGTGGCCCCCTTCGAGATAGCGCGTCAGAGCGCACAGCAGCAGCGTCACGGTGGTCAGGCGCTGCTGGCCGTCGATGACGTCAAGGAGCTCGCCACTGCCCCATCTCTGCACATCGACCGCATACAGCAGCATCCCCATGAAATGGCCCTCGCCATCATCGGTGCCGCCAGCGCGCATGATGTCGTCCCACAGCTCCTCGCATTGCCTCGCGTTCCACGAGTACACGCGCTGGAACACCGGGATAGTGAATCGAGTTCCAGGCCTTCCCATGAAGCCGAGCAGACTTTCTTGCTTGATTTGCATGCTTCTCACCTACCACTGCGGGTTGACGCCGAAATGCTTCTTGTAGTACTCGGCGCTCTCGGGATTATCCATCGGTTTGCGCGGCCGGTCGGAGACGCGCGTCTTGTGCCCAAGCGTGGCCCAATCGGCCGTCTTGTACTTTTTCACGGCGTGATAGCGGTAGTTCTCCGCCCATACCATGCAAAACGCGTACATCTCCTCGAGCAGGTCGTCTATGGTGCCCTCGTACTCGTCCTCGCAGAAGCTCTTGAAGATGCTGAATGCCTGCGAGTCACCGAACTTGCGCACCGCCTTCAGACGCACGGCAAGCCAACCCAAGATCGCGTTGTTCAGCTTCAGCGAACCTGGATCGTCACCGAACACCCCGCAGATGGGGACCCAGTACTTGTCGTAAAGGCGCGCCTGCTCGTCGTGGCTCTCGGCAAGCAGCAGGTAGTTGCGCACGAGGTCGGCCGTGACAAGCGGCACGCCCTTGGAATTGAAGCTCTCAAACACAGCCGGCGCCTGCGCGCGGTCGTCGAGCTCGGTGCCGATGACAACGAGGGATTGCAGGCCGGAAAGCAGCTCCATGGCGTCGAAGCCTTCCATGCGCATCTTGTCTTCGAAGTTGGCGAGGTTCTCGATCACCTTCCGCGAAGGATGCTCCGGCAATTCGCCGCCAAGCACCACGGACTCGAGCGTTGAGGCATCCGCCTCCGAGAGTTCCAGTTTGGGCTTGTGGCCTGCCAGCAGGTATGTCGATAAGATCGTTGCGCCGTCGATTCCGAATAGCTGCTCGCCCGTCTCGTCGAGATGCCTGGCAAGCGCCAACAACAACAGCGTAACGGTGGTCAGGCGCTGCTGTCCGTCGACGACTGAAAACCCGCCCTCGTCCTTGCAATATATGAGCGTGCCTACGAAGTGCGAGCGGTGCGCACGGGCTGCCCGCAAGATGTCGCGCCACAGCTCGTCGCATTGTTCCGCGCCCCACGAGTAGGAGCGCTGGAACCGGGGAATGGTGAACCGCAAGCCCGGCTCCCCTAGAAGATCGAGTAGCATCTGTTGCCGTATCAGCATTGTCACTCCTGTCTCATGTCCGTTTTCGCCATCCTAGCAAAACGAGAATGAGCCGCATGCGATGGCTTCATAATTCCGAACACATTGACCGTATTTGTAGCGAATGGTGAGGCTGTGGCGGTAAACGAGATGGAGCACGCCATACGGACCAAGGGATCGCCGCGGAGGCGATGCGCGCCGTTCTCGCGATGCAGCAGGATGAGCAAGGCAATACAGCAGCGCAATCTCTCTTCGCAAGATGTGGTTCGGCGTTTATGTTGCAAGGTAGCCCGAACCTGTCCTCATGAGTGCAAGATTACACAATTTTCTAATCGCGATTTCTATTTGACGAACTCTACACACCCAGTTGTATGGCGACATTTTGCGATATTGAGCTAGGTAAATAAGCTGCTATGCATAATCTTGCGGATATTAGGATGTTTTCGCTATTAGGCGATATTAGGGCAAGATTGTCCATATATTGATTGCATCCTCAGTTTACGGACGCCATGTGGACCCTTCAAACTGCAACATGTGACGAGGAGACCTCCACTCGGTTTCGACCGGAGCGTACGCGACCGTGCACACGCTTGCGCTCGATGCGAAAGGCGAGCTTGAGACACCTCAGAACATATGACCCTCAATGAAAGGAAACTGGACATGGCACAGAAGCGCACCTTCAGCACGTTGGCCATCGACGATGTTAACCAGTTCGTCTTCGGCTCGTGCCCCAACCCCGTAACCACGAAGCGCGGCATCGTCCTCGGCGGTGGCGATGTGGTCCCCGAGCTCAACTTCACGCTTCCCACGATGGAGCTTACGCC
>JAFRGA010000017.1 GCA_017434045.1 Eggerthellaceae bacterium
CCTTTCTCTTGTTTGTGGCTCTGGCGGCCAGGTTTGTAGAAGCAACCCGATGCTAACCCACGTTGCCCGGAAGAGGGCTCATTGGTCAGCAAGCAGGGCTTCCCTTTCCCGAAGCGGCCAGCCTCGATGAACATATCGTCTACGAAAACCGATGCATATATTAGTAAGGAAGCGTGCGGAATGGAAAAGCATAACGAAGCCAGCACGACACAAAGGAAGATCGAGCTAGTTGCCTTGCGTAATTGGCAGCGACAACACGGCCGCCTTATGGCGCTGCTCGGATGCATGGTTGTCATGGCTGTTGCGATGGCGCTGATGATTCCAGCTGCCGCCGTCACGAAAGACTCTGCTGACGAAGTTGGCATTGTGATGGACGGGGAATCCAAGGCGTCTGATGAGGCGCCTGGCGGCGAATCGGCAGGTGGAAGCGAAGAAACGGCCGACGCTGCAGAATCCTCCGCCCCCGAAAACGCAGATAGCGAAAGCGTCTCTGCTAACGAAAACGCAACCACCGGCGATTCCGCCAATAACGTCGAGTCCGGCACAGATTCGGGTGACACGTCGAACGACGCGGAAGCGAACGATGCCAAGTCGAACAGCGACGGCTCCAGTGGCAGCGACGACGGGGGTCTTTCCGGTGCCCTTGCTGACGACGGATCAAGCTCCGACGCCGACACTGATGGGCAAGGAAGCGAGTCCGATGATGCCGCCGCAGCCGGTGAGCTTATCGTGGATGCGTCCGCGAGCGCCGTCGGCAGCGTCGATTCCAATTCCGAAGACGCCGAGATGCCCGCCCAGTCCTTCGAAGCAAATTTGGAGGACTCTAATGGTAATGTTGTCCTGACCGTTGCAGTTAAAGCTCCTGAGGGAGCCCTTCACGCTGGCACAACTATGAAGGTGAAGCGCGTTGGTTCCAGTGCAATCCAGGATGCCGTCGAGGATGCGGTTGCCAAGAGGATTGACGGTAAAGTTGCGCAGATCCAGGCTGTTGACATTACCTTCGTCGACACCGACGGCAACGAGGTGGAGCCTACCGCCGACGTTACAGTGAAGTTCTCCTCTGCGCTTATCGCCGACAACGAGGCTCCGCTGATTGTCCACGTCGACGACGAGGGCGAGGCGAACCTGGTGGGCACTCTGACCGACCGCGAGCTGAAACGCCGTGATCTTTCGAAGGAAGACGACGAGCTGTATTTCGAAGCGGGCGAGTTCAGCACCTACGGTATTGTCATTGCTACGCTGGCGCAAACGCTGACAGCTAGCGATGGCAAGACTTACACCGTGACCGCGACATGCCCCGCTGATGCGGGCATTCCGCAAGATGCGGAGCTCAGTGTTGAGGAGATTTCCGACGAATCAGGTTCATATAAGGACTATGTGTCAAAAACCGAAAATGCGCTTGGCATGGACGAAGGAAGTGCGGGATTCGTCCGTCTGTTTGATATCAAAATTGTCGACAAGGACGATCCAAGCGTGAAATACCAACCGAAAGAGAGCTCGACCGTTGACGTCAGAATAGAACTTGATAACGTTGAAAATGGTCAAGAGCTCCGCGTTGTGCATTTCGAAGATGAAAACGAAGATGGGGATACGGTTGATGCAAAGACTGACGGGCAAGCCGTAAGTTTTGGGGCTGACGGGTTTAGTGTTTATGCAATCACAGGCGGGACGATTGCTGTCGATTACCTCACGGCAGGAGGGAAAACGCTCACTGTCACTGTTAAGTTCGATGACAATGAGACGATTCCTAAAGGGGCCGAACTGCATGTGAACGAAATCTTGGAGGGGGACGAAGGCTGGTTTAGCCGTTCCACCCAGTTAGCTGACGTGCTGTACAAGAATTATGGAAACGTCACAATCAGTGACGTCCGCCACCTAGGCGTTCAGTTTTTGGCTGACGGTGAAGAGTTTACGCCTAAGTATCCAGTACAGCTCACGATTCAGTATGCTGATGCGCTATCCACAGAGGACACAATAGATTATGGAACTGATTTGGATGGAGAGCAAATCGTACCGAAAGACAAAGCTAATCGTTTCGTAACAGTTAAGTATACAGCGAAAGGCGCAGAGCTGATCGATTCGGTAAATACGTTCAACGTCGAAGGAATCGACAAGACGATTTGCAACGTCGATGGTTCTGCCGATTTGGATCTCGTTTATGTGTATGAGTACGATACGCTCAAGGCGGTACCCAAAACACACCCCTCTTTGGAAATGAACGGACCAGGTCCAGTATTTCAATCCAGAGCTCTAGGAGCAAAAGTCCTTGGAGAAATCTTGCGAGAGGGCGATCAAGGACCTGACCACAGTAAGGATTTATATGACAAAGGAGACGGCACTTACACGATCGGGTTAAATGTTAAAGGTGAGGCCGACGTTATCAGCGAAACGAAATCGAACGCAAACGTTGTCATCATTTATGATACGTCGACATCGATGATAGCGCCCGGAGGCTTTTTTAGCACCGATCCCGAGCGCAACAACTATATTCCCATGGCTACCGGTGGGCGGGGCATAGATACATCAAGCGGTAATGTCACCACGTATTCAGATGGCATATATTTCGAGCTCTACAGGCAAAATGATAGCGGAGATGGCTATACGCTGATAGGAAACGATAATTATCCAACACCGGTGTACAGAAAGACGACGCAGAATGTAAATACGAGATGGTACTCGACCAGTCGAAATGGTAACTATCAAACTAGGTATACCGGCACTTTTTATACTAGAAGTCCTCGTAGGCCATATACATATAGTCCAACGAGCTATAACGGCAACAACTTGCCCCCAAGCAATGATTCAACAACGTATTACACCGAAGATGGCAACCAATTATATTCACGTACGGGAACCGTTCAGACGGAAGTGTATACAGAGTACACCGGAGCTCGTTACAGCTATAGCATTGACCGAGCAGACGCAAGTGAAAAAGTAGTTTACGATTTTACGCATGCACTATTTAGGTATCAGAATCCCGATGACCCGAGCACTTCAGAAAACGAGTCTGAGAATATACAAGCGGCATTTATAACGTTTGATGGCACAGCCAATACTCGAGTTGAATGGACTTCAGCCGAAAACTCCATAACAAGCCTTGTAGATAACACAGGAACAAATCATAAGTTACCGTATGCGAATTACACTAACTGGACAGCCGCGTTGGAGGCCGCTGAAACACTAGTTTACGGAGCGGACCCAGATCCGACTTATGTTGTGTTTATCACGGACGGTCGTCCGCAGACCACAGACGAGTCTCAGGCTGAGCCCAACTACGATGCTTCTAAAGACATAGCCAAGCGCATACAAGAGAGATGTGACCAAACAGGAGGTGCCTTTTACGGCGTCTTTGCGTTTGCCAATAGTGATGACTGGTTGGCAGCGTTAATGTACTACGCTTATCAAGGTCGTGATCCTAGCAATCCTGGAACCTCTTTCGATACGGAAGGCTATTTTAAAGCAAGCGACTCAGAGGCTTTAACGCAGGCGATCAATCAGATATTCCAGCGGATAGTTGACACTGTAGGAATCGGGAAGGTGTCGATTGCCGACGGTACAACCAGCAACGTTCAGACAACATCTGGCGAGGTGGCTGATTTGTTGGATGTGGACACGGGTAGCTTCAAGTACTGGCTTTCTTGGAATGTAAACAATAATTCCGACGGAACGTACTCTTTCCATATGAAAGACAAGGCAACAGGGGACGATATTCCGTATACGGTTAACTATTCCAACGGAACCGCAATCATTAGCTGGATGGACGGAACAACGCCAAAGACTGCAACTTATCCAGCAGAGATTCTTGCAGGAAACGTGCTCAGACTGCAATGGAATAGAGTAACAGATTTTTATGGCTTTGGCCCTCCGGCTGCGGTATTTGATGACCCTGTTGTAAATTGGAACCTGAATAGTGTCGGTACGCTACTAGACGGCGTAACCTATACGATGACATTCGACTGTTATCCAAGCCAGGAGACGCTAGATTACATTGCGGATCTGAAAAACAACAAGATCTCGTATGAAGATCTTGACGCAAATATTAGAGAGTATCTCGTGAAAAATGGATCTGAGTACGAGCTAAAGACTAATACAACGGCAAGTCTGACGTATACAGACACTAGACAAGAAAACCCTCAGCCAGTAACAACCACATATAGCAACCCCGATCCCGTAGGCACGAGCGCGGTTCAAGCATTGGCAATTTCCAAAAAATGGGAAAACGCTTTGGACGGACGAACCGCTGAACCCATAGAGCTTGAAGTCACCCGCGACGGAGCCGACCGATACAAAGTTGCGCTCGACCAGGACCACGGATGGACAGCCAGTGCCTTTGTATCCATAGGCATCATGACGATACACGACGAGGTCGTTTCCGTTAAAACCCCTGGGCATGATTTTTCCTTTGCAGAGCCGGAAAATCTTGCGTATTACTGGGAGATTGATGCGCCAACCGTCCACCCAATGAAGATCAACGGCGCAGACACTATTCTCGTCGAGGTGACAGGAGAAAACATTCCTAGCGCTATGACGGGGTTAGAGTCGCCTGCGGAGTATAGAGACGGAAACAAGACGTATTACAAGATGCATTACAACGGCGCGGATAAGTATTACATAGTTGACTCTACCGCAGCGTCTCTGACCGCAACAAACAGTCGTCGAAGCTCTTTGAATGTTACGAAAGCCGTGGAAGGAAACAATGCGCCACCAGATGCTTTATTCGACTTTACAATAAAGGTAGATGATAAAAATGACGAAGACGTTTGGTTCTCTATCTGGGATGAAAATAACAATTATGTTATTAACACTAGCGAAATCACTTATATAAGTGGAGAAGGGGTTCAGGCAGAATATAAGGACGGAGTTCCAACAGGGTTTTACCATGCTCCAAATGAAACACAGATATCTTTCAAGCTGAAAAATGGTTGGAATTTGCGTTTTGCCAACCTTCCGACAGGTACGACATATGAAGTTGTTGAATCGGGCACAATGCCTGATGAGTGCTTTGAGTTTGTAAGTGTTGAGGGAGGCAGGGAATACTACGTTTACTCTGAAGGTAGCGAAGAGCCCGTTGAGCAGCATGAACAAACGGGGAATCCAGATCAAGAGGATCGGAAGATTACAGGAACGATCGGCAAGACAAACTCTATATACACGATGATCTATACAAACAAATTCAACGCCGCTGCTGTAACGGTTGCAAAAGAAGCTGATGTCAGCGACGGGACTACGTTCGAAATTATTGCCACCGTCATGGAGGGCGACGCTCCGGCAGCAAGCCTGCCTACGCAGACCGATTCCAAAGTTACTCTTGTTGAAGACCATCCGAATCAGCTGAAGATCTCGTTGAAAAGCGGCGAAACGGCGACGCTCAATTTGCGAGAAGGCCAGAAGCTGAAAATTGAAGAGACCAGCAATGCTGGCTACACGACATCATACAGTTATAAACTGACTGAAGATGGCGCCGTTCAAACAGGCGATACTATCGAAAGCATTACCGATGGCAACGCCATGACAGTGACCAACACGTGTAAAAAGACCGATATCCGCCTCAAAAAGGTTGCCAAAGGCAGCACAAGTCCATTACCGGGTTCGGAGTTTAAGCTGTATCGAAAGAACAGCGAAGGGTCTTATGTTGCTGACGAAAGCATCGATGCAACAAAACCCGAAACGATTCTTCAGCTAACGGATGGAGCCCTGTTGATCGAGGGTTTACCTGTTGGCGACTACAAGCTTACTGAGACGAAAGAGCCTAGTGGGTACATTGTTCTGTCAAAAGACATATATTTCACCGTAAATGCAGATGGGACGGGAGATGTTATCACCACCACAACGGGGCAAGAACCTTATAGCTCCCAGGACATAGGGGCGTACACGGAGGGGACAAATAATAATACGCTAGTTGTGCCCAACACTCCTGGCGTTGCGCTCCCGTCTACTGGCGGACCAGGTACTTCGCTCGTGTATCTATTCGGTGCGATACTTGTGGTGCTTGGTGTAGCGGGGCTGGCGATAAGGTTGCGGCATAAGAGCCTAGATATGAATAAGGCATAAGAGCCCATCTCCACATATCCAACGGTTTAAAGCACAAAACAAAGCAAATCTGCCATGTCTTGGGTCCAACGGCGTTACAATGATATGGTTAAATACGCAAACTTAGGATCAGGTGCAAAAAGCGTCTTGGAGGCAACTACATGAGCGCATGGCGAAACAAACGTTCAGGCATCACTTCGAAGTCCCAGGCTGAGTCCAAAGATGTATCAGCGAACGTGGATTTGCGTAAGCTGCGTCGTGTTGACCTGCTTGAGCTTTTGGTCGACCAGATCCGCGAAAACGAAGACAACACCAAGCAGATCCAGGCGCTCACCGCGCTATCGGATCGCCTCAAGGCGAAGCTTGATGAAAAAGACGAGCAGATCGAACGTCTCAAAACGCGCCTCAACGGCAAGGACGCAAAGATTGCAGCTCTTGAATCCCATCTGGGAATAGCGCCGGACTCGTTCGTTGTGTTCGACGCCCAAACAGAAGCGCCTACGTACGCTGCGGTTTCAACTGCTCCATCCGCGGCGTCGCCTTATGCCGCAAGCTCCCCTTCCTTCACGCCGGCATCGCAGCAGGTGGTTCGAGCTATCAATGACGAAGCGCAAGTGATCAAGACGAATGAGAACGGCGTCCACGAAGGTGACGCTCGAGGCGGTCTGGACATTCCGACGGTGTAAACATGACAGAGACCGAGAACAACATAACGCCAAGCGAGGTTGACGAGCTGCAAAACTCGGCCCAATCTAGTCCGCTCGACGAGCCTGCACAGCCCAGCCAGGTGCTTGGAGAGCAAGGGTCCACTCAGCTTGGCCAACTCGACGAGCCTGCACAGCTCGGCTGGGAAGCCGAGGCGCAAGAGCTGACTCAAGTTAGCCCGCTCGATGAACCCGTGCAGCCCGGCCAGGATTCTGGGGAGCTAGGGTCTGCTCAGCTTAGCTCGCACGACGAGCCTGCGCAGCCCAGCCAGAAGGCCGGGACGCAAGTGCCGACCCAGCTCGGCCAGCTGCAGCTTCCCAGCGAGCAAGCTCTCAAAACCGAGCTCGAACGCGCGCGCGAGCGCTCGACGTTCTTCCGCGTGCTGCGTTCAACCGTCTTCGGTCTCGTCGTCGTGGCGGCGGCAGCTGTCATCGTGGCCACGCTCATCATGCCCGTGCTTCAGATTTCGGGCAGCTCCATGACCGATACCCTGCACGACCAGGACATCGTCGTGGCCGCCCGTGGCACCGATTGCAAGACCGGCGACGTCATCGCCTTCTATTACAACAACAAGATCCTGGTCAAGCGCGTAATCGCGAGCGCCGGTCAATGGGTCGACATCGACAAGTCCGGCAACGTCTACGTCGATAACGTCATGCTCGACGAGCCGTACGTAACCGAGAAAGCCCTGGGCGAATGCAACATCAAGCTGCCCTACCAGGTGCCCGAGAACCGTATCTTCGTGATGGGTGACCATCGCTCCGTGTCGGTGGACTCTCGCAGCACGGCTGTCGGCTGCGTAGCCGAGGAGCAAATCGTCGGCAAGCTCATGTTCTGCGCATGGCCGATTGAGCATGCAGGACTTATCGGGTAAACCTCCCGTCTTGCTGGGAAGGCCCCTTACACACACCCCTTCCTAGAACATGTCCGCTGGCATCACCAGCCGCACGTCGCCAGCCCGTGCTGCTTCCCGTTCGCAACCGCGCGTGAAGCCGGATTTCGAGAAAAGCGCGAGCTCGATGCGTGCTGGGCGATCAACGACTAACCCCACGCGGTGGCGAAGCGCTTCGAGTACGCCCACATCAATTGGGTCAGAGGTCCACTTGCACTCCCCTGCGAAAAGCTCGCCGTCCACGCTAAGCGCCACGACGTCGACATCGACCTGTTCGCGGGCGGCAGGATCTGCCCCCCACCAGCTGCCTACAGCCGAGGGCAACATGTCGATGCCGCCGGCAGCTATCTCGCGAACCGTCCACTGCCGGCACGCTTCCTCAAAGGCGCGTCCCATGTAGCTGGAAAAGTCGCCGACGCAGATGCGCTCGGCCACGCGCTCTGCCATGCCGGCCTCTATGGCGGCGGCATAGCGCGACACGAAGGTGTGATGGAAGCGGAAGAGCCCGTCGGACACGCGGTAGACGACCTTCTTCTTATTAGACTTGCCAACCGGCGTGTCGCGGCGCACGATGCCGAGTTCGCAGAGAGTCTTGAGGTATTCGCTGACATTGGGCGCGGCTATTCCCGTTGCATCGGCGATTTCGGAAGGGCGCGGGCGGCCATGCGCGATGGCGCCTACCACCGCATTGTAGGACGCAGGAGCGCTCACTTCCTGAAGCATGAAATTCTCAGGCTCGGCGTACAGGAAGCGCCCGAGGCCGAGCATCCTGTTCGCAATGTTCCAGCGCACGGTGCGCGCGCCATCTAGCTGCTCAAGGTAGAGCGGCACGCCGCCTACGAGCGAGTACAGCTCTAACGCCCGCTCGGGTCCCACAGCCCCAAGAAGCTCGGCTGCAGCGGAGTAGTCGAAAGGCTCCAGGCGTACCTGCGCCGTGCGCCGGCCGTACAGCGGGCTCTTCTCGCCGAGCACCTGCTCGCGCATGAAGCTCGTCGACGACCCGCAGAGCACGAGCATCATGCCGGAGGCTCCTTTCGCCCCGTCGATCAGCGACTGCAAAAGCGACGAGACACCCGGGTAGCTTTTCGCAAGATAGGGATACTCGTCGATCACGAGCACGGTGCGGTTCTCCCGTGCCTCGGCGAAAGCGTGGGAGAAGGCGTCCTCGAAGGTGCGAAACGACGGCGTCGGAACCGCTTTGGCGAACGGGTCGGCATTGTCGTCATACCACGAGAGCAGGCTCGTGCTCAGCGTCTGCAGGTTTTCTGCTGCGGTGGTCTCACGTGCCGTGAAGAAATGGACGCTTCCCTTCCCGCGGCAGAACTCGCGCAAAAGGCGCGTCTTTCCCACCCGTCTTCGCCCGTATACGACGACCATCTCGAGGCTACCCGACCCATAGGCCTCCTCGAGCACCGACATCTCTCTCGTGCGGGCCACGAACACGCCAATCCCCTTTCAGTATATTTGCGTATATTATATGTCAATATAATATCCAGTAATATAATAACATTCAATCATCGGGCCCGCGCATCCAAGGAGCGGCCCTCTAGAAGGAATCGGCGCATCCAGGGGGCTTGCTCCTCCGGAAGGCGCATCTAAGGGGACCGGCTCCTCCGATGGGCGCATCCAAGGGGACTGGCTCCTCCGGAAGGCGCATCCAAGGGGACTGGCTCCTCTGATTCACGAAGTTGTAGATATGGGACAAGTTACCCATTTGTCGTGAATCTGAGGTGCCTGTCCCCTTGGATGCGCCTTCCGGACGCAATCCCAAACACGGGACACGTTATCCGTTTGCCGCGAGTTCGAGGCGCCCATCCCCTTCGATGCGCCAACAGGAAGCCCTAAATGTCCACTTAAAGTCTGAACGATTGGCAAATTCCCTTAAATACTTGTCAAATCTGCCAAATCTGCCTGTCAAACACTATTGGGTGATAGGTTAAAGATGCATATTTATGTTCAAAAGGGGTTTGCAATGGCAGATTCATATAATAGCAGGAAGCCCGAGCTCGTCGCCCTGCGTGAGCGGCAGCATAATCGCAACCGTGCAGTTGCTCTACTCGGGGCGATGGTTGCAATCGCTACGGCGTTGGCGCTCATGGTGCCGGCAATCAGCATGACGCACGGAGATCTCATCTGCGATAACGAGGAGCACACCCACTCAGACGCCTGCTACGAGCAGGTCCTCGCATGCGGCCAGGAAGAGGGCGAGGAGCACAGCCATACCGGCACGTGCTACGAGACCAAACTTACGTGCGACAAGCCCGAACATACGCATTCGGACGCCTGCTACGCCGAACCGGAGCCCGAGCCGGAGTCCCAGCCTGAGCCCGACCTCCAATCCAACGACGACCTGCCCGACGCCGCTGCCGGTACCGGCGCCGCTGACCAGGGCGATGCCCCCACAGGAGCTGCAGACGAAAACGAGGACGCCGGCAAATCCCCCGACGCCCTTGCAGACGCCGACACCTATACCAACGCCGACTCCGGCGTCCCCGCATTCGACAACACCAACGCTGGCGCTGAGCCCGGCTCCTCCACATCGGATGGCGCCGATGCCGAAGAGCCCTTGGCTGAGGGCGACGAAGCAGGCGACGACTACCCCGCCCAGAGCTTCGAGGCCGATCTTGTGGACGCGGCTGACGCGGGCAAGGTCATCCTCGTCGTCGCCGTCGACGCCCCGAAGGGCGCCCTCCCTGCCGAGACGACCATGACAGTCGAGGGCATCGACGCCAGCAAACTCGACGACGAGGTTAAAGCAGCGATCTCGTACGAGCCCGAGCTTTCGGGCAAGGCAAAGGCGAGCTGGACGCTCGCAGCCAACGTCTCCTTTACCGACGCCGACGGCAACGAGGTGGAGCCCGCCAAGGACGTGAAGGTGAAGCTGAGCTCGCCGCTCGTCAGGGACCACTCCGAAGCCGCATTCGCGCGGGAACAGCAAGGGGTCGACGATGTCGCCGAGGCCGGCGGCGCTGGCACACTCGTCGTCGTGCACGCGCTGGACGCTGACAAGGCCCGCGAGGCCGGCAAGCTCGACGAGGACGGCGACCCGAAGAGGGCCGAGCTCGTCGACAGCGTGCGCCTCATGAACTGGGACGACGATGACAAGACGAAGGGCTCCGAGGACACGCTGAGGCTGAAGGTCGGGGAGTCCGGCCCGTATGCCATTGTCGAGCTGGAGCCCCTCGCCGCCGGCGGAGGCGACGGGGCCCTAGCCGCAGGCGAAGGCGAAGGAAACCCTGCCGCAGAAGGAGACGGCGGGAGCGTCGTCGTGTACGATCAAGAGGTCCGGCAGTTCAGCAAAGAGGTGACCGACGCCGAGGGCAATGTCACGCTGATCGTCGAGGTCGAGGCGCCGGCAGACGCGCTGCCCGAGGGCGCCACGATGCAGGTGACCCCCGTCACCAGCCAGAAGATCCTCGACGCGGCGAAGGAAAAGGCGGCCGACGAGGTCGACGGCATCGACGCTGCGCGCGCCGAGGTGGTCGCGGCCGACATCACGTTCTTCGACGCCGACGGCAGGATGGTCGAGCCTGCGGCCGACGTGCACGTGTCCATGTCCGCCCCCGCAGTGGCCGAGGCCGCCAAGGACGATTCCAAGGCGAACGCCCCCTCAGAGCTCGCCGTCGTGCACGTGGCAGACAACAAGACGGCCGAGGTCGTGGGCTCCGCCGACGTCGACGCCGCAACCGCAACCGCCGAGTTCGACTCCGCCGACTTCAGCGTCTACGCGCTGGTCTACACCGTAGACTTCCACTGGGAGGTCAACGGCAAAACCTATAATTTCAGCATTCCTGGTGGTGGGTTTGTCAGCCTAGAGCATCTAGTGGAAGCGCTGGGTATTGCGGCGACTGACGCGAGCGGCGAGAATGGGGCTGGAACGGCAGGAAACGGTGCCGCAAACGAGAACGCATCCGCAGGAGAAGCGCTTGCGACAGACGTAATCGGCGCATACGAGCAGTCCCTCAGCGTAAACAGCGTTGAGGTTAGTGAGGCGACGAAGCAGTTCGTGGCCGATGTAGAGAGCGTAGAATTCTCAACGCCGAGCCTGGTGTGGGTCGGTAGGGTTGACAGCGCCACTACTGTTGGTGGGTTCAAGGACGCCAATGGGCTAGAGTGCGAATACAGTGCCGATCTGACGGAAGAGCAAATTGCAAACATTAACGACCAGGTAGTAGAAGCTGGCGACTGGGCGCTCATCGGCCTGCAGCCGTTCACGAGCGAAGAAACGCTGATTGTCACTATGACGAACGGCGACCAGTTCGTGGTGAAGGTGACAGATGCGCAGAAGCCTTATAAGGATGTTAGCACCCTAGAAACCGGTACGTATATTATCTATAACGCCTTCGACTCTTCTAAGAAACTAGCCTTCTTGAAAAACAATGGAACCAGCTCCTATTTTTCGACAACGGACGGACAGGCGCTTAATGCCTCCGCTTTAGACGATTACACTTGGACAGTAACCAAGATTTCAGAAGGAAAGTACACGATTAAAAGTACTAAAAATGATTCCTACCTTAATTTATATGGAGCAAATGGCAAGTACGATCAATGGGCTAATAGCGCATATGCAGAAGTTGCTCTATCAGGGTCTAACGGGATTGTTGTCACACATGACAACAAAACGTTGAAACGTCAATCGAGCGGTGAAAATATCGGTAAATTCTATACTGCGAATGGCTCAGATGGCGTTGGGCTCACGTTCTTTAAGATAGAGAACGACCCATCTGGCGGTACGATTCACGATACAGGAATTGAGTTGTCCGACTCCGAAAGGGAACAGCTCTCAAAATGGGAGAAGACGATTGAGAGATTTAATACGCTGACGGACTATAACAAAACAGCGGAAGTGGATGACTACGATAATAGAATCTATAAAATAGATATTCAAGCGGATTCAGGCATTATGGACTTCTATAGAGATGTCGATCTCGGCCTAGTGCTTGATGTCTCCAACTCAATGAAGTTCCCATCAAGTCTAAAAGCTTTGGAAGATCAGCAAGGAAATGAATATAAAGCTTGGATGACCGAAGATGCGCTAAATGCTGCTTATTGGGCATACCAAGATTACTATAACAGGCAAAACTGTTTTTATATCCTCAGCGATCCTGCGCTCACATCTACGATATATAGAGTGTTTTGGAACGGAAGCAAATGGCAATATCAGGATGCTTCCTCAAATGATCCCAACAAAATACTCGATATTAACGATGGGACTGTTTTTAAGGAGCCTTACAGGCAAGCGTATACTCTCTATTATGCAGATGATCAAAAACAACGAATTGTATATTTAAATGACAGCGTGGAACAAGCTGTTGAGACTCTGAAAAAAATCGTTAGACCCACAGAAGGCCCAGATGATGAAACCGCAAATGTGAGGGTTGCCTATAATTTCTTTGCGGGCACAAAGACAACCAACGGCAGTATTTCACAGTATGCCATTCGCGGATCAAACAATTTTGTTGACTTAAGGGACCCAGAATCCAGCACTTTTGCGGTTCATCCTGCAGGAAATGAAGCTGATGGTACCAGGCAGGATTTGGCGTTATACGATACGATTAGTGACCCGAAACTTGCCGCAAATGAATTCAGCTGGAATTCAAGTTCAGACGTAGATCGATACGTGATTCTCGTGACAGATGGGGCGCCAAACGGAGTGTCCATGTCTGACGTCGAGGAAGCAGCCGCTAAATTGAAAGCAGAAGACGATGTTAAGATCATCACGGTTGGCCTTAGTACCAAAGATGTTGACGGGGGCTCAACGTTACTGAAAACAATCGCTGATGATGTCGATAATGATGGGATCAAAGACTTTTACGAAGCAGAAAAAGCAAGCGACCTTAAACACATATTGCTGAAAATTCTACAAACCATCATGGCCAAAGGCATGGTGAAAGGGAAAATCTCTGACTCAATCGATAGCGCCTTCTATCCTGTGAACGCTCAAGGCAACCCCCTTTCCGTTGGTGTTTACAACGAAAGTGGAAAGGTTGATGGTGCTCAAATTAGCGACTATGTGGCTAATGGAACACCAATCGGAACCCATCAGAATGAAACGTTTTACACTTGGGAATTAGTGAATGGCAAATGGAAGATAACCTGGTACAACCAGGAAATCGGATGGAATGATAATGACCCATCGACTGGCAATCCGTGGATTGGAACGGTGTACGTAAAGGCCAAGGAAGACTATCTTGGCGGCAATCTCATTGAAACAAACGATGGTAACGCCCAGATTGAGCCAACAGGTATTAAGCTTGTAATCAACGGTACGCCTGAATCTACGTGGCGTCCGCTTGAAAATATGACGCCAGTTAACCTTCCTGTTCCGCGTGTAAACGTCCACAATCTTGAAACAAATGAAAACAGCACCACATTCACGGTTTACAAGGGAACGACCGTGACGCCGAAAGAGCAGATCGAAGCATTGTGGAACGCCATCCCCATCGAGGAAGTGGTCAGCGCCTCCGAAAGCGGCCAACACAAGAGAACGACTGGCTCCTCTGCAAACGTTGGAATCGCCGGAAACGGTGAGACGTTTACTCTTGGCAGCTTGATGTCCGAAGTGGCTCCGAGCTTCAATATCGATACCCTGATTGATCAGGTTGGGGTCTCTAACAGCAGTGCATCACAAGAGTTTACATATACGGCTTATGGCCATGAGTCAGGCAAGATTACGGTTAAGGTAGAAAGAACAGCTGGAAATCAAACTCCGGCAGCTCACACCGCGGATACAGTCGGGACCCCGGTGGAGCAATACAAGGTAACATTTACCTATAAGCCATATACGGAAACGGAACGAATGAACGATAAAGTCAAAGACCCGACAGATGAAAATCACCACAACGGAACCGCTGGTCGTGGAGCAGAAGAAACTGGTACTATGACCAGCGAAAATACACATACTATCAATGTGTTCCAAAAGGGCATCAAGATAACGAAGGTCGATAAGACCGACACGAATCAGCCTCTTCCTGGGGCGGTTTTCGAGCTTTTCCGGGCGGATGCGGCTGGACAGGCAGACGTGTCGGCATACAACCTTCCTTCGGGTACCTATTCAAAGGTTGGCAGGGATTTAACGGCGGATGAAAACGGCGTCATTGCAATTAACCCGGTTATTCCAGACGCGGATTCTGCCGCATCAGACAAGACGCTATATCAGCCGAACATAGACGTTGGTGCAACTTCGGGTACAAGCCATGACACGGTGTTCTATCTTGTCGAGAAGGCGCCGCCGACAATAGATGGTGAAGCATACGCAAAGATGCCGGGCGCTATCAAGTTTACGATGACCCTGTCAGAGGACAAAGGAACTGATAGTGCGGCAACACTTTATAACTGGATGCAGACGGCTGCGATAGCGGCAGGGGACTATGGGAATGGGTCTACCGCATACCTAGTGGAAGATGCTGAGCACACCATTACTGGGACAAATGCCGATATCTATGCGTACAAGATAAAAAACGGAAGGCCGACGAACATTACGCTGATCAAGGTTGATAAGACCACGCAAAACTCCATTGGTGGAGCTAAGTTCAGCCTGCTAAGAGGCTCTGAAAACGTTGATCTGACGCAACTGGTCATTACGGCAATCACCAATGGAGCGTCGATTACACCGGAAGACTACGACCTCAACGGGACTATCATCAAAGTAGTTACCGTGCCAGAAGGCGGAATACGGATTGCAGGGCTGGTAGATGACTCGTATACGCTGAGAGAAGTTACGGCGCCAGCCGGTTATATCATCACCGGTTCCGACAAAACATTTAAGACGGAGAATGGGGCAATCAAGAATGCTGACGACACGGATCATCCCAATGAATATGTCGACATTGCATTTAAGGTAGAAAACCAAGCTGGTCAATCCCTCCCCAACACCGGCGGTCCCGGTACGACTCCTTTCTACCTCTTCGGTACCATGCTCGTTGTTCTTGCAGGAGCGGGGATGCTCACGATGAGGAAAAGGAGGAAGGCGGCATAACATATTAATGATTGGTCCAGCCACTTCGGTGGCTGGACTTTTCTGATACAAGTCACGGTTATGCCGGATAGGCGCATCGGAGGGGACAGGCACCTCCGATTCACGGGACACGGTAAACGTAAGCGGCAAAAACACCGCGTCTACCGTCCTTTGCCAATAGGTGCCACAATCGGAGCGATCCGACGAAGGGAAGCGATGATGACGCCGCAGGAGAGACGAGCGATGCGCCGCGAGCAGGTCGAGCGGTGCCTTTCCACGACGATGACGATAAAGGACTGGTGCGCCCTGAACGGCGTGCCGGAGTCCACGATGTACGGATGGATGTCGAGGTTCCGCAAGGAGGAGCCCGATCTGTTCGAGAAGCCCAGCGCGGGCGAGTGGATCGAGGTGACGCGCGAGGCGATCGCCATGCAGACCGCGCTGGCAAAACCCGACGTAGCCGCCATCGCCAAGGAGGAGGCCTGCAACTTCGCAGCCGGGCAGAACGGCAGCATGAGGCCGCATGACCCAAGCGCGATTGTCGTGAGCATGAACGGTGCGGCGGTGGCCGTGCCGGCTGGCAGCGCGGAAGCCGACGTCTCCGTTGTGTTGAGGGCGGTGGCCGCGCTTTGAACCCGTTCACCACGCCCGACAGGCTCTTCATATCCACGCGCCCGCAGGACATGCGCGCCGGCATACAGCGCCTCGCCGCGGCGGTCACGACCGACTTCGGCATGGACCCAACCGATGGGGCGCTCTACTGCTTCGTCAGCCGCGACTGCCTGAAGATGAAGCTCTTGCGCTTCGAGACGAACGGCTGGTGCATGTACTACGTGAGGCTCGCCGAGGGCGGCTTCCGGTGGAGGCACCCCGACGGCGGGGCATCCGCCCTCCAGATCGAGCGCAGGCAGCTGATCTGGCTGCTCGACGGCATCGACTTCGTGCAGCCCGGAGCGCCCGAGCCGGTCGCCGCGCGTGTCGTCCTCTGACCGATATCACCAGGTCACATGCCGTTTTATGGGATAATATGCCCATGAGAAACAGGGCTCCCAAAACGACTTCCCCCACCCCCGAAGAGCAGATCGCGACGCTGCGCGCGCAGCTGGAATCGCTCGCGCGCGACAACGAGGCGCTCGCCGCCGACAACGCCCGCCTGGCCGCCGAGTCGGCCTCGGCCAGCGCGGCGCTCGCGGAGATGGCCGCGAAGGTCGACGGCCTCGAGGCCAGGATGGCGCGCCTGGTCGAGCAGATAAAGCTCGCCAACATGCGCTATTTCGGCAGCAAGTCCGAGCGCGTCGTCCCCGACCAGCTCTCCCTGTTCAACGACATGGAGTCGGCCGCCACCGAGCCGCCCGCAGAACCCGACGGAGGACGCGAGCCCAGGCCCAGGCGCCGCGGCGGCAAACGCCGTATCGACACCACCAAGCTCGAGCGCGTCGTCGTGGACCACGTCATCGAGGAGCCCGAGTGCCCATATTGCGGCTCCCCGATGTCCGAGATGAAGGTCGAGGTCACCGAGGTCGTGCGCCTCGTCCCCGCGCACCTGGTCGTCGAGGAGCACCGCCGCCGCGTTTACAAGTGCGGGCCGTGCTGCTCGGCGAACGCCGCCGGCGGCGACGCCAAGTCGCAGATCGTGCGCGCGCCGATGCCGGCCCTCTCCCCGATACCCGGCTCGTTCGCGCACGCCTCGCTCATCGCCGGCGTCATCAACTCGAAGTACGCCAACTCGATGCCGCTGTACCGCATCGAGGAGGAATTCCGCTCCCTCGACGCCGACATAAGCCGCCAGGACATGGCCAACTGGGTGATGAACGTGCACGCGCGGTGGCTGTCGAAGGTGCACGCGCGGATGAGGGAGAAGCTACTGGAGGGGCGCTACATAAACGCCGATGAGACGGAAGTGCAGGTGCTGAAGGAACCCGGGCGCGAGCCCCAGAAGAAATCCTACATGTGGCTGTTCAGGAGCGGCCCGCACGACAGGCCCAACTGCATATTCGAGTACCATCCGACCCGTTCGGGCAAGGTCGCGCGCGCCTTCCTCGCGGGATGGTCGGGTTACTGTAGAACTGCAGATTGTTCGTTCTGATTTCCGCCCGATTCGGGCAACTTAAATAATGTGCATGCGCATGGCAGATTAAATAATCTGCGCCGCTAGGCTATCCTCTGTCCAGACAATCCGATAGCCGAGGGCGGCTCCG
>JAFRGA010000018.1 GCA_017434045.1 Eggerthellaceae bacterium
CGGGTGCAGGTGATGTCCCCCTCTTTCCATTGGTACACATCATCTCGATACAGCTCTTTGTTGTAATTTAGTGCCATATGAAACCTCCTAGACCCTCTCGTCGGATTGCTGAGTCCAATGAAAAGTCTATTGATTGGAAGGATTATCGGCATGAACCACAATGTATCAATCGAAGGCTAGGATTGAGCAACACGCCCAATGCGTCTTACCGGAAGCGACAATAGCATTCAGCCTATGCTTGTGTAATTGGGATTTGGGCGAGGGAGACCACGTTGTGCTATCAATGCTCGGGATGTAACCAATGCGGCAAATTTTCGTATAAGGCCGTCATTCGCTGCAAAACTTGCGCCGAGGTTATTCGCCCCGGAGTTTCCATGTGCCCATCGTGCGGCACTTCAACCCTGGGAAACATATATGCCGGCATGATGATCTTCGACCCAAGCGTCCCCGTTCGCAAGAACAACCGGCAATCAGAACGCGCACAGCAGTAAGGTGCGTTCCTACAGCCTGTGCGTATCGAGCGCCTTCGTCGCGCTTGAGGAGGCGCCAGGAGGAACGAGGGCAATGGCACCGCAATGCGGGCAGATGGAGTCGCCGTCTTCGAGGGGTAAACTGCATTTCAAACACGCGATTCTTCGCCGCAGCGCTCCCGACGCATCGCTTTCGGGCTCTATTCCAGGACATCGTCCGCATTTCATGCAGATCAAACACATCTTTTTCACCCCAACGGCAATCGGCTTTCAGTATTTCAGCCGAAATCGCGCTACTCTCTTAAACGACAAGATGGGGGAAATCGGACGTCCGATAATGGCGCCCGACCTCCCCCATTGCAAGAGGCTGGATGACGTTACGGTCTGATGATCATCGTCTTGGGCTTGTCAGCCACCTTGGCGATTAGCTCGTCGTAGCTGCCGAACTCGATGACCTTTGCTTGGCAGTGCATAACGCAGCTGGGCTCTTCGCCACGTGATACTTTGTCGGCACACAAATCGCACAATTTAGACGGGAGCGGAATGTAATTCCAGTTCCAAGAACCGTCGTCCAGTTGCCACGGCTTATCCTCGAGCACCCTGATGCCCCACTGGCCGCGCTTGAAGTCATGCTCGTTACGGCAAGCTATCTCACAAGACTTGCAACCAGAGCAATATTCGTAATCGATAAACAGAGCGTCGCCCTTCATTGCTATACCTCCATCTTCTCGTCTTTGGAAACCTTGCACAGATTGGCTTTGAAGGTGTCTCCGAAGCCAATCTTTCCTATGTAGCCGTTGGGCAGCAAAGTGTTGATGTTGGACTCGTAGGCTCCGAACAGGCTCGGCGCATTGGGGTCCTTCTCCGGATACCACCAAGCATGCATCGCATGAACGACACCTGGTAGGATGGTCGGAGTCACATTGGCGCGCTGCCTGCACTTGCCAAATTGGTTCTCAATGAGGACCCAGTCGCCGTCCTTGATGCCAAGCTTCTCTGCGTCTTCGGGATTCATGTCAAGCAGCGGATCGGGGACCATGTCGCGCAGGCTCTGGATCTGACGGTGCTCGGAGTGGAACGACACGTATGTGCGTGCACCAGTGGTAAGGATTAGCGGGTACTCTTCTTTGATGGCCGGATCCAGGTCCTCGTTGTACGGCGAGAACGGCGGTTCCATGTAGTAGGGCAGCGGATCTTCGCCGAACTCTGGGAAAGCAGTCGACCAGAGCTCGAACCTGCCAGTACGTGTGAGGAAGCCGACCTGTCCATCAGGGCGCAGCATACCCTTCTCGTACTTGCGATACACCTCTTCAGGTTGAATGACGCCGGCCTTGCGGAAGTCGTCGAACGTCATGTCCTTGGGGATAACCCTCTTCTCGAGGTAGTCTTCAACGCTTTCGAATTGGCTCCAGAAATGTGGGTGCATGCGCTTGCCAAGATCGATCATGATCTCGATATCACACTTGCATTCGCCAACGGTTACAGCCTTGTTGATGGCAGCTTCGAAAGCGGCGTTAAGACCGTAATGTGGTTGTACATGACCGTTATGCTCGGCAAACGTGGCGAGCGGCAGGAACACGTCTGCGAGCGCCATGGCCGTCGGATTCATGAATGGCTCCTGCGCGACGGCGAAGTCAACATCCTTCAGAGCCTCGTACCACTTGTCGGGCTGTGCGGCGATGGCGCCGGACACCACGTTCGAGCTGTGGAAGTAAGCCATGTGGCACGTGTACTCGCCCGTTTGCATTGCGTTGAGCGTGAAGTCAGGATGGCACTGGTTCATGATCGTGGAGAACCCAGGATACTCGGAAGCCCCGAGCCTGCGTGCCCATACGTCAGGTTTGAGCACGCCAGCCTCGTAACCCCAGCGAGCCATATCGCGAGCGGGATCGTCATCGCCAGCGATGGGGGTGCCGAGCGTGCATCCGCCCGGTTCGTCCAAGTTGCCCGTGATGGCTAACAGGCTCAGCAGCGCCTGAGCGAGCTGCACGCCGTTGGGGTTCTGGTCGACCGCCAGGCCCCAGCCCAGCGCACTGTGCTTGCAGGTCGCAAACTTAGTGGCAACATCAATGATCTGCTCTTCGGGAACCTGGCAAATCTGAGCTGCCCAGGAAGGCGGATACTGCTTGACGCGTTCTGCGAACTCGTCGAAGCCGTAGCACCACCTGTCGACGAAGTCCTTGTCATAGAGTTTATTCTCAACGATGTGGTTGAGCATCGCGAGAGCGAGGGCCGTGTCGGTGCCGGGACGGAGCTGGATGACCTGCTCAGCACGGGTTGCCAGCCAATGGATGCGCGGGTCGACGCAGATGAGCTTCGTGCCGCGTCTCATGAGATCGATTACGGAGTGTCCCCAGAATCCGTCAGGATTCGACTTGAGCGGCTCCTTGCCCCACATGAGGATGTACTTGGGAGCTTCCCAACCAGGATGGTCGTAACGGTCGGGGTAACGGCATGCGTTATCGATTTCGGGATAGCCACCACCCATGAGATGGGCAGTAATTGTCGCGCGCGGACCGTAACACGACCAGCCGGATTGAGCGTAGCATGCGTTGGGCGAGCCGAACACCATGAACGCCATCAGGGGATAGTAGGTGTTGGCCTGACGGCCCGTGCCGCCGAAGACGATGATGGATTCCTCGCCGTATTCCGCGATGATGCGCTTCGCGTTTTCTTCGATGATATCGTATGCCTCGTCCCAAGTGATTTGCTCCCATTTATTCAGACCACGGTCTTCGCGGGCGCGCTTCATGGGATGGAGAATTCTATCGGGATGATAGATGAATTCTTTGAGGGCAAGGCAACGCGGGCAAAGCGCGCCACGTGTGATGGGGTGGGTCGGATCGCCTTCAACCTTAACGATTTTACCGTCCTTCACGTGCAGTTGCAGGCCGCATCCTACGGGATGGCATCCCGGAGGCGACCATGCATGAGTCCTGATGATAGTCTCATCATCGAGCTCGGTTTTCCATTCGAATTCTTGAGCCATGGGTATCCCCTCTCTCGAGTGTTAATGACATGGCAACCGCCAAATTACGCCATGAATGCTATGGGGTTCCTGCTCCTTTAGCATTGCCCACATTGCTCAATGGTTGCTCGAATTGTGAAAAGAGCGACAAATCGACGTGCTTTTCCGCTCCCTCATTGCACACGTTGCTCAATTGTTGACCAAATAGTGATTATTGCGACAAATGAACCCAAGACATCACCTCTCTAGACTGGATGACAAGTCGCAACGGCATTGTCGCAATCAGAAGACGCTGAGTCCACCAATCGTCTGAATACGGCAATCCAACGACCGTCATAAGAGATGCAAGAAGACATGCTGCCGATCGAATCGGTTGGTTTTGGATGCATCGCTCTTTTTCAATATCCGTTTTGGAGCGGAGGAGTTTCAAGTGGAAGAAGTGAAGGTATACAGTTATCGCTGGGCAATCCTAGTCCTAGCGTTCCTTGTTCATTGCGGCCTGCAGGTTGCATTAATCATCACCATGGGCATGGGTGGTTTGCTTATGAGCCCGGCAGTTGGATTGAGCGTCGTCGAATTCTCAATGCTCGCGACCATCCCGTACATCACGGGCTTTCTGTTCGGTCTCGTCGGTGGCGCATGGGCTGACCGCAAGTCCATCCGTCACGTCATGATTATCGCTTTGGCAATCGCATCCGTCGGCGCAATCGTCCGTGCGATGACCATGAATTACGCCGTCATGCTCGGCGGCAGCTTCTTACTGGGTCTGTCGCTGGCGGCTTTGAACGCCAACTCGGCGAAACTGTTCAGGCTCTGGTTCCCTGGTAAGTGGACCTCCATCGCCATGGGTGTGTACATCCTGGGCGCAACCGCCGGCGGTGGCGCTATCGCCATGAAGGTCGGCCCGATCCTGGACAACCCCCAAACCGGTTTCATCATCGGCGCTGCCTGTACCGTTGCCTGCCTGGTCCTGTGGATTATCCTCGGCCGTACCCACCCTGATGGAGAGACCCTGGACAGCGCTGAACCCATGACCGCTTATCTGGGTGAAGTTCTGAAGAACAAGTATGTGTGGATCATTTCGTTCGTCATGTTCTTCGCATTCGGCGCATCCATCGCAGAGAACAGCTATCTGGTTTCCGGTCTCGTTGCCATTACCGGCGACCCCGAACTATCGGGCAACATCGGCGCCGTCAACATGGTCGCCGTCGGTATCGGTGGCGTTGCCATGCCGAGTCTGTTGGCCAAGGCCAAGAACCTCAAGGTCATCTTCTTCATCGCCGCAGTCCTCATGGGCCTGTCTAACATCGTTATCTTCATGCTCCCCATCGGCGCAATCACGTTCATCATCGTGATTCTCCAAGGCGTCTTCATGGGCCTCATCCTCCCGATTGGCAAGACCCTTCCGGCAGTCATCCCCGGCGTGAAGCCCGAGCATCTCGGCGCAGTCGGCGGCGTTCAGTCCAGCTTCCAAAACCTGGGCGCCGGCCTTCTGCCCGCCTACGTGGTCGCTCCGCTCGCCGGCATGCTGGGCGGCGGCTCTCCCACTGCTCTCATGATCGGCACCGGTTTCCTGGTCATCTTCGGTGGCCTGTTCATGCTCGCCCTTCCCAAGGGAACCAACGCTGTCTCCGCAGTGCAAGTCGACGAAGCATAGCAGCAATCTGGGAGTAACAATTTCTGTTCACTTTTCTCGTTCGACAAAAGGCCGCGACGCAAACGTTGCGGCCTTTTGTCGTTGCCTGCATCGTTGCTATCGTCACCGTTCGCATGTTGGTAACGGGGTAGCGTCAAAACGTCAGCGCTTGGTGTTGATGCTACCGATGTCTATGTTGAATCCGATAGGTAGTTCCCCAGACGAAGAGTTTCAATAGGCGGCTAGAACAAAAGATACATCCGAGCACTTTCTACGTACCTGCGAATCCGAGTTAACCGATGTCCGCCAGTCAATGCGAGGATGCCGATGCTCGACGGAGACGGATGGGAGCTCATGGTCTGCCTATCGGATGGCACATGCATCTCATTCTCCGGGCACAACGACCATCCCGAGCGCTTCGGCGATTTCACCTCGGCCTTGATAAAACTCGGCTTCCCGGACTTCTGGGCATAGGCGATGGGTTATAGGCCCTTTTGTCAACCTACTATTTTCTGCGAGTTTTCGGGCGAGCCTCCGATGCGACATCCTTCATGCATCGATGGGCATGCTGACGCCAGCCCCTGCTACAATGGGGCATGCAAGGATGCGGCTGGCATCGGGTGGAATCGGGCTAGCCGTTATTCTTTTCGTAGGGCTTCCCGTCACGCAGCATCGCGTACATGACGTTCAGCCTCCTTCTCGCCAGGGCGGTGACCGCCGATCCGTAGCTCCGCCCTTCGGACCTCTTCCTCTCGTAGTACGCACGCGACTCGTCGCAGAAGAGTATGGACTTGCTCGCAGACAGTACGAGGACCCGCTTGAGCCTGCGGTTGCCGCCGCGCGGCTTGGTAACGGAATGCACCGTCGTCCCCGATTGCCTGACACGCGGCGCGAGGCCCGCGTAGGCGGCCAGCTTGGCCGCCGAGCCGAACCTCGAGACGTCCCCGACTTCGGAGAGGAACGTCGCGCACGTCACGGCGCCCAAGCCGGGCAGCGTCATCAGGATCTGGGCCTCTGGCATCGCAGAGAGCGCTTCGTCCCTCCTTGCAGCGACATCCTTGCGCGATTTCAGGGTCGCGAGCAGGTAGGATGCCTCGAGCTTGATGAGCTCTTCGGTTCCCGCCGCCCCGGGCAGCGACACGGTCTGGCGGGAGACGGCCTCGAACAGCTCGTCTATCTTCGCCAGCGCAGCCGGCCCCATGCCCTTGCGCGCCTTCGCCCAGCGCCATGAAGCGGGACTCCGCACGCACGCTTAAGGAGTTCGGCATCGCCGCGGCAGATCCCTGCATCCTCGGCACCCAGGAGCCCAACAGCCGGCCGTACAACCCCCAACTGCTCGGGAAGGAGTTCGCAGCGTTCTGCAAGATGAACGGGTTTCACTGCACGTTCCACGACCTGCGCCACACGTTCGCCACCATGATGATCGCCTCCGGCACCGACGTGCGCACCGTGGCTAGCTACCTCGGACACGCCAACGTGGCGATGACTCTGAACACCTACGCGGACGTCGACCCCGACGCCAAGCGCGCCGCTGTAGGAAACGTCGAGGGCGCCTTCGACGTGGACATGTCGAGCATCGTCGAGGGCGACATGACAGCGCCAGAAGCTCCGCCGACGCCCGCACTCGTGTTCACCGCCGACCAGCTGCGTGCGATGCTTGCGGAGGCCGAGCGATTGGAGGCCGCCCATGCTTAAGCGCATCCTTGGAGCCGTTCTGCGGTTCGCGAAATGGCTCGCGAAGGCCGTCCTTAGATGGATGTGACGCGCATCCGCGGATGACGCCGGCCCGTTCCACGACAGACCTCCAGCACGGCCCGCCCCGCTCGTCCCTCGGCACCCGCATGCTCATCGAGGACGCCGACGCGAGCAAGGGCGCGGAAAACCTTCCGCGCATCGGACGGCATCGACGGAAGCTCGAAGCCTCCGGTTTCCGCTTAGGACCCTTGCACGCGCCGGCAACCCCGATGCTCCCGGGGCCAACGGGCACGCAAGGGGCGGGCCCCAGCTCAAGGGAGGTCAATCATGGGAAACAGGGCCGTCATCACCACGCCGGAGAGAAAGATCGGCTGCTACGTGCACTGGAACGGCGGAAGGGACACCATCGAGCCGCTGCTCCGGTATTGCGAGCTCAAGGGCTACCGCGACCCGGCCAAGGACGACTACGGATGGGCCAGGATGGCGCAGGTCCTCGGCAACTTCTTCGGCGGCACCAACTGCGTCGGCATCATGCCCTACAGCGACGACGAGCGCATGGACCCCGGCGACAACGGCATCTACGTCATCGAGGGCTGGAAGATCGTCGAGCGCGCCGGCCTCTACGACGGGTACGCCGAGCAGCAGGAGTACGACTTCGACGAGATGCTGCGCGACTTCGACCGCTCGATGCCCGAGGGCGAGCGCCTCGGCGAGTTCCTGGACTCCGTCGAGGTGCCCGTCGGCGAGCTCCAGGTCGGCGACGAGGTCTGGATGTTCTCGCACTACGACGACTGGAAGGCCTACCCGGTCGTGGGCTTCGGCCAGCCCGAGTTCAACAGGATCTCGGTGTGGGTGGAGGCCGAGGACGGCAAGACCGAGGTCACCTACCCGGACCTGCCCTACGTGGCCTGGATGGACCACGACGGCGACTTCAGCTGGAACTCGAACAACTACGTCCACGGGCCGATGGCGCGCATCAGGCCGCGCAAGTAGCCGCAACGACAAAGGCGCGGGCCTGCGGGCCCGCGCCGGAAAGGACGCCATGGTAAAGGCGATTGCCATTGCGCTCCGCATTATCGCGCGCGTGGCGCTCTCGTTCATGTGAAGCCCCGACTCGGCTCTGGCTGCCCATATGCGCCCCGACAGAGCGTCTTACAGCTGACCTACGTGCCGTCAGCAGCCGTCGAATCCGCGCGTTGGACACGCGTCGAACCCCAAGGGAACAAAGCGCTCGTTCGTGCTGAACGCAGTTACCGAGATCGCGCACATATGCACCGTAAGCCCCTGCTGTCCTTCGGCCTTCTTGCCGGTACGCTCAGTACGCGCAATCGATGCCGAAGGGCTTTCGCGGGGATAGCCCGAGCCTTCGCCTTTCACACCTTGCCGCCACACTGAACACGCTGCACCCGCCCCGTTGACAAATACGTGCTCATAAGCACGAATCCGTCAATAGCACCGCCTTCCGCCTTATCCGCTACGCAGAAACACCCAGCAACCCTTGCACGCGCCTCCGGCGACCCTCCTCAGGCCGCGTTCCGACCCTGCACTCTCCTTGGACCCTCCACGCTCGCACCGAACCCCTCACGGCCGCAAGGGCCGCGAAAACTTTTCCGACAGCCTCCCATGTTCACGACCGGAAAACTCGGGCCCTCCGGGTTTCGCTTCCTCCCTTGCACCCTCCGGGAACCGGCGCCGCTCTAGGGCCACAAGGCGCGCCACAGGGGCGGGCCGCAACCAACAAGGAGGTCAAACCATGGAGACTACGAACGCAAGGGCCAAGCGGGGCGCAAGGCGCTACCTGGAGCTCAAAGGCTACGAGGTGCTCGAAGACGGATGGTGCCACGGCCACGACAGCATCGACTTCGTCGCCGAGGACGAGGACGGGACGCTGGTTTTCATCGACTGCCAGCTGAGCGAGGACGCGGGCGCCGGCATCCCCGAGGAGAAGCCCGACCGCAAGGCGTTCGAGCGGATCGCGGCTGCGTACCTTGCAGCGAGCGATACCGAGTCCGTCGAAGTCCGCTACGACATCGTGGGCATGCTCTTGATCGGCGACAGCCGGGCACTTCTCCGCCACCACATCAACGCGCTCTCGCCCTTGGGGTAGGACCTCGCCCC
The DNA here is from genome assembly GCA_017434045.1 of Eggerthellaceae bacterium. Classification (GTDB taxonomy): domain Bacteria; phylum Actinomycetota; class Coriobacteriia; order Coriobacteriales; family Eggerthellaceae; genus UBA9715. The sequence goes on from JAFRGA010000018.1 coordinate 8,888, forward strand.
GGGCTTGACGGCCCGGGGCCTTTCGGCCCCGGGCAACCCCTCGGCGCAGGGTATGAGCAAGATGCTAGCGCCGAGGGGCTAATAGCTGCCGCGTCCTTTGAGGAGACCGCTGATTTCGCTTACGCCATATCATGCTACCTGGTGCTTACGGCACGCTTATCCGATCGGGATTCCGCGATGCGCCGATAACCGTTCCATGCATCGCCGATGATCGCGTAATGCGAGCTACGGCTCGCCGGCGGCGCAAGCGCGGCCCCCTCCCGTCAGCCGCCGGCTGCGAGAAAGCACCTACCAGCGACGCCATGCCTTAAAATATCGGGAAAGGCAGCGTTCTGCAGCAAGCATGGGAGGGTGTGCCAGATGAAGAGCGAGAAAGCGCCGGATCCGAACGCCGTCCACCCGGTGGCCGGGTACGAGAACGAGATCTACGTGAAGCCGACCGTCACGAACCCCAGCATCGTCGTGGGCGACTTCACCTACATCGCGGACTCCGAGTTCGAGAGCCACGTTACCCACCTCTACGAGTGGAACGGGGACAGGCTCGTCATCGGCAAGTTCTGCCAGATAGCCGCAGGCGTCGAGTTCGTGATGAACGGCGCGAACCACCAGATGAACGCGATCACCACGTTCCCGTTCTACACGCTCGAGGCCTGGGACATGGAGCCGCCGTCGCCGGAAGACCTGCCGCTCAAGGGCGACACGGTCATCGGCAACGACGTCTGGATAGGCCAGAACGCGGTCATCCTCCCGGGCGTGCACGTCGGCGACGGCGCGATAATCGGCGCCAACAGCGTTGTGGGAAGCGACGTTGGACCCTACACCATTGTCGTCGGCAATCCCGCCAAAATCTTGAGGAAGCGCTTCGACGACGAGCTCGTCGACCTGCTCCTGGCCTTCAGGTGGTGGGACAGGGAGATCGAGGAGATCAACGCCCTCATCCCGATCCTCACGTGCAGCGACCTCGAGAAGGCGAAAAGGGAGCTGGGGGCGAGGCTATGGTCATCCTGATAGCCGGCGCATCGCACGCCGGCAAGACCCTCCTGGCGCAGCGCATGCTCGAGGAGTACGGCTACCCCTACCTCTCCATCGACCACCTGAAGATGGGGCTCATCCGGAGCGGCAACACCGACCTCACGCCCGAAGACGACGATGAGCTCACGGACTACCTCTGGCCCATCGTGCGCGAGATGGTGAA
>JAFRGA010000019.1 GCA_017434045.1 Eggerthellaceae bacterium
ATTGTCGGGATTGTCGGGATTGTCGGGATTGTCGGGATTGTCGGGATTGTCGGGATTGTCGGGATTGTCGGGATTGTCGGGATTGTCGGGATTGTCAGGATTGTCAGGATTGTCAGGATTGTCAGGATTGTCAGGATTGTCAGGATTGTCAGGATTGTCAGGATTGTCAGGATTGTCAGGATCGCTCGAAGCTTTGATCTTGAAACTCGCTTCAGCAACGGCGGCGTCGTAATTCCTATCACCTGCAGCCGTAGCTACGACCACATAGGATCCACTCTCGGTTGGCGCCGCGTCGAGCTGCGTGCGCGCACCGGCGCTTTCGCGGAAGTAGGCAAGCGCAATATCGCCGCTATAACGCGCAGGATAAGCCGCATCGTCCACGGAGTAGGCGACTTCGGCGGGCTTGCCGTCGGCGACTTTGTCCTGAGCCGTAACGGTTAGGGGTAGCGGCGCTTTCTCGACGGTGATCATGGCATAGTCGAAGTTTCCTTCATGGGTGTCATTGCCGGCTACGTCCACGCGGACTGCCGAAACGCCGGCATTTCGCACGCTCACGATTCCCTTATCGTCAAGTTCGATGACGTTGTCTTCCACCATCGGAAGATCCTCGCTCGAAATCCGAGAATACGAAAGGGCAGGGTCTGCAACCTCCGACCCGTTGCTATCCCGCACCTTGGCCTGGACGGCAAACGGCGCAACGCCGAATGTCACCGTCTTGTCTTCAGCCGCGATGCGATAACCCCTCACCCGCTTGTCGAAATGCTCGGTCTCGTCCTTCACGATATAGTTCGGGTCTTTCGAATAGCTGGCCGTCACCTCGTACTCGCCGGCGCCGACATGGGGGAATTCGTGCGTCGCGACAAGCGACCCACTGTCGATTTCGATTTGCGCCTGAGCATTGGCGGCAGCTTGCGCGTTAAGGCGGGCGACGCGCATGCGCCGGGTGCTCATGGCGCCGGGCTCGTCGTACGCGACATCGAGGTCGACGAACTTGCCCTCGATATCGGAAAGTGCACCAACGATCGTCACGATGACTTCGGCGCTTTCCGTCGATTGGTCGCCAACGGCTGTGATCACGAGGGTGGCGGGACGGGGGAGGATGGCAAACGGTATCCTGCCGCTCGATACGGCTCGATATTTTGCAGTCTCGGAAACGCTCACCTCGACGCTGTAGTTCCCTGCGTCCTTGGGCGCACCGCTAAGCGCATTGCCATCATTGTCGTAGTAGGTGATAACCGTCTCGCCATCGGAGTAGCTCCACACAAGAGGATAGTCGATGGCCTGAGCGTCATACACGAGCCTCTCGGGCATGTCGACGAAGAGGAACGGCTCTGGCTTGTCGAGGATGGTGAACGTGGCGCTTGCCTCTGCGGCGCCGTAATGCGAGCTGCCGGGCGTGGAAGCCACCACGCGGTAGCTTCCAACATCGACAGGGGCCGTATCGAGCTTGTCGCCAAGCGTGCCGTCGTCCTGCTCCTTGTAGTAGGAGAGCTGGATTTCCTGAGCCTGATCGACAGGCTTGCCGTTCTCGGCTTTGAACGTCGTGGTCACCGTTGCAGGCTTGCCGTCGTATTCCTTGTCCGACACATCGACGGTCAGCGTGATCGGGCACTTGCGGATGAGGAACAGGCGTGTGTCGCTCGCGGAAACCCCGTCAAGTGTCGCCGTCGCGGTGACCAGGTACACGCCGGGCTCGGACGGACTGGATTGACCTGGCGTGTACGCGAACGCCAGGTCAGCCCCGGCAGTTGCCTCCACTTCGGGATAGTCGGCGGGCTTGCCGTCGTACACCTTGTCCAAATCGCCGACGATCTTCACCTGCACGTCGGGATTTGGCAGCGGCACCTCGAGCGTTGCGGAAGCATCCGCAACGAGGTAGTTCCTGTTTGCGAAACTGGCTTTCACCGTGTAAACCCCCGGCGCGATTCCATCGAACGAGCAAGCGGCCCTGAAAACGCCATCCGATTCCTCGATCGTGGCTTCGGCAGCTTTCTCGCCTAGCGTGACGCTTATCGTGTTCCCGACGACATCGCCGTAAACGCCCGAAAGGACGATAGAGACCGAAGCCTTCCCTTCGTCATCGACGCTTGCCGCCAGCGCGAGAACGCCGTCCTTCGGCGTGATGGTGAACGCTCGCTCGCAACGTGCGCCTTCATACCGATCGGTTTCGGTGACGCTGGCTGTAAGGATGTAGGCACCTGCGTCCTTGGGGGCGCTGCTCAGCTCCTCGCCGCTCTGCGTGCGGTACGCAAGCGACACTTCGCCATCGCCCATACACCACACAACAGGATCGACCACTTGCGTGTCGTATGTCTTGGACGGATCGTCGATTGCGAGGTACGGCTTCTTCTTCTGGTCGGTGTTCTCGGAAATCTCGAAGGCCGCCGTGTCAGAGGCCTCCTGTCCGGAGAGTTCCACGTTCACGGTGACGGAATATGTGCCGACTTGCGCAGGCTTGTCATCTGTGGGCCCGTAAGGCTCGGTGGTTCCGTACGCAGTGGCTTTCTGGCCGACGTACGAAATGCCCGTGACGGTGGCGTTCGTATCATACTCGACATCCGCCACGGGATTGCCGTCATAGGTTTTCGAAAGCTCGTTCGCATTTGTTATCTTTACATAGGGCAGGGGCTCTGGAAGCTTGCGGATGAGGAACAAGCGCGTATCGCTCGCCGAAACCCCGTCGAGCGTCGCCGTCGCGGTGACAAGGTACACGCCGGGCTGGACGGGATTGGAGGAACCTGGCGCATATGAGTACGTGACCTGCGCCTGGCCAGTCACGTCAACATCGTCCGCAAGCACCTTCACGGCGGGGTCGTCGACAGGTTCGCCATCGTAGTATTTCGTCGGGTCCTCGACGATTTGCACGCTCAGATCCTTCAGCTGCGCGGGTTCGACGATCTTGAATGAAGCCGAATCGGTCACCGTCTGCCCGTCGCGCTGTGCCCACACGGTGACTTCATAGTAGCCGACCTCTGTGGGCATGTAAGGGGCATCGGTCGAAGTGACGGTCACATCGTACGTGGTCCCCCACTGCCCCAAGCATCGGATGCGCGTGATCGTGCCGTTCGTGTCGAATTGGGGGTTGATCGCAGGCTTGCCGTCGTAGTCCTTCGTGAGTTCATCTGCGTTTGTGATCTCCACATAGGGAGGGGTCGTCTGGATGACCTTCTCGAAGACTGTCTCGCCATCGCCCCAGTACAGATCGGATGCCTCTGATATGCCGTTCAGTTTGGCGGTGAGCCTCATCGTTTCACCGGCGGACCCTGGGATCACTGTGACATCTGTATAAGTTCTGCCGTTGTCGGCATAGTTCGTGTAAATCGGAACTTGGCTTACGTCGCTGTTCATCGTGTCGTCCGCCATGCGGTAGCCTTCGTACTTCGCGTTTTCAGCCGAGGTGTAACACGCGGTATCGCCATCGCCGAGCGCGCCGCTTAAATCCCCCACGCGCACGATGTAAGGCTGGCCTTCGACGAGATCGGCTGAGCGCCTCTTGGGTACGATGGCGATGGGCGCCCCCATCTTCAAAACGTTCGTGTCCGTGGCGTAGTTGGGATATTGCTTTGCGGTTGTCGTGCCATAGTAGTTAAGCGTAACGTCGGCGGGCTTAACGAAAGCGGCGGTTGCATCCGAATCGCCGGCGGGAAGGTACAGGTATGCTTTCGCGCGGTTCTCGCCATCGGCGATGGCGAAGACGTCAGCGCAGTGGAAGTAGCCGGCTGACGTGCTCGAAAGCCCCAGCTTGTAGAACATCCGATCCGCGAACCTGAATGGAACAAGCGGCTTGGTGTCAATTGCGATTGCGTTTTGATATACGGGTTCGAACTCGAAATTTGACTTGGTCGCCTTTTCGAATGCGAACCGATGCATCACGCTTCCGCCCGTGACGAGCACGCGCTCGTTTTCGTTCACCTTGCCGACGACCGTGCCGCCCTGAATGTAGATGCTGTCGCTGCCATCGTCACCGCCATCGCGGCTGCCGCCGTGGCCAATGTCCTCGGCATCGATGTAGCCCGAGGGAGCGCCGCTCGCCCTTGCCCCGCCTTGCGCGACCACGACACCACCAGAGATCGTGCAGCCCTCCAGGTCGCCTTGGTACGAGCCGCCGCCGATACCCGCTCCGGAGCCGGTCCTGCCCTCCTCGGAGCTCTCCGAGCCGTTTCCGCCGTAAGCGGCAACGAAACCGCCGCTAATGCTTATGGATTTCGCGTCGTGAGCGCCATCCAAGGTGCCTTTGCTCGTGCTCTGCCTGCTTGACGCGCCGGCACCGATACCTGCCGCTCCGTCACCCCCGCGAGCGATGACGAACGCTATTTCGGGATCGGTCTTCGAAAGGTTGATGTGGCACTGCTCCACGCCGCCCTCGTAGCCACCGCCGATGCCGGCCGCTCCGGCGCCGCCTGTTGCCGTAACCTTCGCTTCGCCTTCAATCTTGATGCGGCGTGCTTCGGCGCCACGGCCCAATCCGCTTTCGCAGCCGGCGCCGATACCCGCACCGCGCGTGCCGCCTTGGGCGTTCACCGTGCCTCCGCTGATGGTGATGCCGCTGCTAGACTCCATTTGAGCACCTTGGCCCAAGCCGATGCCGGCAGCCCCGGTGCCACCCTTTGCCGTCACGTTGCTCTTGCCCGAAATCGATATGCTCCCGCAGACGGTGTTCCACGTCGCCTGAATGACGCCGCTGAGAACCGTCGAGTCGGAGACGCCTCCCGATCCTATGCCCGCTGCTGCCGATCCGCCAGTTGCGGTCACGGTCGCACCGTCGATGGAGATGTCAGCACAGCTGCATAGTTTCCCGCCGCCGATGCCTGCGCCGCCGTCATCTCCTCCAAAGGCTTCGACTATGGCGCCTCGTGAAATGCCGATTTCCCCATAGACGGACGCGAGCGCACCGCTACCGATCCCGGCACCGCCCTCACTGCCTGTGGCCTTCACCCTGCCAGGGCCGATGATGGTCACAGACCCGCACTTCCCGTCGCTTGACGTGATGGGATGAAGCGCCTGACCGGGATTGACGAACATTCCGCCCGAACCGATGCCTGCTCCGCCGTACGCGCCCTTCGCCTCAATGTCGGAGTTTGAAATGGAAATCGATTCGATTGTTCCGTACGGACCCGTGCCGATGCCCGCATGGTTCCGCTTGCGATCTCCCCGGGCGGTGGCCTTGATGTTCGAATTGGAAATGGAAATCGAGCCCATGCTATTTTCGTCGGTTCCAAAGCGGTCGCTGCACGAGCTGCCGATGGTGGGTCCTTCGTAATCCACGTTGTCGAGCGTGATGGTCTTGATATTCGAGCCATAACCGGCGCCGATTCCGGCGCCGTCCATCTGATGGATGCTGTGGAAACGGATCTGCGCGTTGCTTATGGTGATGGTGCCGATGCCTCCGTCTTTCAACGAAAGGTCGTTACTCGATCCGGTGCCGATGCCCGCCCCCTCGATAGTGGCAGTCGGCGAGCCGTTCAGGTTGATGTTGGCGTTGTTGATGGAGATGTCGCTCGCGCTGCCGTCGCCCGCGCCGATTATCGCGGCATACGAGACGAAGCTCTCACCGGGATTTTGAGGCTTTGGCGCATACGCGTTGATGTTGAGGCGCGAGCTGTTGCCGTTGATGTTGATGGGCCCCGAATGCCCCTGATCGCCCGCGCCAATGGCAGCCGACTTCCAACCCGCATATGCGTTGATGGTGCCGTTACCCTTGATGTTGATGGCGCCGCTCTCGTCATCGCCGCTCCCGATGCCGGCTGCTTCGGGTCCTCCCGTTGCCGTGATGGTACCGCTGCGGAGTTTGATGTCGATGGTGCCCGACTTGCAGTTTGCGCCTCCGATGCCTGCGCCTTCCCCGTAGCCCTTCGCGTTGATCGTCAGTTCGCCGGAGCCCTGGCCGATCTTGATGGTTCCGCACTTCTCGCCATCGCCGCTTCCGATGCCGGCGGCACTGCCTTTCGAGCCATGCTCTCCGCACCCATAGGCGGTGATGTTGCCGCCCGTTATGGTTATCGAGCCGGTGCCGCCGCCTTCGGAGCCGCCGATGCCCGCGCCGCCGTTGTCGCCGCCGTATGCGTGGACGGTGCCGCCGTGGACCCAGAGGTCATGGGTTGTTCCGCCCGTGCTCACGCCCACCGCGTCGCCGCCGCCTATGCCTGCAGCGTATGTGCCACCCCACGCCCATACGTCGCCGCCCTGGATGCACACGGTGTAACATTCACCGTCGCGGCCGCTTCCGATTCCGGCGGCACTGTGCGCACCGTAGGCCTTTATGGTGCCGCCATTGATGTAAATCGAGCCTGTGTTATCGTTGTAGTTCGTGCCTATGCCTGCACCGCCGTATTTGTCGTGACCGCCATGCGCCTCGAGCGAGCCGTTCGTGGAGCCGTCGCCGTCAACCGACGTGATAATGCACGTTGAGCCCTTTGGTACGCAAAGGCCCGCAAGGCCATCGTCATGCACCAGCTTGTCGAGAATTCCGCCGTTGTGCTTATAGCCCGCCTTTAGCACGTTCGTTCCCCGCAGCTTTATGATGGCGTACCCGCTCTCGACGGTGATCGGCGAACAAGACGGCTTCACGGAACCCTGGTCGATCGTCACGTTGTCGAGGATCACGTGAATGGGGTTCTGCTCGCTGCCGCCCTTGATCTTTACGGTCGATCCATTCGTGGACGTGCCGACGATCGTGTATTCCGTATTGGGGTCGTTGCACGTGCAGTTTCCCGATCCGATGTTGTAAACGGCCGATTTTGAACCAGCTGCCATCTGCGTGGGGTTGCTGATCGATCCGGTTGCAAGCGGTGTTTGGTTGCCGGCTGCACCGTTGTCGGATTGTGCGTTGCCGTACGCGGAACCGCATACCAGCCCGAGAACCAGAAGGAGGGAGCATGTCGCCAGTGCCATGGCGGCTGACAGCTTTGACGGAATGGAGTTTCGCCTCACCCGAACGCTCTCCTCACGTTTCGCGAGCCTGTCTGTTTGTTGCAACCAGTATCAGCACCGGAGGGCCTGCCGCCTTAGCCACCTCGGGTGGGATGCTTCGCGGGAAGCGCTTTAATGTGCTATTCCATCAGCGCCGTCTTGCCGAGCGGCAAGGGGTGGCTCGGCGGCAGGGAGTATGCCGAGCGCCTCGGGGAACACAGGAGATAGTCCCCAACGATTGGAAAACATCAAAGGGGACAGATGGACGTGGTTGCAAGCGATGGCGGAGTGTTCACGCTCACGGTCGAGGACGGCACGAAGGCCACTGCCGACGCGGGCAAGGACACCTTCGCTGCGGACGGCTTCACCGCCTTCGTCTCCCAGCCCCTTCTCAAGGGCGACGGGGCGAGCACGCTTGCCACAAGCCTCGCGCCGTACCTGGCGCTCGAAGGCGAGACGGTCGAACGGGCGGCGAGCCCCGTGGAGATAGACTTCGCCCGCTACGGCATCGACCTGCGCGCGATGGATGGTGCGCTGTACCTGCCGCTTGCCACCGTCAACGACCTCTTCGAGACAAGCAAGAGCTTCCGCGTGGCTTGGGACGGCTCGACGATATACGCCTACGTGCTCGATTCGAATAACACGAGCCGGCGTACCGAGCCCCTCGCCGACGAGGACGCCTACCTTGCGGGCCTCGAGAAAGGTGACGAGCGCGCATCCGACATGGCCCAGTTCGCCTATGACGAGATGTGCTTCAAGGTAGATACCTCCTACGGCTTACCGGGATCTGCCCCGCTCAACGATGCAGTAGCCGCTGACGGATTGGATAAAGCGCTCAAGGACAACGACCCTGAGACGCGCGAGCTGCTGCTCTCCACGGACAAGAAGCAGTATCTGTGGGGACTTAACCGCCTGTTAGGGCACGACCTCGATGCCATGAGCGCCGCCATCGCGTCGTTTTACAGCAAGTAGCGAATCTCGCGCAGGGGGCTTTCGGCCAGAGGCCACATGCCCCGGATGACCGATTGCCCTGGAGCGACCGATCGCCCCAGGGCGGGCGATTCGGGCAACTGGCCCATAGGGGTCGTTTTCCCTAATGATTTCCATGGCTTGTTGGCGTAGGATAGTGCCTGACAAGCCCGATGCATATTCCATCTTCGAGGGAAGGCCGACGACATGATGTCAAACGACCGCTCTACCCAAGACTTCGGCGATGCCGAGAACCGCACGCCCAGCTGCGTTCTGCCCGAAGAGATGCTCGCGCGTGGATTTGCTTTCGAGGAGGGGAGCCTCTTCCACGAAGGGAGCCGATGCGATTTGGAAGAGGCGGATGTTCCCGAAGGGGTTGTTTCCTTGGGCAACGGGTGCTTTGCGGGGTGCCGCGAGCTCAAGAGGGTCTCCTTGCCAGGGACGTTGCGCGAGTTGGGTATGGGCGCTTTCTCAGGCTGCGTCTCTCTGGAGGCGATTGCCCTGCCGGCGGGAATCAGGCGTCTACGCAAGGAGCTCTTCTCTGGTTGCGAGAACCTCACAGAAGTTCATATCCCCGCAACCGTCACCAGCATCGGAGAATGGGCGTTTCGGGAGTGCTCCAGCTTGACGAGCGTATACCTGCCCCCCAGCATCACGGACATATGCGCGGAGTCGTTCCTCTCGTGCCCGAACCTCACGTTGGTCGGGCAGCCCGATTCGTTCGTAGCAGAATATGCCGATAAGCTCGGCCTGCGTTTCGAACCGAGTCCTGACGCTAGCGCATAGTCAGCCGCCCGGTTAATCAGGGGATCCCGTTACTCCGGGCGGAGTGCGCGTTCTTTTTCTCGGGCTTTCTCCAAGTTGGCCAGGGCGAGCTCGCGCATCTCTTCGGCGCAGTCAGCGGGCTTCCTCTTCTTCGCCTTGCCGAGCAGGTTGGCGCAGGGTCCGTCGGCTCAGAAATTGTTGCGGCAGAGCGTTTTCCGATGATGCTCAGCTCTTGGAAGGTCGGATAACGGGGAAGTAAAAAGGAGTCTGGCCAAGTGGAGAGGTTGCGTATGCATATGCCACCAAGAATGCTAAAACGGTGGCAAAGGCAGTGCCAAAAACCCCTTCTAACTGCCGAAAAGCTGAATTAAGCCATGCGATGATTGACCGTCGAATTGCTCGACTATAGAATGTTCGCGCAAAGCCTCGAGTAAGGAATCATGCGCATGGGCAAAGTAGTCTATCGGGGACATATTGACGGTCCGTTTTACGGATTCGATGACGGAGCGGTCTTCAAGACCGAGGACGGCACCTACTGGCGCCAGGCGCGGTTCCGCTATTGGGAGCATGAGGAGTACATGCCCGAAGTTCTCATCGAGGAAGTCGACGGAGAGCTGGTGATGACGGTCGCTGGCGAATCGGAGCTGGTCGAACGCATCGATGACGTCGAAGAAGCCGAGATCGAGGGCGAGTTCGTCGGATGGGACGGCACCAAGCGCTACACGCTGGTCGATGGCCGCGAATGGGAGGAATACGGCTACCGCTACAAGTTCAGGTACGCCTACAACCCCGATGTCGTCCTCGTGCGGATAGGCGAATCGACCATCATGCATGTCAAGGGCGTGCATGCCCGCGTGAAGCCCGCTGGGTCGGAAGACCCCGTTGTCGAATAGCCTCTCTGGCCTGTATGATTAAGCCGTAATGGCTGAGGCAGGTTGGAGGCCAGAACGTGAACGAGCACGATAAGGGCAGGATAGAGGCGTTTTTCTCGCAAGCTGACGAGGCAGGCGTCACCAACGAGGAGAAGGCACGAACGCTTCACCACGTCATCCGGCGCGTGCAGACTACACCTAAAGACAAAAGCTACGAAGACGCTGAAGAGCCTGCGGCCAACGTCCGTGAGGATTTTCCCGTCGGCGTCGTGGAAGTTGACGGCAAATTCGTCGGCTTGGGCATCCACATACTCAACGAAGACGTCTATCCGCTGCAAAGCTTCGAGATCTACCTGCGCGATTGCGATCTCGTCGGAGCCTTGGACTTATCTGGCTGCGCTAACGTTGTGTTCGTGGACCTTTATAGAAACCGCCTCTCGTCAGCAGACGTTTCGAATATGCCGACCCTGCGCATCCTGGGACTGCAGGGCAACCAGATCGAGGAGCTCGTGACCACGGGATTGCCCGCCTGCCAGGGCATCGACATCGGCATGAACCGCCTTTCCAGCATCGACGTATCGCAAGACCCCGAATTGGTCGAGCTGTACGTCAACGACAACCGCATAGCCTCGCTCGATACCGCCAATAACGCCAAGCTCAAGTACCTGCGTTGCCAGAACAACCAGCTGACCGAGCTTGATGTGACGGCGAATCCCCAGTTGAGGCACTTGTACGCCACGGGAAACCCCCTCGTGTCCTTGCGCGCTTGCGCGCCGGGCAGTGATGGTTCGCTTCCCCTTGAGCTCGTTGCCTGCGATGGCGGCGCCGTCGGGCTTTCCTTCAACCCCATCTACAACGCTCAGTGGAAGGAAACCGGTGAGTGGGAGCAGGGCTACCACGCTTATCCCTGCGAGGGTTTCTCGTTCGAAGGATGGTTCGACGAAGAGGGGACCCTGTTCTCAGACGAGCAGGACTACTCTGACGAGTATGGGGCATCGCGACGTCTGCAGGCGCGTTTCTCGCCGAAGCCTTTGTAGCAGCACCGCGTTTAACCTTGTTGTTGCACCTCGAGTCGCGTTTCGTCGAGCCTGCATCAAAGGTGGCTGATGAAGAGACGCTAGCGATGCTGCAATTTTTTTCGGGAAAATCGTATCGAACCGAAATTTTTTGTCACAGCCAGCAGCTCAAATAGAGCGGAAGTGGGATTGCGTTACGTTCCGGGATGCGTTTGGGAGTGGATAGTGTTTGGGAGCAAGCGCGATGCTCGTTTCAAGGATTTCCATGCGTTACATTAGGCGCGTTGTTAGCGCCTGCGACTGATTTCGCTGGCTTTTGAGGTACCCTGTTTCTGTCGATACCGAGAAGGTGGCAAGTATGGCGAGCGAAGCCGAAGCAGCAAAGAAAAGCATGGAAGCCGCGAAGGCGGCGAATGCCGTAAAAGCGACGAAGACGGCGAAAGAAGAGCACGCCGTAGCGCATCGCTTCTGGGGGCGCATGGCCAAGCAGAACAGGCAAGTGCGCTTCGTGATGCTTATCCTGGCGATTTCTGCCATTGCCGCCATGGTGTTCGCGCAGCTCGGTTTCTGGCGGCTTAGCGTCATCGATGATAAGCCAGTGTACTTGATGTTCGTATTAGCGCCAGTTGTCATGGGGGCGTTTCTGTTCGGGGCTTTAGCGGGCGCTGTTTTGGGGCTTTTTGCGGGCGTGATGGTCTTTATCCATGCCCTGGTGCTACCGCTTGATTTTTACGAAATCTATTTCATGACACCGGTGAATACCTTCGTGGTGCTCACCTTGACAGGCGCGTTCGCGGGCTGGCTGTTCACGCGTGCATTACGCGGGGACCCCGAGGGCGTGGTGCGCGCAAGGCGTCTCGCAGCAGCGTGTCTCGTTATTTCGCTGGTGGCGAGCTTGGCGGTTCAACTCGGCGTCTTAATCTCATACGGTGACGTTGGAAGCGTACAGACAATTTACGAACTGCTGCTCAACAGTCCGGGTGGCGTCGCTGTTCAAGCGCTTATAGACGCGGTTCTCATGTTTGCGTTGTGCCTGTTTATCGATGGCTTCATGCGCAGGGCACTTAGAAACGAGAGCGACCGCAAGCTGAGCGCGATGTTCCGCGATTGGATGGTCTTAGTTTCATTAGTCGTATTTATGCTGGCCAGCGGCACGATATTTACCATTGTCACGTTTACCTGCCAAATGGATGCGTTTCGCTCTGCAGAAAGCGAGCTAGACTACCTGCAAAAGCAAGTGGCTTCGCGGCAAGATAATGATTACGCGACCCTGCTCGACGGCTACAATGCTGAGCTTGATGGCTGGGTGGTGATTACCGACGAAAAGGGCATCATCCAGGCCTCCGACGATCATGAGTTGTTCGTGCCAGGTCAAAACGTCAATCGCGCACTGGGTTTCGCCGAGGATGAAGAGGCGGAAGAACCGCTGATAGCCACTCTGACAAAGTTCATTAACGGCGAAGACTTGATGGTAACGCAGCTGACCGATCAACAAGGCGAAGCGCAACTGAGCATCTCGTTTATGGACGCGAAGGCCTGCGATGGCGGATATGCGGTAATCGTGCTACCGGCGGCAATGGTCTACAGGGATCGGCTTGGCATCATGGCTGCATCAACTTTGCTGGCAATCCTGCTGCTCATAGCCGTGGGACTCGTGGCGGCGCGCGTGCTCAACCAAGTGGTCGTTCGTCGGATCGACGATACAAACGCCTCATTGGAGAAGATTACAGACGGCAACCTGAACGAGCGCGTGAGCGTGTATGACAGCAAGGAGTTCTCGTCGTTGTCAAAGGGCATCAACACGACGGTTACCGCATTGAAGAGGTCTATTGCCGAGGTTGAAAAGCGAAATGCTCAAGAGCTTGCCACCGCCAAGGCTATCCAGGAATCGGCGCTGCCAACCGACTTCCCGGCATTCCCCGATATCGACCGCTTCGACATCTACGCGAGCATGAAGACGGCGAAGGAAGTCGGCGGCGATTTCTATGACTTCTTCGAAATCGAAGGTACGACCAAGATCGGCTTCGTCATGGCCGACGTGTCCGGCAAGGGCATTCCCGCGGCGCTGTTCATGATGACCGCGAAGGCTCAGGTCCGAACATATATGGAAAGCGGCTTGCCCATCGAGGAGGCCGTGAACGCCGCCAACCACCAGTTGTGCTTGGGAAACGATGCCGGCATGTTCGTGACGATGCTCGCCTGCGAGCTTGATTACGAGACCGGGGAGCTTTCGTACGTGAATGCCGGACATAATCCTCCCCTGATATTGCGCGGTGGTGAGCTGACCTGGATGCGCGCGGTTTCGGGAATGCCGTTGGGCCTGTTCGACGGAATCCCGTACAAGCCCCTTGCGCACCAGCTCGAAAAGGACGACGTGTTCTACCTGTACACGGATGGCGTCACCGAGGCCATGGATTCAAGCGGTGCACTGTTCACCGAGGCGCGTCTCGAAGAGACGCTCTACAGATACTCGGACTTGAACCCCCGGTCGATCTGCGTTGGCGTGCGGCGCGCCATCTCCGATTTCACGCTCGATTGCGAACAGTCGGACGACATCACGATGCTGTGCCTGAAATACGGCGTTCCTCCCGAGGAGAAGGCCGTCATGGTCCTGAGTGCGACGACGGACCAGCTCATCCACGTGTGCAATTACATCCACGCCGAGCTACATCGTCGTCGGGCACCCAATTCGGTTGTGAATCGAATGGATATCGCGTGCGAAGAGCTGTTCGTGAACATTTGCCATTACGCTTACCCCGATGCAACGCCCGAAAATCCCGGCGAAGTGCGCATCAGCTTCGAATATGAGGCCAATCCACCGGCGCTAACGGTTCAGCTGGCCGACAACGGCATCCCGTACAATCCCCTGGAAAAGCCCGATACGGTAACTCCGGACAATATCGCCGATGTCCAGATAGGCGGCTACGGCATCCTCATGGCCAAAAGGAGCGTCGACGAGATGACATACGAGCGCGTGGACGACAGCAACGTCCTCACGTTCAAAACGTGTTGGTAAGGCGCGGAAGCTTGTTCAGCCGAGCCAAACGCCCGAAGCCAGTCAGGACGTGCCCCTAGGCCATGAAATGGTCGTCCATCTGGACGGCTGCGACGATTTCCTCGGGAATGGGGGGCAGGTCGTTCTCGGGCTCGATGACGAACGGCTCGAACAGGGCCTCACCGTTCTGCGAGAGCTCGACCGTGCCGGTGAGGACGTCGACGTATTGGTACGATTGACGGGCAGTGCGGCCGCGCTTGCGGTCCATTTCCATGATGAACAGGCGCGGATGTACCTGCGTGAGCAACCCGTCGCTTTCGACGATCTTCGAACGGCCCATGTTCGCGCGTACGCGGAGCTTCTGCCCGAGGTGCTCTTCGAGTGTATCGTGGATGAAATCTACCAGTTTTGCCTGCTGCGCCAAATCCATTGCTAATCCTGTCCATATTATAAGGTGACATAAATCGGCACGCATCTTATCATGCGAGTCAAGCCCATTTCTACCCCCTCCAACAAAACGCGACATCGACAAGCCATCGGGTTTGAGATAATAGGCACGCACTATCAAGTGCGCACTGCCCGTAAACCGAAAGGATCGACATGAAAGCGCTTATTCCCGCCGCCGGCCTCGGAACTCGTTTCCTGCCCGCCACGAAAGCTCAGCCGAAGGAGATGCTGCTGGTCGTTGACAAGCCTGCTATCCAATATGTGGTTGAAGAGGGGCTGGCCAGCGCGGCGGACGAGGTTGTTATCATCAACAGCCGCACGAAGAGGGCCATCGAAGACCATTTCGCACCCGACCCGGAGCTTGTCGCGCTGCTGCGCGAACGCGGCAAGGACGCCTATGCCGATGAAGTCGAGCGCGTGGGAAACATGAACGTCAGCTACGTGTACCAGGAAGAGGCGTTGGGGTTGGGGCATGCCGTTCGCTGTGCCGCCGAGAAGACCGGCGACGAGCCCTTCTACGTGTTGCTCGGCGATGTGCTCGTGCCTGATAACAAGATGCTTCCCCGCATGCAGGAGGTTTCGGATGCGCACAATGGCGCAAGCGTCATCGCCGTCATGCCCGTCGAACACGAAGAGGTCAAGCGTTTCGGCGTTATCGCCGGCGCACCCGTAGCAGACGATGTGTGGAAGGTCGACTCCCTCGTCGAGAAGCCCGATCCCTCAGAGGCGCCTTCAAACCTAGCCGTGTTCGGCCGATACCTGTTAAGCCCGAGGGTTATGGAGCTGCTGGCTGACGCCAAACCGGGCGTGGGCGGCGAGATTCAGCTGACGGATGCGCTCGATGCCGTGTTGCAGGAAGAGGAGATGTACGCTCTTGTCATCGACCCGGCAGACGGCTTTGATACCGGCACCGTCGAAAGCTGGCTTCAGACGAACAACATCCTGTTCGAGCGGCTTTCATAATAAGAGGAAAGCGTTAGCGGCGCCTTCGTAAGTCAAGACAGCCTACACGTACATATACATATACATATACCCAACCGCTTACGGGTGGGTCGACCGCGTGCGGCGCATGCATGAGCGTGCATGACTTGCGTCTGGCTGCGCATGGGGTAGGCCAGGGCGCGCGGCGCATGCGTTCGGCTGCGTAAGGGGCAGGCCAGGGTGTTCGGCATTGGCGTCTGGTCGTACATGAAGTAGGCCAGGGGCGAGGCGCATGTGCCTGGTTGCGCATGGAGTTGGCCCGAGGACGCGGCATTGCATCTGGTGGCGCATGGAGTAGGTCTGACTGCTCATAATGCGAACTTGAACGCGAACAAGTAGGACCCCTTTAGGTTCTTCGCATTTGACGAATAGGAAAATACAGCGCTATGAACTGGGAAAACATTTGCTAGGTAACGTCAGGTTTACAGCGTATTCCGCAATTTTCACAAATCAAAGTCACACGCACTTCAAAAGGGTTTTTTATAATAGCTTCAGCAAGCGGAGGGCTCCCCTCCTTCCGGTTGCAACTGCTTCGAGCAGTAGCGGTGCCAAGACACCGCATCATCCCCTCCTTAGACGAGGCCCGCTGAATGAGCGGGCCTCGTCATTTGTGGTTCCGCCGTTCTTGCGAACGGCGGAACCACTATACGCTGCGAAGCTCTGAGGCATCCCATCTTCGCGCTCCAAGTCCAGCTCACGGCCCAAAGGCCGCTTCGCTGGACTTTCCCGCGAATCTGGAACGCCTCAGAGCTTCTCGCTCCGTTGATTGGACGGCAATGTTTTCACGATTGGCAACAGGCGCAACCACTGCACGCTGCGAAGCCCGTGGGTTGTTTCGGCTATTGCGCCTCGCCCGCATCCACCGTTCGGACGTGAGCGAAAAGCGTGCCTCCTGCTCATGTCCGGTTCGTTCGCTGAGGTATCATTTCCCCAAGCAAACTTGGAACGGAGGAAGAATGCCTGATATTCAACTGAGGTTTCACCATGACATGCTCGTGTTGTCGGCGCCCGTGGATGTGACGCTGTCTCGCCAGGGCATTAACGCGGCTCGCGACAGGCAGTATCTGAACCTGATGGAGCCCGATGTTGTGACCGACGCGATGAGACTCGAGGAAATCGCCGGGGCTCAGTGCCTGGTCACACCCACGGAAGACATAACAAATGCACGGCTTGCCCATGCTCGCATGGAGGGCGATGCCAAAACCCTGGCCCATGCGGCGGTTAAAATCGTCTCTGATTTGAAGCCGCAGCACGTCCTCGCCGAGATCGGCCCATGCGGGTTGCCGCTCGATGCCTCCTCGCGGGCGTCGCTCAACGAGAACCGCAAGCAGTACGCGGATGCGGCCCGCGCGTTCGAGGACGAGCAGATCGACGCGTTCTTCCTTAACGGCTTCACGAACCTCGACGACCTGCGTTGCGCGCTCATGGGCGTAGCCCAGGTGAGCAGTGCGCCCCTGTTCGCATCTGTCATCGTTTGCGAACCGGATTCCGCAGCCGCATTGCGCGAGGCGGATGCGAGGGCGAGGGCGGCCTCCGCCCCTGCTGCGGGTACGCCTGACGATCAAGTGCTGGAAAGCGTCTCGCCGGGTGCGTTTTTCCAAGGCTACGAGCTTGTTGACGCCGAGCCATATGGGGGCATGCCCGCGAACCGCGCACCCCTCGCGCCGGAGCAATGGCCCGAAGCGGTTGCGCTCATGGTCGATCAAGGTGTTTCGGTAATCGGTTTCGAGACGCCAGAACCTGCGTTCAAGGCAGTTGCCTACGCGAAACAGGCTGCAGAAATCACCGATCGTCCCCTGCTCGCGCAGCTGCGCGTCACCTTGGACCCGAACGCGCGAAAGCCTGCACCGCTGAAGCCGCTTGACGAGATACTCGATTACACGCCAGACACGATGGCGCCGGCGGCCGTCAAGCTCTATGGCGCCGGCGTGCAGTTCCTGCGCGCCACGGGCAACGCCACGCCCTCGTATACCGGCGCCCTTGCGGCAACCGTGCACGGCTTGGACGTCCATCGATAACTTGCTGTTGGAGGCACCCATGTCAGTAGAGCCGAGCCCTGCGTACGGGGCGCTGCAGATAATCGTCGACGACCTCTTCGAGGACGCGTCGGAAGACCACGAGGTGCGCCGTCTGGATGTCGTGTTGGCGGCCGAATCGGGGGATTTGCCCGCCGACCTGCTCGAGGTGGTGACGCTTCTGCCGCCGGGAACGTTCACGCGCATTCGTCTCTGCGACCAGCTCAATTCCATAATCGGCGGTCACGCTTGGGGCCAGGTGTACGGAACGGTCGAGTAGCGCAAATCGGGGGAGCATGACCCCGGAATTCGAGGAGCCCAATGGACGCCATTATTGCAATGATAAAAGAGAACGTGAAAGGGGATCAGATTGCGGCTCTCGTGCTAGCGGCGCTCATTCTCCTGGCGACCGCGGTAATCAGCCATGTGGTCACAAGGCTTATCCGGCGCATCTTGCGCGTCGACGGGATCCCCCTTTCCGAAAGCAGCATCCTCGTGAATATCGGGCGTGCTTGCGTATGGGTCGTGGGCGTTTCCATCATGCTCTCCGGATGTTTCGGCGTGGATGTGAACGCCTTGCTCGCAGCCCTGGGCATAGGCGGCGTGGCGCTTTCGCTCGGCATGCAGGACACGGTCAAGAACTTCATCGGCGGTTTGCAGGTCACGTTGCTGGGCATCGTGCATCCTGGGGACCATATCGTTGTCGGGCAGGCCGATGGGATCGTCCAAGACGTCTCGTGGCGCCAGACGATCGTCAAAGACTACGACAACAACACGCACCTCATTCCCAATGCCCTCATCAACTCGACGACGGTCATGAAGCTTGAGCCTTCGACCATCGTGGTGACGCGGATCTCGTTCATCAACGACGGGCGCGATCTCGGCGAGATGATTCCCGAGATGGAACAGCTCGCCAAACGCGCCATAGAGCAGGTTGCCGAACTCGAGAAGGATCCTTGGATCCTCATGACCGAGCTCGGAGAATACGGCATGTGGGGGAAGCTGCGCTTCGTGCTGAAGGACACCACCCATGCGCGCGAAGCCCGCGACGCCGCGCTACGCGCAATAGCCCCTTACACCCGCGGCAATTCGTCCGATATGCTCCCCGAAAAAGGGGAAGAAGGCTAACGCGAAAATCCCTGCAACTTCGCATCCTGCACGGTGGATGGGCGTGTCAAATCCCCGTCCCTTCAACACGCCTGATCAGAAGGGGAAAGAAGGCTAAGGCCGCCGAAACGGCGGCCGTTCTGCCTTGGCGAGAAACCCCGTCCCCGACCCGGAAGGATGAACCCACCCCGAAAGGTGGGTGCTCGCAGCTTGCTGCCTGGCTTTCGCATCAACGGATGCGAATCCCCATTTCACGCGCAATCTAGAGCTCCCTGAGTAAATAATGTCGGTCCACCGCTTAAATACGGACTCGAAAACGGGGCTAACTGGAGGGTAGCGCATTCCGCTGGGCGATACCAGTCTTGACTTGTCCCGTGACTTGCTATTTACATACATATGTTCGTATGATATCATGGCGTCCATGGATACTCTTTTCACCGAAATAGAGGACGAGGACTCTCTCTCCGACGCCCCCTTGGCCGTGCGCATGCGTCCGCGCTCGCTTGACGAGCTCGTGGGTCAGGAAGAGGCCTGCGGCCCTGGCAGCTGGCTGCGGACGGCCATCCAACGCGATGTGCTCACATCCGTAATTCTGTTCGGCCCGGCGGGTACGGGCAAAACCTCCATAGCCCACATCATCGCCGAGTCCACCAAGGCCGCCTTCGTCGAGGTCTCGGCAATTGGCGGCACGGTCTCCGACCTTCGGCGCGAGATCAAGGCAGCCGCCGACCGTCGACGCATGGGCAGGCGCACCATACTGTTTGTCGACGAAATCCACCGTTTCAACCGCGCCCAGCAAGACTCGCTCCTCCACGCAGTCGAGGATCGCACCATCGTCCTCGTGGGAGCTACGACCGAGAACCCCTACTTCGAAGTCAATACGGCCCTCATTTCGCGTTCGCGGATCGTCGAGCTCAAGAGCCTCGACGACGCCGACGTCGCCAAGCTCGTCTCCTGCGCCCTTGCGGACGAACGCGGGTTGGCGGGAAGCTATCGCCTGACCGACGAAGCGCTGGACGCGATAGTCGTCCTCGCAGGCGGGGACGGCAGGGCGGCGCTCACCTCGCTCGAACTGGCAGCTGGCCTGGTCGACCCGGGCACGCCCGATGCTCCGGCCGTCATAGACCGGGACGCAGTGGGCCTAGCTAATCCGCACCGCAACGTCCCGTACGACAAGAACAAGGACATGCATTACGACATCATCTCCGCGTTCATCAAGTCGATGCGCGGCAGCGACCCCGATGCCGTCCTGTATTGGCTCGCCCGCATGATCGACGGGGGCGAGGATCCGAAGTTCATTGCACGGCGCATCATGATCTGCGCTTCGGAAGATGTGGGAAACGCCGACCCGCAGGCGCTGCTCATCGCAGCAGCGGCGTTCAAGTCGGCTGAAGTCATCGGCTATCCGGAATGTCGTATCAACCTTGCTCAGGCAGCCACGTACGTGGCGCTTGCCCCGAAGAGCAACGCCGCCGAGGCGGGAATCGACGCCGCGCTCAGGGAGGTGCGCAACGGCCCGGTTCGCCCGGTCCCCGACCACCTGCGCGACCGGCATCGCCCGGGCTCCGAGAACTACGGCGACTACAAATACCCGCACGATTATCCCGGGGGCTGGGTCGAGCAGCGTTACCTGCCCGATGGTCTCGAGCGTGGGGCGTTCTACCATCCCTCCGAGCGCGGTTGGGAGGCCTACCGCATCGAATCGTGCTCGCGCGATCGGTCTGCTGGGGCGTCGTAGCCTACCGTGGCGGCCGTTCGGGTTGCGCTTCATAGGCCAACCCGGCTTGGGAAAAACCGATGTCGCGCATGGGCTGGCGCGCTGACAATGCATAACGCATGCGTTTGCGTCTTTCACGATGCCTTTTCATGTGTACGGTGCTATGATTGGGCGCAACCGAGCAAGGAGGTTAAGATGGATATTTTAATGATGGTGCTCGTTGGAGTGTTCGTTTGCGTTGGTATTGCGCTCGTTGTAGTTCTCGTCGAGCTTACCAAGATGCTCAAGTCAACTAACGCGACCATCAACGACATGACTACGAAGATCAATCCCGTGCTCGACGACGTCGCGGTTATGACGAACGACCTGAAGCCGGCGGTCAAGAAGGTCGATCCCCTCGTCGACAGGCTTCAGCTCACCTTGGATGCTGTTAATCTTGAAATGATGCGCGTCGACGAGATCCTCGAGGATGTCGCGCAAATCACCGACACCGCATCCTCCGCGACCGCCGCTGTCGACAACATCGCACACGTTCCCGCCAAGGCGGTGAGCAACGTTGCCACGCGCGTTCGCACGAAGTTTGGCACGAAGTATGCCAGCGAAGAATCTGCCCAGCTCGGCGATGCGGCAGTTAACCGCGCTTTGGAAGATTACAAGGCCGCGCAAGCGGAGCAGTCCGAAGTCGCAGAGGGCATCGAGGAGCCGAACTTCGAGGGTCTCGAGAAGATTGTGGCCGACTCCGCGCCGATTGATGAAGCGGCTGAGGCTGCCGAGGAAGCCGAAGCTTCCGTAAACGCAGACGGCGTGTTCGGCCAAGAAGCCGAACCTGCAATTGAAGCAGCAGCTGCCGAAGAAGAAGCCTCCAAGAGCGAGGCGTAGCGCCTCCGCCATGGCTAGCGAAACCCCATCGCCCACTAACCAGAAGATTGCACTTGACGAAGCGACCGCCAAGAAGCGCGGTCGCTTCATCGTGGTTTGGACCTGGGTCGGCATCGTCCTGCTCGGCGCCGTTGCCGTGTACTTGTCAGGCATCTTGTCGAACGTCATCAGCATCCTGGTGTGGACGACGGTTTTCGTTTTCATCATGCGCGATCCGGTGAACTGGCTCGACAAGCGCGGAGTGAACAGGACGCTTGGAACGGTGATCGCATACCTGCTCTTCGCCGCCGCGCTCGGGCTTGTGATATTGATTATCTTCTCTCCGGCCATCGGAATCAGTGCCCAGTTCAATCAGCTGGTTGCCGACTTGCCCGCTTACGCGAGCGCTTTCCAAAGCTGGGCAACCGGGCTCTACGAGCAATATGCGGACATGCTCCAGAGCGAGCAGGTACAGGGTTGGATCTCAGACGGCTTGGCCTCTCTCAGCAACTTCCTGCAGTCGTTCGCAACGGCAAGTGCCTCGACGGTCGTGATGGTGGGCGCTTCGCTGGCCAACATCGTCATGTGCATCGGTTTTGCGCTGGTCATCGCGTTCTGGATGCTCATCGATTTGCCCAAGCTCGGTCGCGAAGCCTATAGGATCGTGGGCGACGCCCGCAAGACCGACGCCCAGATGTTGCACCTGACGGTCACGCGCGTCATGGGCGGATATCTCAAGGCGATGCTCGTCCAGTGCGCAATCATCGGCGTTGTCTGCGGCATACTGTACGCCTTCCTGGACGTGCCGAGCCCGGCTGCCCTTGGCACCATTACCGGCTTGCTCAACATCATTCCGATTGTCGGCCCGTGGCTTGGCGGTGCGCTTGCCTTCGTGACGAGCGTGGTCACCGATCCCCTGACCGGCGTCATCTCGCTTCTGGGAACCATCGTCATCCAGCAGCTCGTCTACACCTTCGTATCCCCCACGATTATGGGCGAGTCGGTCGACATCCATCCCGCCCTCACCTTCCTGGCATTGATGGCAGGAGCGGGTGTCGGCACTGCGATGGGCGGCCTGATGGGGGCGCTTGTGGGCGCGCTGCTCTCCATCCCGCTCGTGGCCATGCTCAAGTCCGTGTTCGTCTATTACTTCGAGAAGCGCACGGGCCGGCGCATCGTCTCCGAAGACGGCGTGTTCTTCAAGGGTGCTACCTCAGAAGAAGGGGAAGTCGACCCCATGGCCGACGCTACTGCGCCTATGCCGGTGCCCGACGCCAACGCACCGGCGATCATACCCGTGCTGTCGGATTTGTCGGGCAAGCTGCCCTTCGTCGACGCTGGTTCCGGGGGAGAAGGCGACGACGGGAAAGCGGAAACGAACAAGGGCGACAACGCGAAAACGGACGAAGAATAGCCACGTTTGCTCATCGCGTGCATAGTCCCATTTCACATGCAAAAGCGGTAGAATAGCACGCAATGCGAAAAAGCCAGAGGGAAGGTACCCCATGCACTACATGACCACTGCGGAAATCCGCGAGAAATATCTGCGTTTCTTCGAGGAGAAGGGCTGCAAGCGCATGCCGTCCTCTTCGCTCATCCCCGACGACCCGTCTCTCCTGCTCACAAGTGCCGGCATGGTGCAGTTCAAGCCGTACTTCCTGCATGTGAAGGAGTTCGACCCCGATTACATCGGCGCCACCACCGTGCAGAAGTGCGTGCGCACCAACGACATCGACATCATCGGCACGACGGGGCGCCATCTCTCGTTCTTCGAGATGATGGGTAACTTCAGCTTCGGCAAGTACTTCAAGAAGGAGATGTGCGCCTGGGCGCTGGAATTCTCCACTGACGTGCTGGAGCTGCCGATCGAGAAGCTGTACTTCACCGTCTTCAAGGATGACGACGAGACCATCGAGATCTGGAAATCGCTGGGCATCGACGAATCGCACATCAGCCGCCTTGGCGAGGACGAAAACTTCTGGCGCGCCGGCCCCACCGGCCCGTGCGGCCCTTGTTCGGATCTGTACTACGACCAGGGCCCCGAGTTCGGCTGCGGCAGCCCCGACTGCGCGCCCGGCTGCGACTGCGATCGCTTCCTGGAGTATTGGAACTGCGTGTTCACCCAGTTCGACTGCCAGGAGGACGGTTCGCTGGCGCCGCTTCCCACCAAGAACATCGACACGGGCCTCGGGCTCGAGCGCACGGCAGCCATCATGCAGGGCGTGCAGTCGAACTACGAGACCGACGTCCTGCGCAGCCTCGTGGGCGTGGGCGAGCGTCTGACCGGCACGAAGTACGACGGCAACATGGTCCCCGGCGCCATTTCCGCCGAGCAAGCCAGAATCGACCTCAGCCTGCGCATCATGGCCGACCACAGCCGCAGCGTCTCGTTCATGATCGCCGACGGCATCCTGCCCTCCAACGAGGGACGTGGGTACGTGCTGCGCCGCCTGCTGCGTCGCGCCGTCATGCACGGGCATCAGATGGGCATCGAAGGGCCCTTCCTGCGCGAGTACTTCGCCCAGATAATCGAGCTCATGGGCGACGTGTATCCCGAGATCGTCGACAACCGCGAGCTCGTCGAGAGCGTGATCCTTTCCGAGGAGGAACGTTTCGGCCGCACGCTGCGCACCGGCCAGGCCTATTTGGACGAAGCGGTCGAAGGCATGGCGGAAGGCGATACGCTTTCCGGCGACGTGGCGTTCATGCTGCACGATACGTACGGCTTCCCCGTAGAGGTGACGCGGGAGATATGCTGGGAGCGCGGCATCTCGGTCGACATGGACGGCTTCGAGGCCTGCATGGCCCAGCAGCGCGAACGTGCCCGTGCCGCGACGAGGGACGACGCCGAAGCCGCCTGGTCGACATACGGCAGCGTTCAGGCCGAGATCCTGAAAGAGACCGGTCCCACCCGGTTCGTTGGTTATGAGCACACCGAGTTCAAGGCGCGCGTCATCGCGCTCATCAAGGAAGGCCAGCGCGTGGCCTCGCTCGCGGAAGGCGAGGAGGGAGAGATCATCCTCGACACGACGCCGTTCTACGCCGAGATGGGCGGCGAGGTCGGCGACACCGGCACCATCACCACGCCCGATTCCTGGGCGGAGGTAACCGACACGCGTGCTCCCGAGAAAGGCCTGGCCTGCCATTACGTCAAGGTCAAGAACGGGCGCATCGTCGAGGGCGAGGGCGTTGTCGCGACTGTCGACGCCGAGCGCCGTGCCCGCATCACGCGCAATCACACCGGCACGCACATCCTTCACGCCGCCCTGCGCGCCGTGCTGGGCGAGCACGTGAACCAAGCCGGTTCCTACGTGGGCCCCGAGCGCCTGCGCTTCGACTTCACGCACTTCCAGGCGGTTACCCGCGACGAGATTCGCCAAATCGAGCAGCTGGCCAACGACGAGATCATGAAGGCCGCGCCGCTGAACATCTACGAGACGACGCTCGACGAGGCGCGCGCCTCGGGCGTCACGGCGCTGTTCGGCGAGAAATACGGCGAGAAGGTGCGCGTGGTCGAGGCGAGCGATTTCTCGCGCGAGCTGTGCGGCGGTTGCCATGTTGCCAACACTGCCGAGATCGGCTTGATCAAGATCGTGAGCGAAGGCTCCGTGAGCGCCAATGCGCGCCGTATCGAGGCTGTGACCAGCTACGAGGCCCTCGCTTACCTGAACAAGATCGAAGCCGAGCTGCGCGAGACGGCAGACATCCTGCGTGCGCCGCTCTTCGACGTGTCGGAACGCACGGCCGCCAACGCGAAAGCGTACAAGGAGCTCGTCGCCAAGGCCAAGGCCACCAAGAAGACGGCCTCCGAAGCCGATATGGACAAGGTTCTGGAAGGCTTGGTGGACGTGGGGTATCCGCTGCTGGTGCTGCGCAAGGACGACTTGGACACCGGCGCGATGCGCAACATGTGGGACGTCGTGCGCGCCCGCATGAAGCGCCCCGGCGCCTTCGTCATCGGCACCGTGAAGGACGGCAAGCCCGTCATCATGGCCGCCGCGACCGACGAGGCCGTGGCCGCAGGATTCGATGCCGGCGCTGTCATCAAGCAGATTTCCAAGCATATCCAGGGCGGTGGCGGCGGCAAGCCCACCATGGCCCAAGCTGGTGGCAAGAACGCCGACGGCATGGACGCCGCCCTCGAGGCCGCGAGAGAGATGTTCGCGAAATAGCCAGCAGCCTTTTTGGTGGCGCAGTGAACTGGCCTTCTGTCATCCTGAGGAGCGCAGCGACGAAGGATCCGGCATGGACGCCGTCCTCGAGGCCGCCAAGGAACTGTTTGTGAAATAATCAGTAGCCTTTTGGTGGCGCAGTGAACTGGCCTTCTGTCATCCTGAGGAGCGCAGCGACGAAGGATCTCCGCGAAGCGGGTACCCGGATGCCCGCTTCGCGGAGACCCTTCGCCTTCGGCTCAGGGTGACAGAGGGTTTGGCTTAAACCGGCAGAGTGGTTTAATCAAACCACTGATCCGACAAGTCGTTCCATTCAGGATTCATGCTCATAACAAGCGCGTTCTTGCGCTTGCGATTCCAACCTTTAAGTTGCTTCTCGCGGGCTATGGCTGCATTGACGTCTGATGTTTGCTCGTAATAAACGAGCTTATGTACGTGATACTTTTTCGTAAATCCATCTACCAATTCTTGCCTGTGTTCATGCAGACGCCGTCGTAGGTCATTAGTCATGCCGATGTACATGACGTTTCCTCGATCGTTGGTCAGTATGTAAACGTAATAATCCATGCTGAGTTATTTACAGGCCCCCTCTCTTATACAATAGCCTCATGGAATCCTACAAGACCATACAGGGCACGGCGCAAGCTGAGTACGAGGAGAAGAAGTCCCGCTTCATCGGGCAGGTGGCGCATGTCGAGACCGAAGAGGAGGCGCTTGCCTTCCTCAATGGCGTCCGCGCCGCCAATCCCATGGCGCGCCATAACGTGTACGCATATGTCCTGCGTGAGGAAAACCGCGTGCGCTACTCCGACGATGGCGAACCCGCGCGCACGAGCGGGTTGCCGACGCTCTCGGTCATCGAGCATGCCGAGCTCAAGGACGTCATTTGCGTGACGACGCGCTATTTCGGGGGAACGCTCTTAGGTACAGGCGGTTTGGTTCGCGCCTACACGAAGGCGGCGCAGGATGCCTTCGCCGCTGCTCAAACGGTCACGTTCGCGCAATGCCGCGACATCCTCGTGAGCATCGACTACCCGCTGTACGACCAGCTTTCCCATTGGCTTTCCGCGCAGGGCATCCAGGTGCTCGACTCCACGTTCGCCACCGACGTCACGGTTGAAGTGCGCGTGCTCGCCACCGAGGCCGAGGCGGTTATCGCCGCCATCACCGAGCTCACCCACGGCAACGCCGAGCTCCTCGTTGGTGAAGAGGCGTTCCAACCGTTGGTGAGCTGACATCAATGATGTGAATTGAGGGATGTGGAAAAGGGTCAGACCCTTTTCCACATCAGCCCATGCAAGCAACCCAGCCCTCTGCTCGGCATGACGGATGGAGCTTCTCCAACAAGATGCTCGATCCTATCCGTCACATCGGCCTTGCCCGTTAGGCGCGCTTTGCCGATGCGATTGCTTTCGCAAAATCGCTCGCGTAGTCGAACTGCGCGTTGTCGGTCTGGCCGAGGATGATAACCCCCACCGTACGCGAATCGGGCTCGAAGAAGTAGGCGGCTTTGGAAGACGTGGTCAAGCCCTTAACAGTGCCAGTGATGGTCACAATCCGCGTCGAGAGACCCGCCAGCTCGCAATCAACCGAAGCGGTGACTTCCTCCATGCCGTCAGCGTCCATAATGCCAGAGAGGTAGTCGTCCTTTTGGGCTTCGAACTCGGCTCTGCTGGTCGGTTCGTCCAAGGGAGTCTCGCCCGTCATGATCATGGCCACTGACGTGCCCATTTCAGCGTAGTAGTAGTGAAATCCGCCGGATTCGCTCGTGTTTGCCATGAAGTAACGTGGAATTTGAAACTCGACGCCCGCGACTTTGACGATCTCGTTCGTTGCGGGGTCGAAACCGTTTCTCGGCGGTGCCTGGATATTGATGTCGGCAGCAAGGGATTCCGCCGCAACAGTTGTGGCAGAATCCGAGGAAGGGCCTGAGGGCAAGGCTGAGGACGAGTCGGAACCATCGGCTTGTTGCATCGACTCGTCGTCACGGCTATCGCTAGTTGCGCTAGCCGCGCTTGCCGAACTCGCCGAAACGCCCTGCTGATCGGCCGAAACCGCTATGGACCCTTGGAAAAGGCCGATCACGAGGGCAATGCACGTGATGGCGGTGGCCGCTGCAACTGCAAAGACTTTGGCCTTGCCACCCCTTCGCCCATCCTTCCCAGCGTCGGCTCGGCTTGCCCGGGAGCCCGCAAGCTGCGAATAGGCGCTCTTTTCGGCAGCTGCCAAGAACGCGCGCTTCAGCTCCTCGGCACTGCCGAAGCGTATCGCAGGGTCGAGCGCCACGGCCCGCTCGATGACGAGGCGCAAGCCTTCGGGTATCTTCGGGTTGCGAAAGCTCTGATTGCGGGCTTGTGCGTTGGGAATCTCTTCGGTCAGGCAGAAGTACAGGACCATGCCGAGCGAGTAGATGTCGGACTTCACGGTGGTTTGGCTAAACCCGAATTGCTCGGGTGGCGCGAACTCGCGCGTGCCGAAATGGGTCGTATCGGCTTCTGCGCCTTCGTGATACTCGCGCGAAATGCCGAAATCGATGAGCACAAGCCCTTGTCCTGTGAGGATGATGTTGGAGGGCTTGAGGTCGCGATGGATGATGGGCGGATTGAATTCGCTATGCAGCTCGCCTACCGCGTCGCAGAGCTTCGGGAAGACCTCCGTCGCAAGCTCAAGCGATGGGTCGCGTTCGTAAACGGCTTCCTGCAGCGTTTCGCCGCGGACGCATTCCATCACGACGACGAGCTCGTCATCGCGCATGTAGCACTCGAGGATATCTGGCAGGTACTTGAATCGAAAGCCATCTCGTTGGGCCTTGTAGATGCTCTCGTAAGCGGACCCCAGGCCGAACCCCTGTTTGATGAACTTGCGGATGAACGGTCCGCTTTCGGCTCCGTTTCCGACGAAGTAAACGCGCTGGGTGATCTCGACGGGCGATTCCTTCAATATGGCATCGACGCGATAACAGCTTTCGCGTTGCAGCGATTCCAAATGTTGTACGAGTTCGTCGTGCTCCATGAAACATATGGTATCAGACTAGTCTGGCACGGGGCAGCCGCCAAGGGCTACACTTGAACTCAATCGGCTAGAATGGCTTCACAGACCTATAGTTGAAGGAGCTGTTATGACGAACAGTGCTGCAGTGTTCAGTTTGCGCGAGGTCATCGACGCCATTGAGGGCGCCTCGGACGATACCCGCTGGGTTGCAAACACCCTGACCGGAGAAGTGAGGAGCTACTACGAGAGCTGGTCGATCATCACCGAGTACGAGAAGGGCGCCTTCGACGGAGACGAGTGGCTCTTCTTGCCGGATAGCGAGGAGCGCAACGATTGGCGCACCATGCGCGATTTTGCGTACGATCTCGGCGGTTTGGCAGGCGACGAGCTGCTCGAGGCCATTCACGGCAGCGGCGCGTTCCACCACTTCCGCCGTTGTGTCGAACGCATGGGCGCGTTGGAGAGTTGGTACGCCTACAAGGACGATTGCATTTGCCGGTTGGCCATTGATTGGCTGGAGATGAACGGCCTGTCCTGGAAGGACGACCGACGCGAGAACATGAAACGCGATTGGCGTGCCCTGCTGCCAGAGGCCTTGCGCATGCGGCTCGAGCTCGTCGTACTCGATTGCGCCCTGAGCGTTTGCAAGCTCGAGAATCTTCCCGACGGGCTGATGGATGGGGGTTTCTGCTGTGTCGCGCGCACCGAGGACGAACTGTCCGTCGTCTGCGAGACCGCACGGGTGCCAAAGGACGCTCTGGCCAGCGAGGACGGGCTGCGTGCGCTTAAGGTGCAAGGCCCCCTCGATTTCGCGCTTGTAGGTATACTGGCCAGGATTTCCGCAGCGCTCGCCGACGCAGACGTGCCCCTGTTCGCCATTTCTACGTACGACACCGATTACATCCTGGTCAAGGAGATTGACCTCAATTCCGCGATCATCGCCCTGCAAGAGGAAGGCTGCGACATCCTGAAATGATGTGGATCGCCCGCTAATCGCCTACCCCAGGGGTGATCGATTGCCCCAGGGGTAGGCGATCGGCTGTTGGCCATGTGTTTATTGAGCAGCTGGAAGAGGTGGGCAGCGTCGCGGCTACGAATGGGCTGTTAATGTTCGTACAGGTGCCTTGTCGGTAGTTATGCTTCCGCTTCCTGTCCGATGATGATTTCGCCGAACCTGAACAGCTCCTCGTTGGTTTTCATGAGCGAGTAGCCGTGCTCAAGGCAGAAGATGATGATGGCGTCGCGGCGGTCCTTGACGTAGAGCTCGTTCACCCCGGCGGCTTGGAGCATGCGGTTCGCTTCCTGTAAGGTGCAGTTCATTGCGAAGATGAGGGGGAGCACCTTTTCACGCGATGGCCGCTTCCTACCCATGAAGACTTCGTATCCGTATGTCGCATTGAGCCCGGCTTCAGCAACGACTTTCGGACGGCTCAGCCCCTTCTCGTCAAGGAGTTGCTGCAGGTAGTCGGACAGGCTTCGGTGCGTGATCTTATTCTTGTTGGCGAATTTCATCGGATCGGGCGACTCGCGTAGCTCTTCGAGCAACTCGTCTGTCAGAGGCTCTTTCACGCGTCGCTTCCTCCGCCGTTTTTTAATCTGTAGCCTGTCTTTCATAGTATAGCGAATGGTATGGAACTTGCCTTGCCGATGCATCAGCTGTGAGCTAATGAGAAAACGAAATTTCGCGGGTTCAAAAGGCAAAACATTAGCTGTCAGCTAATGCGGCAAGAAAAGGTATCGGCTACGCTTTCGGCAGGTTGGAAGAGTAAGCTAGGAGGACCTTATGAAGAAAGTCGGCAAGGTCGTTTTAATCGCCTTTATCGCGCTCATAGTCTTGGGCGCCCTTTCGTCAGCCTGTTCGAAATCGTCGTCGACTTCCACCTCTTCGGCTGCAACACAGTCTGCTTCGTCGAGCACGTTGGAATCAAGCGAGGCTGTTGCGGGAGATGCGGGCGGCTCCTCGTTATCTTCTGCGGCGAAAGAGGAAATGAACGGTTTTGACCCGAAGACGAATTACGTGGTAACAGTTGCAGGTGTGGAGTTCCAGATACCCAGTTATTACGAGAAAGGGAAAACTAGCACGTCTGACGGCGGAACCATTTCCACGACTTATTCTGCGTTGTCTGGCAAAGATGCTGGTGTGGTAATCATATCTTTTGAACAGTCCATTCCAAATGGAACATCTGCTAACTTCGAGAAGATAAAAGCAGACGCTGTAGAGACGCTTGCTGGAATGCATAGCTCTGTCGAAAACGTGAGCGTCACAAATTCGGAGGATGCTGAAATCGCGGGAATGAGCGGAATGGTCTTTTCTGCGGTCGGGTCTACGAAGGGGGTACCAATAGACGAACATGGGGTCGTGTATTGGAATGATGCACTTAAATGCTTAGGCGGGTTTCTTTATTACGAAATCGGAGATCTAGAGCACGATTATTACTCGGATTTCGAGAAGACAATCGCGTCGGCTCGAACAGTTGAGGCCCCCAGTAGCAAGAGCGCTGAAAACACAGGTACGAGTGAGCAGGTGAGACAAAATGATTCGGGCGAAGTGAGCCCCGACCTCAAAGAGATGCTCGACAGCTACGAGGCTTTCATGGACGAGTACGTCGAGTTCATGAAAACGTACCAAGAATCCGATGACACCATGGGCATGCTTTCGAAATACTCTGAATACATGCAGAAATACCTGGACTTTGCGCAGAAAGTAGAAGCGGTAGACACCAGCAATATGTCGGCAGCGGATTACGCATACTATATTGAGGTAACTTCCCGAGTCTCGCAGAAGCTCCTTACGGTTTCTGGAATCTAATCTGCTTGATTCTACTGGAATGAAGGGCGCGGTAGCAGATGTTATATCTGCTGCCGCGATGTTGTTGTTTCACATCAAGAGGCTGCTTTAAAACCGGGCGAGGCTTGAAAGTCAAACCGCAGAGGGCTGCCCCCTTCGATGCAAGCCGTGCACTTCTCCCGAATCGTTGCATGCTGCCATGCACTTTCCTTGATTTCTTGCATGGCTGGGTTTTCGTGCAAGGAAAACGGGGAAGTGCACGCCCCCACGCCTGAAGTGCACGGATTTCGCCGTGCACTTCCCCCAAAACTCTGCAGGCGGCCGTGCACTTCGAAGGATTTCTTGCACGAGTTTTCGCTGTTGCAAGGATTTGGGAGAAGTGCACGTCACCACGCAAGAAAAACGGGGACGTGCACGCTCCCACGCCCGAAGCGCACGTCACCGTGCAAGGAATCGGGGGAAGTGCACGTCGCTTGCAGGGCTACACAGTCCAGCGCTCTGGGGTAGACATCTTTATTATCGTAGGGATGGCCTCTTCCGATTTGCAATCGAAGGCGCGATCGAAAGGGGCTGTCCCCTTGGCGTGATCGTTGGGGACAGTCCCCTTCGATTCGATTTTGCATTAAAGGGGACTGTCCCCTTTAATGCTGTTTGAGTGGGTGGTGATGCTGCAGGCGGCTTCTACACCCTTGCGCTCACGCTGGGGTTCTCGGCGATGACCTTGTGGAGCTCGTCGATGTAGCGCAGAAGCAGCTCGCCAGGGCGGCGTTCGTTGTGCATGATGTAGCCGACCTGCATGTGCTCGTCGACGTCGAGCGGTATGGCCACGATGCCCGAATGCATTTCGCTCGAAAGCACACCTGTCGAAATCGTATAGCCGTTGAAGCTGGTCAAGAGGTTGGTGAGCGTGCCGCGATCGCTGAATCGTATGTTGCGGTCGCGTCGCAGATGGCCGAACGGCTCCTCGGAATAATAGAACGAGTTGGTTTGCCCCTGCTCGAAAGAGTAGCGAGGGTACGGCGCCAAGTCCTCCAGCTTGACGATCGATTGGCTTGCCAACGGGTGATGCTCGCCGACGAACACGTGCACGCGTGCTTCGAACAAGGGGAAGAACGTCACGCCTGCATCTGCGAAGGCCTTCTTCAAGACGCGGGAGTTGAAGCTGTCGAGGTACAGGATGCCGATATCGCTGCGGAACGTGCGTACGTCGTCGATGATCTGGCCGGTAGCGCATTCCCGCAGGATGAAATCATATTTGTCGGATGCGCACCCTTCTGCGACGTTGATGAACGCCTGCAGGCTGAAGTAATAGTGCTGCGTCGAAACGGCAAGGTGCATGTATTCCGTGCGCCCACGAGCATAGCGGGCTTCCATCATATCGGCTTGCTCGATAACTTGCCGCGCATAGCCGAGCAGCTCGGTGCCGTCGTTGGTGAGGGTGACACCACGGTTGCTTCGTGTGAAAACGGTGATGCCAAGCTCTCGCTCAAGTTCCTTAATGGCAGTTGAAAGGTTCGATTGGGAGACATAGAGACTTTGGGCAGCGGCGTTAATCGAGCCGTGCTCGCTGATGGCAATGAGATATCTCAGCTGCTGAAGGGTCATGAAACAATCGTATTCGAAAAGAAGCTTGTGAGGAATAGCACATCACGTATACCAGGTTATCGATACAATAGATAGCGGGGAATAAAAAGCTCGAATTACGCCCCCCTTGCCAGAGCGCGCGGCTGGTGCTTTGATAGCTTGAGTTGGTTTGACGTGAATCGGCGGGGATGCAGGCACGAGGTTGCCCCTATCCCCGCCGGCTCCCAAGCCAAACGTCGATAAGCGCAGGATATTGCGAAGAAGGAGGCCATATGGCGAAGAAGAACGTGCCCTACGATCAGAAATACTACGATCTCGAAGTCGAGACGATGCCGCGCGAGCAGTTGGAAGAGCTGCAGCTCGAGCGCCTGAAGGACGAGCTGCTGTGGTCGTACGAGAACAGCCCGTACTACAAGCGCGCATGGGACGAGGCGGGCGTCGACCCGCACATCGAATCCCTGAAGGATCTCGAGAAGTTCCCGTTCATCAACAAGCAGACCGAGCGTGATTGCCAGGGTATCGGCAGCTTCTTCGGCGAGCTGTGCTGCGTGCCGGAAGACGATGTCGTCTACATGGCCACCAGCTCGGGCTCCACGGGCGTTCCCACGATGTCGCCGTTCTCACAGCACGATTTCGACGAGTTCATGCACGCCGAGGCGCGCCTGTTCTGGCAGACCGGCATGCGTCCCAACGACCGCTACCTGCACGGCATGAACTTCGCCCTCTACGTCGGCGGCCCGTGCGTCATCGGCGCGCAAGAGCTCGGCGCGCTCGGCATTTGGGTGGGTGCCGTTCCCAGCGATCGCCTGCTGTGGGCCATGAAGCACTATCAGCCGACGCACTTCTGGTCTTCGCCGTCTTATGCCTGGCTGCTCGGCCAGAAGGCAATCGAGAAGGGCTACGACCCGAAGGTCGACTTCGCAAACCTGCGCACCATTATCATCTCGGGCGAGCCGGGCGGCTCCATCGAGACCACGCGCAAGGCCATCGAGGACATCTGGGGCGCGAGCGTCTATGACTTCTTCGGCCTGTCCGACATCTACGGCGCCTGCGCAGGCATGTGCGAATACAAGGACGGCCTGCACATCATCGAGGACCAGATTCTGGTTGAGATCGTTGACCCGGTTACCGGCGAAGTGCTGCCCGATGGCGAGAAGGGCGAACTCGTATACACGACGCTGACCAAGCGCTCCCGTCCGATGATCCGCTTCGCAACGGGCGACATCGGCTGGGTGAATCGCGATAAATGTCAGTGCGGCCGCACTCACACGCGCATTTACATCTCGGGCCGCAAGGACGAGATGTTCATCGTGAACGCCGTTAACGTGTTCCCGAGCGACATCGAGTACATCGTACGTCGCGACAAGGGCCTGTCCGGCGAATACCGCATCCGCGCCTACGACGAGAACCACACCACGAAGTACGAGGTCTCGGTCGAGCGCGTGTTCGGTTCCGACGAGCCGTTCGACCAGATTGCAGCCCGCGTGGAAAACGAGCTCAAGACCCATACGGGCGTGCGTCCCGCGCGCGTTATCGTGTTCGACACCGACAAGCTGGGAGCATCTGGCGAGCACAAGGTCAAGCGCTTCATCGACGAGCGCACCTCCACCGCCGAGGCTGTCGAGGTCTTGCACGAGGCGCAGGAGCATGCGAAGAAATAGCGGTTCCGCCCACCCGAGGGCGGATGGCGCTACCGATGCCACCCGAGCTTGCCGGGAACGCTCCTGCTGATTCTTGTCGGACCAGCGATATTGGCTGATTATATAAAGAGGGCAACCCCTTTACGGCTCTTCGAAAGGAACTACTATGACGCAATTTGCAGTATCTGGTCAGCACTACCTGTTCAACGTGCAGACCTTCGCCAGCATCGTGCTTTCGAACGGCGGCGAGGAATACGATTACGCCTTCCGCGACCGCACGACGCGGGACGTGATCGAGGACGTGGCAAGTGGTGCGAGCGAGCTAGGCGTGCTCGTGGAAACCACCCAGACCGCCGACGACCTCGAGGCCGCGTTCGCCGAGGTGGGTTTGGAGTTCGTCGAGCTCATCCAGTCCACGCCGCGCGTGGCCATGCCGGCAACGCATCCGCTCGTAAACGCCACGAGCATCGAGCTAGAGCAATTGGACGACTACCCCTACATCTATTTCGAACAGGAAGGTGACGCGCCGTCGTTCTTCGCCGAGGAGGCATTGGCGGACGAAACACGCCGCAAGAGCATCGCCTGCACCGACCGCGCGTCGCTTTCGGAGCTCATCGTGGCCCTGAACGGCTATACCATCACCAGCGGCATTCTCGTCGGCATCTCCGATGGGAAAGGCCTCGCCACCGTCGCGCTCGACACCGATGTGAAGCTGCATCTGGGCTATGTCCAGAAGAAGGGTGCCGAGCTCAGCGAGACCGCGCAGAAGTTCGTGGCCAAGCTCGAGACCAATTTGAAGCGTTACGCGAAGTTCTAAAGCATTATTAGTTGTATAACGGGCTGGCTATTAACGGCCGGCTCCTGGATAACCATTCTGGATGGCCAGCTACGGGACGACTGGCCATCCATTTTTTTGGAAAAGCTGATTAAGTGTCACAAAACTGGGTTTTTACAAACCGCTAATGAACGAACGGGAATATGCAAGGCTGTGAACAGGTATATTAAAAATTGTCTTTTTCGACTGATTGAGAAGTAGTGCAATTTGAATGCAAAATGCCTGATGCTCAAAGTAAATTTTCTGCAAAAACCCGATTTTGTGCCATAAGTTCAGGGTTCAGGGAATGAGCCAGAAAGGGAATCCCAAACTCAACAAGACCGACAACGAGTTTCGTTGAGTTTGGGATTGCTTCGAGGCCTTAATCAATTCGAGCGGTAGCCCGCCCTATCGCTATTTCAGCAGGTTGCGCAGCTTGAGCTCGGCGATGAGCGTGCGGAACATAAGGTCGGTGTCGTCCAAGCCCAGATGACGTTCGGCTTCGTCGGGGGCGAGGACACCGCGGCGCTGTGCCCAGGCCTCCAAGCTCGCGGGCTTTGCCTCCCACGACATGAAGCGCACGTCGGGGTCGAGTGCACGGCAGATGTCGCGCGTGTCGATGGGCACGATCTTGCCGGCTTTGCGTGCTTCGGCGTATCCGGGCAAGTGCAGCATGAGCCAGCTGTCCTCGAATGCGGCGTTATGGGCCATGAACGGATGCGATTTCAGGACCTTCAGCAGCTTCTTCTGGAGGTCCTTGTCCTCTCGGAACGGTTTCTTGTCAGCCACATCGGACCAGGTGATCTTGTGGATCTCGGAAAGGGGCACGCCTGTTTCGGCGTACTGGTCTGGAATCCCGCAGAACACGGAGTTCGGGTCTTGGGGTTCTGCGCCCTCGACGAGCTCCATGACTTCCCAGCCGACGTTGACGATGTATCCGCGATCGGGGCTTGTGGAGGTCGTCTCGATGTCGATGCCCACGAACTTGCCCTTTGCAGGCTTGCTCCCATAGAGCACGCCCTTCGTGGCGTTCAGCCCCTCGACCTCTTTGGCCACCTTCTCCACGCTGCGATGCTGCAACGCGGCCACCCCGCGCAGGATGTCATCGTCGGACAGGTGGTTCGCAAGGTTGCGGCTGCGGTCAGCTTGCACGCTTTCGGGCCCCATCATGTCGCAAAGGGCGCGATTGCGGTCGGCGAGGTCGATGACGAGGTCGAAGCCGAAACTCGGGCTCGGGTTTTCGAAAAACTCAGCGATAAGCAGGTGAAGGGCCTCTTCGTTTGCAGAGCGTTCGCCCAGCAGGAAATCCTCGTC
Organism: Eggerthellaceae bacterium; assembly: GCA_017434045.1. GTDB lineage: Bacteria > Actinomycetota > Coriobacteriia > Coriobacteriales > Eggerthellaceae > UBA9715. The sequence goes on from JAFRGA010000019.1 coordinate 35,955, forward strand.
TGCCCCAAACAGGAATTCGGGCATGAAGATCGTGCTGGCGTGGCTTATAGCATCACCAAGGTTCATCGACATCCTTATATCCTTTCATGTTGAGCGCGTGCCATGCCGACACTCAACGCAGCAATCAAAAAACGGCGCGATATCGTTATCGGTTGCGTCGTTGCCAAGGGCGGCTTGTTCGCCGCCGTTCGAAGGTGGGCGAAAAACAGCAAGGGCTAGTGTACCCGAACGGGTGCGGCGCTCTTCCGAATTACCGAGAAATGCAGAATTGGGGTGCTTGGGCGTTTGCGCGTAATCGTCGTCATCGTCCAGCTTCGTCTTCCCGAAAGACCAATGCGCCGTCGTCGGCTCGAGGGCGCACAAACGCCATCTCGACATCAAACACGTGGGGCGCAATCTCGTGAAGCACGTCCTGCCTCCGTTCTCCCGCTCGCAATGGCAGTGCAAACAGCGGCGAGAGCTAGCGATCGATATTCTTCTCGAACTTGAATAGGCCGTCATCCTCTCCAGGATAATCCCCGCCCTCTTCGGGCGTGAAATGCGGGTCGGCGTGGCGGTCGTTGTAGTACTCGGTGATGGCAAAACCGCAGCGGTTTACATAGAAGTGGATGTTCCGCTTTTCGTGATAGGGGGTAACGAGCTCCCAATGTGTGGCACGTGGGTAGCGCGCTTCAATTGCTTGCCAAGCTGCATATCCGTAATGACCATTCTGCTTGTTGGTGTCGATGAAGATGAAGTCCAGCATCATCTGCTCGCCGTCGCCAGTGACAATTGCCCCGCCGACGGGTTCGCCGTCGCACATGACCTGCAGTGCCTCAGCGCCCTGCGCGGCTAGCGATTCGTCGATATCGCGTTCGGGTGGAATGACTTCGGGAAAGTCGGGAAACGCCTCGTGCGCAGCTTGAGTGAAAGCATCTTGTAACCGACATTTGAACTCGGGCATTTCGCTTGAATCCACAGGCTTGAGGGTGACATTTGGAGAGGTCATGAGGATATCCTTCCTGATGCGCGGCCTCCTGTTTTAGCGGTCGTATTAAGTCGTTTCCGTTGTCATGGGCTTTACTGGCTTTATGCTGAAAACGCGGCTAATCCGTTTGGTTTTACGGGCAGATTATACAGCGTCAATAAAAGCCTGTCTGACGGGGTGTTGTGATGTGAGCCCCCAGCCGGGGCTTCTGGGTGGCGATTATTGCGGCTTGTGTAAAACCACTTAGTTGTGGCGCTATAGAATGGATTTACCTTGAACTAAGGCCTTGAACGAAGATATGTAAAGTAATGGTTTAGCCAGCCATCATCTCGCCAGTCATCACTTTATATGCCCTCGATAGAGACGCGTTTCCGTGCAAAGGCTAACTAAGCGTCGGTCGAATCGAGAATCTCGGGCACTATTCAGATTGTTCGTTACCGAGGAGCTATAAGGCGTTGATTGTGCGCGAGGGTTGAGCCTCACCAGCAATATGAGTTATCATATGACAATTGAGTAGCTAATGAATTGCAAGAATCGGATGCGCCAAGCAAGTTGGGCGTATTGGCGGAGGTGTTGGTGTTCGGATCGCTGGTCATAGGATACCTATTCTGCGCGGGTGCAGGCGCGGGAGCATGTTGCGTGCTTTCGGTAATGGCGCTGTTCGTTCCGCGTGAGTCCGTGAGCGCCGTCCGCATCTCGTCAGGAAAGAACGACGCCCACGTTATGGCCGCGCCTTTGCATTACCGTCGCCTTTTCGCTCCAGCTTACACGGCAGCGTTTGGCGCACTTGCTCTCGGGGCGTTCATGCTCTTGCTCGACTTGGGACGCATGTCGTCGGCTCCACTCTTGGCGTTTTTGCCGACGCCGACATACATCACGTTCGGCTTTTGGGCGCTTGTGGTGTCGATTGTCCTGACAGGAGGGCTTGCGTGCGTGTGGGCGTTTCCGTCGGCGCATGTTCGGCTGCGTATTGTGCGTGCTGCAACATGGGCGGCGCTTGCAGCGGGCTTTGCAGTTGCTGTGTATACGGGATTGCTGCTATCGAGCATGCCTGCGGTTCCATTCTGGGCATCGCCTCTGCTGCCAGTTCTGTTTACGCTCTCGGCACTTTCGTGCGGAAGCGCGCTCATGCTCGTGAGTGCTGCCGTAAGCGGCTCGTTCGATGTGTTTACGAAGGCAATCGGGCGCACCGTGTGGCTTGATGTCGCGGTGATGGTTTTCGAGGCGCTGGCGGCGGCGTTGCTTATTGCTTCGGCCGTCATCCATCCATACGCCGTCGCTGCTCAGAGCGCAAGCATGTTGTTGAGCGGACCGTTGCAGACGCTGTTCCTGCTAGGGTTCGGCGGCGTGGGCATTGCTGTTCCCTTGGTCTTGGAGTCGATTTCGGCGCTGGGCAGGGTGGGGCTTTCATCGATTGCGCTCACCGCGGCGTCGTGTGTGCTCGTTGGCGGTTTCATTTTGCGCTACTGCATCGTTGCAGTCGGTGCGCATCCGGAAGTTTGGGCGGTGGTTTCGTAACATGGTCAAGCAGGTAGAAAAGCAGTTCACGTTCGAAGTCGAAAAAGAAAGCGACGTGCCCTTGTGGGTGCAGCTCAAGAATCGCCTCGCCTACCTCATCACGAGCGGCTTCTATGAGCCGGGCGAACAGTTGCCCACCGTGCGCGCGCTCGCGTCAGACATTTCCATCAACTACAACACGGTGAACAAGGCCTATCTGGCCTTGAAATCCGAAGGTTACATTGAGTCGACGAGAGGGCGCGGGGCGTTTGTGCGCGACCTCGACGTCGAAGTTGACGAGGAGCTGTCTGGCGAGATCGACACAATCCTTGGCGACTGCGTGGCAGCATGCCGTGAGTTGGGCATGTCGCTTGACGATGTGCGCACATGCATGGATGCCAAGGTTGCGCAGATCAAGCGTGAAGAAGGCATCGAAGATAACGCCGCGTCCGAAGGGCGCGGTCGCATCGTCACCATCGAGCTGGGCGGCAAGGCTCAGTACAAACGGGTCGGCGCATAACGAAGGACAAGCCAGCATCAACTCGGTGAGAAAGGGCGAAAGATGGCTTTGCGCGAAAAGCGGGACAAGTCCGAAACCGGTTCGACCGGCCGTACAAGCCGTTGGGCGTTCGTGCCTGACCAGGGCGTAGAGATTGTAGGCGAGCGCGCTTCATCTGCGGGGCTCATGCTGTTTACGGCTGTGGCGTTCCTGATAGTGTTCGGAGTGATGCTCGCGTGCTCGTGGCTGGCGTTCGGCAACCGTTTTGAGCTTGTGGGCGTAGTCGTCGCTGTTGTACTCGCGTCGCTCTTCGCGCTTTCTGTGCATGTGGCTGCGCAATGGGAAAAAGTCGTCGTACTGCGCCTGGGCAAATTCAACCGCGTTGCGGGACCGGGCTTGTTCTTCACGATACCCATTATCGAAAGCACAGCTATGCGCGTTGACGGCCGCGTGCGCGTTGCTATGTTCGGCGCGAACGAAACGCTGACGGCCGACTTGGTGCCGCTTGACGTCGACGCTGTGCTGTTCTGGATGGTGTGGGATGCGAAAGCTGCCTGTACCGAGGTCAGCGACTTCACGCGCGCCGTGCAACTTGCAGCTCAAACAGCCCTGCGCGACGCCATCGGGCGCGGCAGCGTGGCTGAAGTCGCCATCCGCCGCGAGCAGCTCGATCGAGAGCTCAAGCGCATACTCGAGGAGAAGGTGGGGCAGTGGGGTATCACGGTCCTGTCTGTCGAGGTACGCGACATCGTATTGCCCAAGGAGTTGCAGGACATCATGTCGCTCGAGGCCCAAGCCGAACAGCGCAAGAAAGCCCGTATCATCCTTATGGAGGCCGAGCAGGACATTTCCGAGATCCTGGGCGAGGCGGGCGAATCTTACGACGAGAACGACGCGGCGCTTCGCCTGCGCGCCATGCACCTGCTCTACGAGAGCGTTCGCGAGACCGGTGGCACCGTTGTCGTGCCCAGCAGCTTCAGCGAAGGATTCGGCGACGTGTTGCCCGAGAGCCTGAAGGGCGCGGTCAGCGGAAAGTAACTCGAACGGGACAAGAGGGGATACTCCCTTTTGTCCCGCGAAGTACAAAAGAGTATTGCGAGAGACTCATCTAGAATGCAATTCCAGATGTATGCGGAATTCCCGTATGTCCGGTTTCTTGTCGAATCAGGCCCCAGCAAAGCGTAATTCCCATTCAGTGCCCACGGCTCGAAGGGACAAAAAGGAGTAGCCCCTTTGTCCCTCGTCCGAAATTCCATCGATTGTTCGCTTCGCGGATTGTCATAGGATTTCTACAATTGTCATAGGATAAGTGTTGAATATCATATGACAATCAGGTATAGTGGCCGCAGAGATTTAGCTAAATCGATTTCTACCGGAATCGATATCCTAGCTCTGAGGGGTCGCCGGGCGGTATGCGCAGCCGCAGGGTGGTAGCTGCAAGAGGGCGCTGCCATGATTCAAGGCGATAAAAGAGGGGGATATCCTGACAGCTCTTTAAGGAGGAGACATGTCAGGAATGAAAAGCTCGCATGCGAGCTTGACTCGTCGCACCTTCGTGAAGGGTGCTGTAGCCGCAGGAGCGCTTGGCGTGGCGGCAGGTGGCATGGCGACGACCGCCAACTGGCTTGCTCCCGCGCAGGCAGTTGCTGAACCTGAAGATAAAGTCACGTACATGTGCCACCAGTTCCACTGCCTCTCCGGCTGCTGCCTGAAGTGCACGACGCGCGACGGTCGTCTGGTCAAAATCGAGCCGAACGACGCATGCGAGGAAAGGGATCAGCGCATTTGCGTGCGCGGCCTTTCCGAAGTGCAGCATGTGTACGCAAACGACCGCCTGCAGACGCCGCTCAAGCGTGTGGGCGAGCGCGGAGAGGGTAAGTTCGAGGCAATCAGCTGGGACGAAGCCATCAAGACCGTCGCTGATGCAATCAAGGAGTCGCAGAAGAAATACGGCGAACAGAGCGTTTTCTATCGCAAGTGCACCGAACCTTCCGTCGCGCATGGCGTCGAGTGGCTCGTGCAGCTGCTGCGTGCCGAATCGGGTGGCAACTGGGGCCTCGACCGCGGGCACACCAACGGACTTGTTCCGGCTGTGGGCTATTATGCTCACCTGTACTCGCGCTCCATCTGGGAGTGGCCGCAGGCGTCGACCATTCTCATGGTCGGTCACAACATCTGCGAGTCCGGCATGACGTACGCGCAGTGCATGTTCGATGCGCAGGAGGCCGGTGCCAAGGTCATCGTCGTCGACCCACGCTACAGCGTCACCGCCGCGAAGGCCGACCAATGGATACCCATCAACCCTGGCACAGATCCGGCGCTCATGCTGGGCATGCTGGCAGTAATCGTTGAAAAAGGTTGGTACGACGAGGATTTCGCGAAGGCTAATACGTCGTTCCCATTCCTGGTCGAGCGTAAATCTGGAAAGATCTTCGCCGACGAGAAAGCGCCGCTCGAGACGCCGCACCTGATTACTGGCGATACCGTCTATACGGCATATGTATACGACACCAAGACCAAGTCCGCCAAGCACTACGACGACAAAGAAGCCAAGGCTGCGCTCGAAGGCTCGTGGACCCTTGATGGCAAAGAGGTCGTCACCGAGTTCACGCTGCTCAAGGAATGGATTGCGAAAAACGGCTACTCTGCTGCTTGGGCAAGCGAGATCACGGGCATCGACGAGCAGGTCATCATCGACCTCGCCGACCAGTATGCCAACGGCGGTCCCGCCTATATCGACTTCGGCCTGGGCGGTCCCGACAAGTATTACAACGCAGACGTCGATGGTCATGCCATGGGTATTCTCACGGCGCTCACCGGTAATTACGGCAAACCTGGAACGGGCCTCGGCTTCTTCGGCGGCATCGAGCCAACGGCGGCTTCGGGTCTTGGCGCTTGGGCGCTTCCTGAGGAGTTCCATTATGGCGATACCGGCCTAGCGATGTACGAGCTTCCCGACATGAAGGATTGCCCCATTCACTGCGCAATCACCTTCGGCGACGCTTTCACGCTCGAGGCGGCCAACGCCAACAAGTTCCTCGAATGGGTGAAGACGCTTGACTTCTTCGCAATTGCTGACATCTACCATTCGTCGGTTATCGACTACGCCGACATTGTCATGCCGGCTTGCACGAAGTTCGAGTGCCCCGAGGAGATTTACCACATCCGCGAAACGGGCATGGGCTACGTGTCGCTTGCAACGAAGACAATCGACCCTCTGTTCGAGTCCAAGACGGACCTCGAAATTGAGCGCCTCATCGCAGCTGAGTTCGGGTTGGATAAGTACATGCCGCAAAGCTACGAAGAATATGCTGACGCACTGCTGAAGGATTCGCCTTACACCAAGGAGCAGCTGCTCGCCAACCAGGGCGTCATCCGCATTCCCGGCATGGAAACTCTGCCAGATGGTCGTGGCGACCAGGTGTATCCGACGCCCTCGACCAAGTTCGAGGTGTACTACGAGAACCTCTTGGAGCAGGGGCACGCCTTCCCGGTGTACGATCCACCCATCGAGTCGGATCCGAACAACGAGAAATTCGCTGAGTATCCGCTGCAGTTCATGCAGGGCAAGAGCCGCTTCCGCATTCACGCGTACTTCAGCGCAAGTACTTGGCTGCAGGAGTTCATCGGGCCGTGCGTCAACATCAGCCCAGCTGACGCCGCGGCGCGTGGCATCAAGACCGGCGATGACATGCACGTGTTTAACGATCGCGGTGAGTTCATCGCGAAGGCTCTGGTTAACCCGGGCATCAAAGAGGGAACCTTGTTCATGTTCGAGACGACCTACAACACCTATTACAAGGATGGTTTCCTGCAGAACGTCACCAACGACGCGCACAACCAACGTTGTTACGAGATGCGCCACGGGCCGCAGATTCTGTACAACGATACGCTTGTCCAAGTCGAGAAGGCTTAAGGGGGTGCATGATGACGAAATTAGCGCTAGCAATCAACCAGAAGCGCTGCATCGGCTGCCAGGCGTGCGCCGAAGCATGCAAGATGGAAAACAATGTGGGCATGGGTATGCTTTGGACCCGTACGCTGACCGAGGGTAGCGACGTCATGGATGCCGCAGTTGGCGAATTCCCGAACCTGCGCATGGACTATCTTCCCCTTGGGTGCCAGCACTGCGAGAACCCGGCATGCCAGAAGGTGTGCCCTACTGGCGCCACCTATAAAGACGAGATGGGCCGCGTGGAAATCGACTACGACAAGTGCATCGGCTGCCGCATGTGCATGGCTGCCTGCCCCTACAACGTCCGCGTCTTCAACTGGACCGAGCCCGTGCACGATCCCGAAACGGGTTACGGCGATGCTACGGTCCCGGTTCGCCACAAGGGCGTCATGGAGAAATGCACGCTGTGCAAGCAGCGCACCGACAACGGTCAGAAACCCATGTGCGTCGTCTGCTGCCCAACTCATGCGCGTGTGTTCGGCGATCTCGACGATCCAAATTCCGAAATTTCGCGTCTCAAGCGCGAGCGCACTGTCCGAATTCTGCTGGAAGAAATGGGCACCGAGCCCCAGGTCTTCTACTTCGTATAGGGGAGGTGCACCATGCAAACAAAAGGTTTCTCAAAAGTGGCCATGGGCGTCTTCGGTGCGCTGACGCTTGTGGGCATCGCATGCTGGATCTTCCAGCTCATCGGCGGCCTAGGTGTCACCGGCATGTCGAACACGACGTCATGGGGTCTCTACATCTGCATGTTCATGCTGTTTGTCGGCTTGTCTGCGGGCGGCTTGATCGTAGCCTCGTCGGCGCATGTGTTCGGCATCGAGAAGTTCAAGCCTATCGCCAAACCTGCTGTCATCATGTCGACTGTCTGCATCTGCGTGGCGGGCATGCTGATTCTAGTCGACCTCGGCGGCATCCAGCGCATTTGGCGCTTGGTGACCGGGCCTAACTTCATGTCGCCGCTTCTGTGGGACGTGTGCATCATCACGATTTACCTGGTCATCAACATCCTCGATCTCGTGTGGATGCAGAAGGGCGAAAATGATAAGGTGCGCAAGCTGTCCTACGTGGCGCTGCCTGTGGCTATCCTCGTGCACTCCGTGACCGCGTGGATTTTCGGCCTGCAGATTGCGCGCGCCTGGTATACGGCCATCATGGCTCCCATCTTCGTGGCGTCCGCACTTGACTCTGGTCTGGCGTTGCTGCTGCTCGGGCTGCTGCTCATCGACAAGGTGGGCATCGCGGAACTCGGCGATGAGCTGCTGGCATCGCTGGCCAAGCTGTTGGCTACCTTTATCGCGGTCGATGCGTTCTTCATCGGCTGCGAGCTCCTGACCATGGCGTATCCGGGTGCCGGCGAAGCTGCGGCTCTTTCGCACATGCTCTCTGGCGCAACTGCTCCGTTCTTCTGGTTCGAGATCATCGGCGGCTTGCTCGTGCCGTTCGTGATCCTCGCCATTGCGAACAACCGCACGAAGCGCGGCATGGTTGTTCTTGCGAGCGCTCTCGTGGTGCTCGGCGTAGCCTGCAAGCGCATATGGCTGCTGTTCACGAGCTTCATCACGCCCAACGTTGCCGGCGCTCCCGGCATTGCGGGCGGCTCGGCTGCGGCGCGCGAGGGCGGCGATATCTGGGCGATCATCGGGACATATGCACCGACACTTCCCGAAATCCTGATCGTCGTCGGCGTCATCTCACTTGGCGTGCTCGCCTTCATGGTGTTGTGCAACAAGCTTGTTGCTGGCGAGGAAGTGGAGCAACAGGTTTCGCTTCCCTCTGAAGAGGTCGCTCAGGCTGCCTAGCTTAAGGAATTGGCCCGAAGTCTACAGAGCGTCCTCCTCTGCAGGCATCGTGGATCCCTAGTCTTAGGGCGCGAGCTCCCACCGCTCGCGCCTTTTCTTTCAAGGGTCATCAACCCTGTGCCGCGCGCAGCGCGGCACACTAAACCACCCGCTGTGCGGGTGGAGGACACTCCTGCTTTGCAAAAAGGCCCTTCCCCTCTAGCATGGTGATTGTTCAGGTCGCCGAGCCCCGAGGGGAAGGTGATTGCCATGGCCCAGAAGGCCAACAGCCTGGCGCACACGAAGTGGACGTGCAAGTACCACATCGTGTTCGCACCAAAGTATAGGAGGAAAATCGTCGACACCCAATACCGCAAGGACCTGGGGGAGATCCTCAGGCAGCTGTGCCAGTGGAAGGGCGTGGAGATAATAGAGGGGCACCTGATGCCCGACCACGTCCACATGCTGGTCAGCATCCCGCCCAAGTACAGCGTGTCGTCCTTTATGGGGTACCTGAAGGGCAAGAGCTCGCTCATGATGTTCGACCGGCACGCGAACCTCAAGTACAAGTTCGGCAACAGGAGGTTCTGGGCGGAGGGCTACTACGTGTCGACCGTCGGGCTGAACGAGGCCACGATCGCCAAGTACATCCGGGAGCAGGAGAGGGCCGACATCGCCCAGGACAGGCTGAGCGTCAAGGAGTACGAGGACCCATTTGCCAGATAGCCAGGCGCGGCCGGTTCCACCGGCACGCCACGAGTCAAGGGGCCATCGGGCCTGAACGAAGTGAGGGCCAGGGACTTGAGTCCCTGGCCGGCACCCCTAGGGTTACACCCTAAGTGCAAACCACCCGCTATGCGGGTGGTCCTGATTGTCGATGGCCTCGCAGGTTGGTGCTGGTATCAGACGTAACCCAGGAGCTGCCACCAAGGGATGAACACGAGAATGCCCAGAACAAAGATCGCAATTGTCATGTGAATGCCAAGGCGCAGGGTCTCCTTGTTGGAGAATCCACCCGGGTCCATACCCACCGTGACAGGGAGGGCGTGGAAGGGCAGCAGGAAGTGCATGGACACGCTGGTGAAGACGAGCATAGTCACGATGACAGGGTTGATTCCCATGTCAGCCGTATAGGCGAGAATGAGC
>JAFRGA010000020.1 GCA_017434045.1 Eggerthellaceae bacterium
GTGGCCACGTGCTGGTCGAGCACGTCCTCGGTCCAGGCGCCGAACGCGTCCACGACGGCGTCGAAGCCGGCGAGGTCCTCCGCAGTGAGGTCCATGATGTCGGCTTGCACGAACTTCTCGGCAGAGGTCTTGTTCTCCGAGCGCGCGAAGGCCGTGACGTCCATGCCGCGCTCCACCGCCTCCTTGACGATGAGCCTGCCGGCCTTGCCGTTCGCTGCCACGACTGCGATCTTCTTCATGATGGGTTCCTTTCGTCTTGCGACATTGAGCCGCGCTTGCTTCCTGACGGCTTGTACTTTAGACTGAAACGGTATCAATAGGAAAGTAGGCACAATATAGTGCCCCAGGAACCAAGAAGTAACCTTTGCCTTTAACCTCGTATTTTACATGTGGAGGAGTTGTGAAATGGACGCCATGGCCTTGGAAGACCTGCCGGCGTGCCCGGTCGAGACGACGCTCATGCTCATCGGCAACAAGTGGCAGGTGCTCATCCTGCGCGATTTGAACCTGCACGGCACGATGCGCTTCAAGGAGCTTCAGCGCTCGATCGGCAGGATCTCGCAGAAGGTGCTCACGAGCAACCTGCGCGCCATGGAGGAGACCGGCATCGTGCGCCGCGAGGCGTTCGCCGAGGTGCCCCCGCGCGTGGAGTACTCGCTCACCGAGCTCGGGCAGACGCTCCAACCCGTGCTCGACGCGATGTGGGCCTGGGGCGAGGGCTACAAGGAGCATCTGTGCGCAGCGTCCCGATAGGAAAGAGGGCAAAGCATCCAGTGAGACATTCGGACTTATTTAAGGTCGTTGCTTTTGTCCAAAGCGTGTGCTTTCAGCCCATCGTTAGCGTTTCCTTCAAGGATGATGTCCCTGTACGGGCGAGAGCCGACCTGACTGAGCTGAGGCTTCGCACCTGCCCGCAGTACGGTTCCCACCGCCTTGCTTCCCCGAGGTACATGGCTTAAGCTGCACATATGTCCAAGAAGGGCAATCGCTTTATTTTTCTCGGCGACCAAGGGGCGGCTATCATTCGAGGCGGGCCATCATGGCTGATAAAAAGACGATTCCATGGCAAGAGATGTACAACTACGTTCTTCGCTGCAGCAGCCAGACAAAGCTGGATGCGTTTGCGGAGGAAGTCGTCTCCGGGATAAACGCCTTCATTCGCTTCGATCAGGCGGCGGTATTCTTCATGGACGGAAACCGCAAGGTGTACAACCAGTATCTTGTCAATTTCGATAAGCGCTTCAGCCGCCTGTATCTCGACTACTATTCCAAATCCATGGAGAACGAGAGATACGGAACGAAGAGTGCCCGTTGGGACGCCCTCCCGGAGCCGGAGATTCACGTCATCGAGTGGGACAAGGAACCGGCCAGCGACTTCGTCAACGACTACATCAAGCCGCTCTTGCTTCGATGTTCCCTGGGGTTCGCATTGTACGACTCAGACGGCATGCCGCGGACGTCCTTTGGCTTCGACAAGAAAGGCGAGCCGACGTTCTCCGAAAGGGAGCGAACGGTCGTGAAGTTGCTGTTGCCCATGCTGAACAACCTGCACAGATCGTTTTTCGTCCGCTCGGCGAGCATCCAGAACATCGGGTCGGTTTGGGGCTTTTCCGATTTGACCGAGCGTGAGTCGCAGATAGCGGGGCTGCTCTGCCAGGGTCTGTCGCCGGCCAATATCAGCAAGGTGCTGCACATATCCCCCTCCACGACCTACAAGCATATCGAGCATATCTACAAGAAAACTCACGTCTCCTGCCAACGGGAGCTGCTGGCCCTCATGCTGGGCAAGTAGCAGCTGCCAATCGACGGTCAGCTCGATTGTCGTCAACGGGTTGCCCGATTCCGCGTTTCCTCGTCGCCGACAGCCCATCTGGTGTCGTCTAAGCAACTAGAATCATTTATATACGTAAAATTACGTATTAAATATGCGAAACCTGCCCAATTATCGTTTCGTGTTCGCCCGATTATCATCGCCCTATCGAATTCAATTACGTGCGCTTTCTTAAGTATTGATAGTTCCAGCGAGTGTGGCGGTGTGCGACATGGCGACAAGCATCATCTACAGAGGACTCGAGGTACACGCTCCAAAGGAGGGCGGCTCCGATGGCGGAGCACTGGAGGTGGCCGTACTGGACAAGCTCCTGGAAGCCAACGACGTGGACGTCCCTCAGGACCGGGTGGACAACGAGCTCAACGGGATGGTGCTCGCGCTCTACCAGCAGCTGCGCTACGACTCGCTGACCACCGGGACGCCGCATTTCCAGATGCACGAAGAGGTTGACGCCCAGATGGAGCCGATGCGGGAGGAAGCCTACAGGGCCGTGAAGACGGACCTCCTGCTCCAGACGATCATCGAGGAAGAGAAGCTGCAAGTCACCCGAGGCGAGCTGGAAGAGGAGGCCGAGGCCATGTCCCTTCGTCAGGGGATCCCGATGGAACAGATCAGGGACTTCCTGGGAGAGGACCTGGGGATGCTCCGGAGGGACCTGCTCATCCGGAAGGCGATCCGCCTGGTCCGCGAAGCGGCAGTCTTTGTTTGAGAAAGTTGTCGGAACATTTCCGATGGCCGATAGAAAAACCGTGTTTCGAAAGGAGCGTCATCATGGCAGAAGAGAAGAAGGTCAATGCCTCGCGAGTCGTCAAGGGTCGCAAATCCATCAACTACCTGCAGAAGCTGAAGGACGAGGGGACGCCCATTGTCCAGATGTGCCCGGCTGGGCGCGACCAGTTCTTCACCCAGGCCGCCGAGATGGCAGGCTGCGACATCTGCCGCCTGACCGTCCCCGGCGACGGGAAGTCCGACCCGAAGCAGCAGATCGAGATCGCGCCCTGGTGGATCCAGACGGTGCGCCGCGCTGCCCAGTACATCCACATCAACTTCTACATGCAGACCCCGACCTACGCCTCGAAGGAGAAGGCCCTCGAGTACGGCGCGTACTACATGAACTGCGGTGCCGACTCCCTGCTGCCCATGGGCATCAGCAACGAGACGCTCGAATACATGGCCAACAACTACCTCCCGGTGTTCGGCCACGTCGGCGCGCTGTCCGGCTGGCAGACCAACCGCCAGGGCGGCTACAAGCGCATGGGCCAGACCGCCGAAGAGGCCATGAAGATCTACCGCCAGGCCTACGAGTACCAGGAGTGCGGCATGATGGCCATGACCATCGAGCTCACGCCCATCGAGGTCACCAACGCCATCGCCAAGAAGCTGCGCGTCCCCGTCATCTCCATCGCCGCTGGCGGCGCCGCGGACGGCTGCGAGATGGTGGACTTCGACACCTTCGGCATGATGCCGCAAGCGGCCTCCCACGCCAAGACCTACGGCAACTTCTTCCAGTGGGCCACCGAGATCTACGGCGCGTGGGCGAACGACGTCCGAACCGGCGCGTACCCCGAGGACAAGCACGGCTACCACATGGAGGAGCCCGAGCTCGACAAGTTCCTGACCATGATCGAGAACGCCTAATTGCGCGTCGCATAAACACTTGGCCGTCAATGGGGCGCCCCAGGTTCCCTTTGGGAGCGCCCCTGCATGAAGCTGGAAGGAGCAAAGACGATGAGCTTCAACATCACTCCCGAAATGATCGCCGGGCTGGCGAAAAACAGCACGCAGAACCTTAGGAGCCTGTCCGAGGTCTTCTGCTCTGACATGGCCGGAAAAGTCGCAATCGTAACCGGGGGCGCAACCGGTCTGGGCTATAACGTGGTCAACCGCCTGGCGGAGGCCGGCGTCAAGGTCGTCATCGCCTCCAGGGACGAGGGGCGCGGGAAAGAGGCCGAAGAGGCCTTCCGCGCCAAGGGCTACGAGGTGACCTGGAAGCATACGGACGTTACTCTGGTGAAAGACTGCTACGAGGTGGTGGACTTTGCCGTCAAGACGTACGGCAAGCTGGACATAGCCGTCACGAACGCGGCGGTTTGGAACATGTACTCCTTCCTGGACATGCCGGAGGAAGTGTTCGACAACGTTTTGGCAACCGACATGAAGGGCGAGTACTTCCTGGCGCAGGCAGCCGCCCGCGTGATGGTGGAGCAGAAGATCAAGGGCAAGATCGTGTTCATCTCGTCTGTGGCCCATAAGGGCTCCGACTGCCCCGGCGTGGCCATGATGACCCACTACAACGCGGCCAAGGGTGCCGTCGTGAGCATGACGAAGGGCATCGCCAAAGAGCTGCACCAGTACGGCATCAGCGTGAACTGCGTGGCACCGGGCGGCATGTTCACGCGCGGAGCCCTGACGAACGGCGGCGAGGCGGCCTCGTTCTACGGCGCGGAGCTCATGGAAGATCGCGGGAAGTACGGGCGGGAGACGCCCTCGGCCATGAACCCCGACGAGGTCGCGCTGGTGGTGTTCGCCTTGTGCACTGACATGTCGAACTTCATGGTTGGCGAGACGGTCGACGTCGATGGCGGTTCCATGTGGAGCTTCCAGAAGCAGCCTTGGAGCTACACGGTTGAGGGCTGCATCCCCGGGCCGAGCAAAGACGCTTAGCGCAGGGTTCCTCTGCGGCGCGCGAGCTTGTATCCTGCAGGTTCGCGCGCCGCATCGTGCGTCAATCTAACGTCTACGCGCTCGACGCCGAGCAATTCGGGCTAACGCCCAACAGCTCTTCCCACCACTGGCGCGTTTCGCAACCCGACTCGCCCAACATGTCGAGCAGCTTGCCCCGCGCTTCGGCGGGAAGACTCCAAAAGTCAGCTCGCATGGCCGCGTCCACGGCCTTCGTGCTGGCATCCATGTCCTCGCAGATCTGCCGCTTCTCCTCCAAGCTGTACGACTGCGGGGACCCCAGGCACACGTCCGCCCGGAAGAATGCAAGCTCGTGTTCCTGTGCCAATTCCTGCCATTGTTCGTTCGTCATCATGATGTGCAACCCCTTCCGATTGGCGACCCCTTGTCCCGACCGATGACCTCTTTTCGAGACAGACAATACGCAGACAGTTCGCAGACATCTCGGTCGAAAACTCAGTTATCGGTAGCCAATCATAGTTATCGTTAATTACCTATATCCGCAGGTCAACTGAACGTTGCACATCGTTAACTATTCTAGCTCAACGCTAATCCCCGCAACTGTCACGTCGGAGGTCGCGAGTTCAAGTCTCGTACATCCCGCCACGAAGCTTCTGGTCACCGTCCATTTTTGGGCGGTGATTTCTTTCTCGGGGAATGTCCTTGAGCCCCGCAGGTGCACACGGAGCGCACATTGTGTACGGCGTTGCGCCGTTAACCCTATGATGCGCCCACCTTTTTCGGTCCGCCTTCATCGCATTTCACGGACTGCCCGACAAACAGAGGGACGATTCGAGATCCATCACCATGGAATCAAATGGTGGCTTGAGACGCGTGAACAAGACTGCGCTCGTTGACGCGGGGCCGGCTTTATGATGCGTCAATGGCAGAAAGGGACGCCTCGAGAAGCGCTGCAACTGCGCGATAGTATTGCAACCTGGTCTTTTCCCCAAGCTCTGTCGCAAAAGAGTGAAGCCACGTTGCGGGATGCTCTCTGAAAAACCGGCGATATGCCAAGCTTGGACTGCCGTTAGGTAGCATATCTGCAGGTACAGCGTCTTCCGACGCACCTTCTCCCGAAGCGCGAGACGCGAGATACGAGAGAAGCTCGAGCTCGGTGGCAACATGGTCGAGTGGCTCGTTCGTCCCCGCCGGCCGTCCTAAACCGCACGCCTTGACGAACCGTTCAACATCCATGGAGTGAGGGTTTACAAACAGCAACCCCTTGACGCCGTCCTCCTTTGCTCGCCAAATACCCTCGTAAGGACTGACAAGCGGATTTGGCGCGCCCACAAATAAACGGGTCGCCTCGGCACAAAGCGATCTGAGCAATGCATCGGGGTCTGCCATCGGTAAACCATCGATTCCTGTAGCGAGTTCGTTTTCCCAGCCTGATCTCGACCAGGGAGCATGAATTTCGTATGCCATATCGTTAGCTGCGCCGAGCCATTGCCCGTTTATGACCATCTTGGCATGAGCGGAAGTCGGGTAAGACAGTGAGAATGCAAGAAATTCCGTTGCAGCTGCTCGAAGTTCCCACTGTTTCGTCGTGACTTCGTCTTGGCGAACCAAAACCTTGACATTCTCCATTCCCCAAACCCCTTCCGCTCATTTCCGATTTGATTTTTTGCATTGGGTAAGGCGGCTTCTACTCCCCAGCCCTTCATATGTTGAGGCGTCTAATCCTCGACAGGTTTGAGGGGCAGCCATTTCAATCCAGCGCACAGCAGCGCAAAGGCGAGGCCTACAACACCAATGCTGATAGCAATTTCAAGCCCAGTTGGGAGGTACACGAGCCCCTGATAGGCCTGCATCAGCGTGCCACCCGCATTGGTGATGGTATGTTCCGTCATGACGCCCGGGTAATCGATGTTAGGAATCTGGAATCCGCCTTCGAGTATCTGCACGCGCTTGCAGAACACGCCAGCGATGGCAAGCGCGCCAGCGACGACAAGCATCGGGGCTGTGCGCAGCTTTGGCGCGAAGCAGATGACGATGGCGACGGCGCAGCCGACGACCTCGAACCAGAAGAAGGGCGCCAGCGGGCCGGCGACGATCATCTGGGCGACCTCGAGGCCGGCCCCGCCGGGGAACGCGCCCGTCAGCAGGTCGCATGCGAAGAAGTAGAGGTCCACGCACGTGAACGCGCCCAGGAGCTTGGCCATCTTGACCACATGACGCTCCTCCACGGACAGGTAGCCCACGCGGCGAAGCGCGATGACCACGATGAGCACGAGCGCCGTGCCGCACAC
>JAFRGA010000021.1 GCA_017434045.1 Eggerthellaceae bacterium
CTGCGAGCTCGTCGGGTCGTTGATATGCGTATGGGCGAAGTAAGCCAGTTGTTTCTCGGAAAGGTCGAAGTTCGAGGCGTTGATGCCCTCATAGACGAGCCCCTGGCCTAGGATGCTCGTCTCGGCGGCGGAGGTGGCCGCGAAGCCCCAGCACGTGTTGAAGGGCCTTTGGTTTTTGACCGACGTGACGTAACTCACGCCATCAACATCCCTCAAGTCGAAACTCGGGCGGATGTAGCCGGATTGCCCAGTCAAGTCGGCGTTGCCAACCATCAGCTCGCCGGGCTGGGCAAAGGCGACCGCTCCCGCGCCGCCAAATGTCAGCAGCACGAAAAGCGCAAGAGCAACAGCCCCCTTGGCGACCCTCTTCATGCAAGACCTCGTTCTCCAGAAAAGCGAATCAGGAACGCGCTGTCGTTTCATTGTACGCGAACAAGTGTCAAAACATCCTCTACATCTTTCGCGCGCTGGCGGGTGCACACGGGATGCGCAATTGAGGGCTCTAGGACCTTACTGCGCTGGGAACAGCAGCTCGAGCAGATGCACGCCGGTCTTGCCGCCCCTGTTGATTCCGTCCACGCAGAACTTGCAGTAGCACGCCTCCGACACCTATTCGACCGGGTACGTCCCGAGCACCTTCACCTCACGCAGCTTCAAGCGCAGGCAGTTGAGGGCTGTCTGGAGCGCGGGCTCCTCCGCACGGCCCTCCAGATCTAGGAAAAACATGTAGTCGCCGAGAGCCTGCTTGGTGGGACGCGATTGGATCATAGTGATGTTCACGCCTGCGTAGGCGAACTCCGATAGGATCATGTTCAACGTGCCGGCACGGTCCTGCTGCATGAACAATGCGACGCTCGTCTTGTAGCGAGCGCCGGAGAGCGGCGAGATTGCGCCCTGCCGACCGATAAGCGCAAACGAGGTCTGATTGCCGAGCCGGTCCTCGATATCGTCGTCGACGACCACAGCGCCGTACAGCCCGGCAGCGAAGCGCGTCGCGATGGCCGCGCAGGATTTGTCGGCCATGGCGGCCTTCACGCTCTCGGCGGTCGACGCCACGGGGACAGCCGAGGCAGCGGGAAACTCGCGCGTGATGAAGCGGCGGCACTGCCCGAGCGCCTGCGCATGCGACACGACGGTGGCGATACCCTCGCGCTTTGCCTCGGGGTGCGTTATGAGGCAGTGATGGATGTCGAGCACGTGCACGCCGAGTATCTGGGCCGACGAGTTGAACGCGAAGTTGTCGAGCGTGGCCGTGACCGGCCCTTCCAACGCGTTTTCGGTCGCCACGACGCCATAGGTGCACTTGCCGCGGTCAACGTGCTCGAACACCTCAGTGAACGACACGCATGGCACCAGCTCCGCGTCAGGTACGCCGAGCTTGCCCACGAACACGAGCGCCGCCTCGTTGCAGTACGTTCCCGCCGGGCCCAAATAAGCTATAGAAACACTCTCTTCCGCCATGGCAAATCCTCCCGTTTTCCAATCGCGCCATTTTAACTCATGCCATAAAACGTATTTGCCTTCTCGTTTCCCCGCCCGCCCGTTCAGGAGGTTGCGAACCGCAGGGTCTGAACGGGACGGGCCTCCGATTCGTTGCAGCCCTAAATATCGAGTGCTGCGTGGTAAGCCTGATACACAGCCGCGGTGATGGTGCCGGGACGCACGGCATCGCCGACGATGCGCACGAACGGCGCCGCATCGCGCAGCTCGTCGACCGCTTCGGCGCGCGAACGCTGGCCGATGGCGCAGACCACCGTGTCAGCCGGCACCACGATCTCGCCTTCGGACGTTGTGCATACAACCTGGCCCTTCTCGACGCGCGCCACGCGGGCGCCCGTGCGGACGTCGATGCCGGCCGCCTCTATCTCGGCAAGCAGGATGGGACGGTTTCGAATGTTGGCGTCGATGGCGAGTTCGGAACGGCTAGCGATGAGATGCACGGATTTGCCCTCATGCGCCAGGTGAAGGGCGCATTCGCACCCGGTTAGCCCGGCACCGGCGATGACCACTTCGCCTTCTGCTTCCTTTCCACCAATATGCAGGTCCTCGATCGAGAGCACGCGTGCGCCCTCGGCAATGGGGAACGGCGGGTTCTTGGCCTCGGACCCCACGGCGACGATGGCGGCGTCGGCGGCGAACTCCTCGGCAAACGCCGCGTCGACGGGCGTGTTCATGCGAATGTCCACTCCTGCGCGCCTGCACAGCAGCTCGTAGGTGCGCCCCAGCTCATACATCTCGCGCTTGAAAGGAAGCGCCTGCTCCAGGCGCAGGATGCCGCCAAGCTCGTCGCTCGCCTCGCACAGCGTCACCTCATGCCCGCGCTTGGCTGCGGTGTAGGCGGCCACCATGCCGGCGATGCCGCCACCTATCACGAGCACGCGCTTGCGCTCGATGGCAGGCGTTATGCTCATGCCTTCGACCTCGCGCCCGATGAGTGGGTTCACGGCGCAGCGGCGCGTCTGGGTCATGGGTCGCTCGGCCATGCAGACGAAGCAGCGCAGGCACTTCACAACCTCGTCGCCACGGTTGGACATCACCTTGTTGGGCAGCTCCGGATCGGCCAAAAGCCCTCGGCCCATCACCACGATGTCCGCCTTGCCGGATGCGATGATCTCTTCCATCTGAGCGGGGTCGGACAACCCCCCGATGGTGGCAACAGGCTTGCTCACATGCTTCTTTATCTCAGCTGCCAAATATACGTTGCAGCCGTGATCGCGGAACATCGAGGGATGCGTGATCGAGAATCCGAACTGATAAGAGCCGGCGGACACGTGGATTATATCCACCAAGTCCTCGAGCGCTTCGGCAATGCGGCAGCCTTCCTCTAGGTCGTAGCCGCCTTCGAAGAGCTCAGAGCCGCTCATGCGCATCTCTATGGGAAATCCCATGCCAACCGCCTCGCGAATGGCGCCGAGCACCTCGCGCACAATGCGCACGCGGTTCTCGAGCGCTCCCCCGTACTCGTCGTCGCGCTTGTTGAAATACGGCGAGAGGAACTGGTTCAGAAGCCAGCCATGCCCCACGTGCAGCATGGCCATCTCGAAGCCCGCGCGCTTCGCAAGCCCCGCTGCAGTTCCGTATGCAGCGACGATGTCGGCAATCTGCTCGCGAGTGAGCGCCTTCACGGGCATGCCGTCGGGACGCACGCCATCGGAAGGGCCGTATTGGCAAAGCGACCCCTTCTTTTTCTTATCCACCATATAGGTGCCCGCATACTGCCCCGAGTGCGAGAGCTCAATGCTCGGGATGGAACCGTGGCGCTTTATGGCGTCGGCCACGAATGTGAAGGCACCGAGTTGGCCGGGTGTGGATAGCGAGAGGTGCAGCATCTGCGATCCGTCGGTTTCTGGGTGAACGACCAGCTCGCTCACCGTCACGACAGCCGCACCCCCCTTGGCGCGTAGTTCGTAGAAGCCCTGCGTGCGCGGACCGGGCGTGCCGTTCGCATCGATGTCTGTCGCGCCCATCGGCGCAGAGCACATTCTGTTGCGCAAAGTCACGTTCCCTACGTTCAAAGGTCTGCACAGGTTCGGAAAATCTCGCTTCATGGGGGTCCTTTCGATTTCTCGCCTATCTCTGCGGCATCGCATTGCATAAAGTATACGCGCGTTTAACCAACTTTTGATTACTCTGCGACCAGCGTCGGCAGGGTGCTCGAACGCGACAAAAAGGGCGCCCCCACCATGAGGGCGCCCCATGTGACCGAACTAGGTCTTATCTGTTACTCGGTGACGGCGGCGAAGCTCTCGAAGGCCTTTACAACTTCATCCTGGGTTGCGCCCATGGCGATGACGTTGAAGAAGGCGCCTTCCTTCTCGGCAACTGCATGGCAGATGCTGAGCTTGGCGCCATTCACGTCAAGGTTCGTAATGGCAGCCGGAAGCTCACGTTCAATTCCCTCGAACGTGATGGACGCGCTGGTGGTCGAGTAGCTGTAATTACCCTCGAGGGCAGATTCCATCGCCTCAACCTGGGCATCCAGATAATCTTCGGCGGTCTTGCCGGCGTTTTCATCGCTCGGGGATTCAATGCCGACTACGACGATCTGGCTTTGGTCAGCGTTCACGGCAACCATGTCCAACTCGGCGTTCTCGGACGCCTTGGCGATGACATCGTTGCTTCCCTTGATTGCACTCACGTCCGCGAACGACCAACCCTCAGGCAGGTGATAATTGATGCTGAAAAACTTGTTTTCGTAAACATCGGCATCAGCGGCCGCGGTCGAGGCAGATGCGCTCTCAGCCGAAGCGGACGCGCTCTCGGCCGAAGCAGATGCGCTCTCAGCCGATGTGGATGCGCTGGCGCTATCCGCGCTTGCGGAAGCGCTCTCGGCAGAGGCGGACGCGCTGGACGAGGCCGCCGATGCGCTAGCGCTCGAAGAAGCGGCGCTCGACGACGCGCTTCCGCCACATGCGGTCAGCACGAACGCCAGCGACAGCGTCATGGCCAATGCGGCAATTTTCCCGATTGTCTTCATACTCAGTTCCTTCCCCTAGAGCTTACTATCCCTTACTCCGTAAGCTTCCTCTGAATAATATACGCATCAGAAACGTGTCAATAATGGCAAAAAACACCAAAGCGAATTTCTCCTGCCCAGATTATTCTTCGCTCAGACCTTTTGAAAATGCCAGAGAGCGGTTCACGAACCCGCCCGCTATCAGAATCAAAGACAAGAGGTGCAACCAAACGAGCAGTAGCGCCATGGTAGCGATTCTGCCCCAGACCATGATGAACCACCTGGTTTCCATGGCGCCTCGGTAAAGGCAACCGCTTTCCCCGCACAACCCATATTGCCCATATGAGCAGGGAACAGAAGGCGCAAAGCTATGCGTAAAATCAAGAGAAGACGCTTGTTATGCATGTAGCCAAAGGCGAAAATGAGAAGCACATCAGAAATGAATGCCTATTGGAGAATGAAACATGGAAAACTCGACACTCCTCATCTACAAAGCAATTGGCGCAGTGCAGAACATCATCTCGAACGCGACCACGCTCGACGAGGCACTGCAGGAAAGCCTGAAGGCGATTGTGAGCCACTCGGGATCTCAGGGCGGTGCCATCTGGTACGCCGACAAATCCGACGGAAACAGGCTACGGCCCTTCTACTGGATTGGCCCCGTGGACCTAACCCGCCGCTCGCACGTCCCGGGCGACGGCTCGGTCGGGCGCGTGTTCGAGTCCCAGAAAGCCGAGCGCATATTCGATTTCAATCCCCTTGAGGACGTGGAGACCGCCATCGATTTTGCGGGCATGCCGGTTTCGTCCATGGTCTGCGTGCCTTTCTCCAACAACGTTGAAGACCTCGGCGTCATCCAGTTCGTGAACGGCCCCAACAGCGAGCCGTTCAACGACGAGATAGCAGACGTCATGGAAATCATGGCCATGATGGCCGCTATCGCCATCGCGGAAAACGAGGCGCTAGCCGAACCTTGGCAACCTGGCGAAATCGTCATGGAGCTACGCGACATCACACGCGAGTTCCAGAATGGCGACATTATCACGAAGGTATTGAAGGGCGTGAACCTGGACGTTTACGAGGGCGAGTTCCTCGTGCTCTTGGGAGAATCGGGCTGCGGTAAGTCAACGCTGTTGAACATCATCGGCGGCATGGACTCAGCCACGTCAGGCACGTTCACCTACCTGGACAAAGACCTCTCAAATGCCACCCAGGATGAACTCACCGAATTCCGCCGCGACAACGTCGGCTTCATCTTCCAGTCCTACAACCTCATGCCCAACCTCACGGCGTTGCAAAACCTGAAGCTCATCGCCGAGCTCGTTGAAAACCCGATGGACTCCGACACGGCATTGGAGGTCGTAGGCCTTGAGGAACGCAAGAAGAACTACCCCTCGCAGATGTCGGGAGGTCAGCAGCAACGCGTTTCGATTGCGCGTGCCCTGGTCAAGAATCCCAAAATCATATTGGCCGACGAACCCACGGCAGCGCTCGACTACGCGACTTCCATCGAGGTGCTCCAGGTGATGGAAGAGGTCGTGAAACGCGGAACCACGTTAGTGATGGTCACCCACAACGAGGAAATCACCCGCATGGCCGACCGCGTCGTGCGCATGCGCGACGGCCGCATGCATGAGGTGACGATCAACCGCCGACCCGCTCATGCAACGGATTTGGTGTGGTAGGGAGCCCTCGTGAAACCAACGCAAATCACAGACCTTCTCGCAAACATCAAGAATTCGATCGTCTCATTCTTCTCAATTTTCATGTTCGTGGCACTCGGAGTAGGCGTGTTCCTCGGCATTAGCTGGGCTAAACCTGCACTCGAGAATGCCGCCGACGCCATGTTCAACGAGGGCTTGTTCCACAACTACCAGATTCAGTTCATCTACGGGTTGACGGAAAACGATCTAGCGAAGCTCTCCGCGACGGAGGGCGTTTCCCAAGTCGAAGCGGAACGCCAGTCTTTCCAGACGCTTATCAAGGACAATCACAAGTACACGGTGAAGGTACAGTCCCTCGGGCAGAACATCGATACGCCCATCGTCCGGGAAGGTGATCTTCCCGCCAATGAAGGTGAGATTGCGCTTCACACCGAATCGGCGCGACTGCTCGGCATAGGCGTGGGAGACACCATCACGTTCGAGAAAGACGCCAACGAAAGCGATAGCGAAGCAGCCCCTAGCGCTGAGTCCACCAGCGCAGAAACTGCCAGCACAAGCTCCGCCAGTGCCGAGTCATCCAGCGCTGAATCCGCCAGCGCCGAGTCATCCAGCGCTGAATCTGCCAGCGCTGGCTCCGCAAGCGCCGTGTCAGCCAGCGCAGGGTCAGCGAGCGCCGAATCCGCAAATGCTGAACCAGCAAGCTCAGAAGACGAAAACACGAGTGGAATGAAGTCCTTGCGAAACGGCACGTTCAAGGTGACGGCCATTGTCGATAGCGCGGATTACGTTGCGAAAGTCTCCGAAACCTACGGCGTCTCGCCATCGCCTTCGGGTATGGTCAACGCTCTGGCGTGGGTTGCCGACGACGCCTTCGACGCATCGGCATTCCAAGACGGCTACCCCATCGTGAACGTACGCTGCGAAAGCCTCGACGGCATGAATTCCTTCAGCGACGAATACAAGAAAGCATCAGACGAGGTCAAGGAGCCAATCGAGGCTCTTGGCACAACGCTTGCATCAGCACGCTACGATGATCTGCACAATCAAGCCCAGAAGGCGATCGACGAAGGCCAAGCGCAAATCGACGATGCCGAAGCGAAGATAGCCCAGGGAGAGAAGGACATCGCCGACGGTGAGAAGCAATTAGCTCAGGCGCGTAAAGACCTGGATGAAGCTGTCAAGAACGCCGAGGAGAAGCTGGCGGATGCCTACTCTACGCTCCAAGCCGGCGAGGAGCTGAAAGCCGAAGCAGAAAGCAAGCTCTCGTCTGCCAAGTCGAAGCTGAATCAGGCCAAGGACGGGCTCAGCGACATAAAGCACCTGAAGTCTGACGGTGCATCCGTCTCGAACGAGATGAAGTCCTATAAGGCCGAGCAGGACAAGCTTCTCGCAGACGGCAAGATCACCAAAGAGGAATACAACGCCAACTTAGACAAAGAGGGCGCTCGAATCCACAACATGATCGAGTCTGTCGCCAGGGCTACCGGGGACAGCGTCCCGTCTATCGATCACACCAACTACGATGCGGTCATAGGGACCATCGATGGCATTGTGGCCAACGTCGACAACGTGCCGGTGACAGTCGACGGGCAGACATTCACCGTCGGCGAGGCTGAGGGCAAGCTCGGCGAGTACGAGAAGAAGGTTTCGGACGCCCAATCGACGTTTAACAAGAAGGCGAGAGAGCTCTCGGATGGTTGGGACCAGTATTACGCCGGCCAAAGCGAATTCGAGACCATGAAAGCCGAGGGAGAGAAGAAGATCGCCGACGGCGAGAAGCAACTCAAGGATGCTAAGAAGACGGTCGAGGACGCCAAAAAACAAGTCGCCGCGAACAAGCCGCTCATCGAGGAGGCCAAGAAAGAGCTCGCTGCGCTGGTGAAATACGACTGGTCGATCTTGCCACGTGCCTATAACGCCGGTTCGACCGAGGTTACCACCTTCGGCGGGGTTACCGGCAACTTGAGCATATCGATGGCGGCACTGTTCATCATCGTCGGTTTGCTCGTCTCCTATTTCGCCGTAAGCCGCATCGTGCACGAACAGGTTAGCCAGATCGGCACGAAGAAGGCGCTTGGCTTCCGTCAAGGCGAGATAACGAAAAGCTTCCTGTGGTATTCGGGCTTGGCGGTCCTGGCTGGCTCCATCGCGGGAGCCATTATAGGCTTCTTGCTTGTCGAGGGAATCATTGGCAGCGTACTCGGCGGCATGTTCGCTTTCGGGTCCTACCCAGCATACTTCGGATGGGGGTTGTTCCTCATCATAACGGCTATCGAGCTGGTATTGGTGCTTGGCGCCACATACCTCGCCTGCCGCAAGATTCTTAAGAAGCACGCTGTCGACCTTCTGCGCGGCAGTGAGCCTCCGACGGGTAAGACCCGCTTCTACGAGAAATGGAGCATTTGGGACAAGTTGCCGCTGTTCATCCAGACCATCGTGAACAACTGCGTTAACGACAAGCGTCGCGTCCTGAGCACGATCGTAGGCGTGGCTGGTTGTACCGCGCTCATCGTGACCGCCATTACGCTCAACAATGACGTGTTGGCGAGTTACGATCGCCATTACAAAAATGTGTACGGCTTCAATGCGCTAGCATACGTCGAGAGCGACCCCGTAAACGCTCCCGATAACGTTGAATCTGCGCTCAAGAGCCAAGGTTGCACAACGGCGCAAGCGTGCGTGAAGAAGTACCTCCTGATGCAACCGAACGGCGAAAGCGGCACTGTGCGCATCGTCGTACCTACCGACAACGATGCTTTCGCGCAGATGTACCACGTGAACTCAACGGGAAATGGCGCGTTCGACCCATCAGCCGAAGGAGGGTGGATTTCCCAGGCATATGCCGAATATTTCGGAGCCAAGGTCGGCGACACCATCACCGTTGACGGAGGGGATGGCATGCAGCACGAAATACCCATTTTGGGCATCTACGAGTTCTGGCTAACCTACAACGAGATGGTTGTGGGCAAGGATTACTTCGAGAAGGAGTTCGGAACCGTAACACCGAATACCATACTCTGCCAGGCTGGCGGAACCGCCGTATCTGACCTTGAGAACTCGGTTTCCTCTATAGAAGGCTTCAGCTCGATGATCGACGATGCAGAATACCAGTACGCCAATTTCGATATGTTCTCGCAAGTGTCTCAAGCCGTCGTTCTCATCTACCTCGTACTTGCCATACTCATGGCCATCGTCGTTCTGCTGAACCTGAACGTCATGTTTATAGCCGAGAAAAAACGGGAGCTCATCGTGCTCATGATCAACGGCTTCGGCGTGAAAGACGCACGGCACTACATTTCCTACGACAATATCGTGCTCACAGCGCTCGGCATCATCGTGGGTATTCTGCTCGGCTGTATTATGGGCTCGATAACCGTTATGTCCATTGAACCCATAACGGCCACATTCGTTAGGAGCCCCGACGGCATTGCCATCATCGTCGGTATCTTGGGCAGCGCGATCTTGGCAATCATCATGGCCCTCATAGCCCTACGCCGTATCAACAAGTTCGCCTTGACCGATATCAACAGATTCTAACGAACGTGGCCAGCCCCTCTTTCAAGGGGCTGGCCACAGTGCACAGGTTTCAAGAGACGCGCCCGGATGATGAGTGATGTTGGAGCAAACGCGAGACAAGGACGCAACAATCAAGCGAAAACGGATTAGGCGGTGTACGATACCATACTCAAGATGGCATATTTGTATTTCTCCCAAATAGAGGAAGCTGGATGCACCTTCCCGACAGAACTGTAACGAATAGGAGACACAAATGCTCGACGGAACATACAATATCAAGGTAGACGTCCCCATCGGTCGCAAAGACGGCACGATCAACCTGAGCACGAAGGGCGATATCGTATCCGCTGAGATCGATGCACCCATCGTCGGCAAGCAACACCTGGAAGGGCATGCTGAGGGCGATACGTTCACCGCTGAGGGCTCTGGGAAAGTCAAGTTCATGGGCAAGATCGACTACACCCTCAAAGGCGAGGTCTCCGGCGACAATCTGCACATCGACATCAGCTCGAACAAAGGCAACTTCACGTTGGATGGAACCCGCGCTTAACTCGCTATGCACAGCGAACGTAAAGAAATATAGCTTCCGGCCACACTCGAGAGCATCCCTCAGGCAATCGAGTTCCTCAAACTCAGCCTTAAAGAGCTCGGGTATTCGCGGAGGGCGCAGGCAAAGCTCATCGTGATAGTCGATGAAATCTTCAGCAATATCGCTAAATTCGCCTACGGGCATTCGCCTGGCGATGTCACAATCGGGATCTTGGCAGAACAAGACGACCCTGCTGTTGAAATCACTTTCATTGATGAGGGGACTGCCTTCAACCCCCTCATCAACGCACCCCAAACCGATATCAAATCACCCGCGGCGATTCGCAGAATTGGCGGTCGGGGCATTCACATAGTCCAGAAGCTTGCCGACGAAATCGAATATGAGCGCAAGGATGGAAAGAACATCTTGCGCATCCGCAAGCACATTGAGCGCTAGCTCGGAAGGAACGATTGCATGGAAATTAGCAAGAAACGCGAAGGAAACCAGCTGACCATAACGTTGGCCGGAGAACTCAACACGGCGACCGCGCCCGATCTCGAAGAGGTGCTCGCTGACGAAGTGAAAGCTGACGACACTATTATCTTCGACACTACTCACGCCAGCGGCTCGACGACGAGCTGTAGACGAACAACGGGGACGGGCCCAATCCATCATTCTGGATGACGGATGGGGACGGGTGCAATCCGTCATCGATTGCACCCGTCCCCGTTCGTCCATCCCTTGGGTGGCTACACGAGCGCAGATGCGCCGGCCTGCAGGTAAACCTTGGCATCGAGGGGCTCGCCATCACGCATCCGCAGCTTCACGAACGTGGGCGTGCAATAGAGCGCGAGGTCAATATCGCCCATTTCGACGAGCGTGGCGAACAACGCGTCCGGCACATGGCGCCAACGTCCGTCAGCAAGACCCATGCCCTCGATTGCTCCCATAAGACCTGCAACTTCACCGCCATCCCCGAAAAGCTCGCGCATGCTCGCCACTGCGAGTCGTGGAAAGCTGGCTGAAATGCCGAGCGTGGGACCGAGTGCGCCATCGTGCATCACGTCGAACTGCAGCTCAAGGTCGAAGGGGGATTTCAAGATGGGCGTCGCGAAATCGTAAAGCGCCGGACCCGTGCATGTAAACCCGCAAGTGCGCAAGTCATGCTCGAGCAGCTCGACGTCAGCCGCATAAGAAGCCTCGCATGTCGCATCGACGAAGCAATCGACGCGCACGGGCGATCCGGGCCTGCCAGGATGAAAACCTGCATACCACACCTTCCAACCCTGCGGAAGGCGGTTCTCGAAGTTGGCATAGCGCTCGTAGGCGCCGCTTCCTGCCGCCAGGTCGAAGAAGCGGGCCATGTCTGCCAACGGCGCATTGTTCACGTTCGCATGAACAGCAGGGTCGTCAATGCGGCCTTCAGACACATCGAAAGCGAACGCGAGGCCGTTTCCACCCACCTCGTCTTCTGCAAACCAATGGAACAGCTCGTCATAGCCGTTTCCTGTACAGGGACGGTACCGTGCTCCGGTGCGCAGGGATTCTCGCGAAAGCGCCACATGAAGGTCGAAGCGGGGTTTCCCTGTAAGCGGAACCTCGAACCACAGCATCGGGAACCCTCCGCTGGCGGAACTGCGCAGAAACGCTTCGCGGGCAAGTGCCGAGCAGTCGCCGAACAGCACCTGCTCACAGCCCTCACCTACCGCAAGCGTATATATCGCGTCGTAGATGTCCAGGTTCTCCAGCACGGTTACACCTTCAACTCCGCAGCGGTACAGGTCAGGTAAAACTTGGCCGGCTGCGGCTCACAACCTCGGAACTTCACTTTGGCGTAGTTGAACCGTATGCAGAGGGCAAAACGCCCCTCAGTGCCGTCATCTCGTTCATAACCCACATGGCGCGCAAACGCCGCCCCGGCAATCAGCTTCCAACGATCGTCGGCCAGGCCCCAAGCCTGCAGCGCCTCCATAAGCGCAGCACCGTAACCCGACTCCATGCATTCCCGCGCCTCATATGGCTTCGTCTCGTTGAACGACAGAGACAGCCCAAACGTATCGCCCAAACTGCCATCGGGCATGATGTCGAACTGGAAATCGATCTCCGGGGCAAGGCCCATGAACTGCGAGCAGCGCTCGAGCATGGGCCCGTCGAAAGCCGTGAACCCGATTTGCCGGAAACACGCACCCAGGTGCGCCGGCTCCTCCACGCAACGCGCCAGTTCGCTGTTATCCATGTAGCCGCCGATACGCATCGGCGTGCCAGGCCGTCCGGGAAACAACCCCACATAGGCAGGAGGCCAACCCTCCGGCATACGCGCAAGGGAATCCAGGTATGTCTGCGTGCGTTTCGCTTCGCCGACGCTATCGAGGAAGGGAGCCACCATATCAGTCCTCTTCCGCTGCTGCAGGTACACGCCCGCAGTCTCAGTTTCGCCGGTCGACAGGTCGAGCTCAAGCCCGCAACTCACCGATCCGCTTGGCGTGCATACGCCCTTGAACCAATCGAACATGGCCTCATAACCGTAACCTGCGCCGGGAGCAAGCCTTGCATCGGGCTCCACATACCCATGTACCGACAGCATATCGAGGCGCGGTTCGCCTAGAAGCGGAAACTCCAGGTAGGCCGTAGGATAGCCATCGCCGATAAGCGTGCGCTCGTAGACGCTCGGCACTAAGTCCAAGCTGTTTCCGAACAGCGCCTCGCGCCGTCCGTCCCCAGACGCTATCACGCACAGAGCGTGAAGCGCCTCCATTTGCGTCGGTTTCTTCATACTTCCACTCGGCGATATGGCTTCTTCTGCTGCCTGTATGCCAAGCCCTCGAAGCGCATCGCCTACCCCTTTTTGTCCGAGCGTCGGTATCACTTATTCTACGCGCGAACGCTTGTCTCATCCTGGCGAATAGGGGCGCTCGGCGATAAATCTCGCAACTCAACGCATACGCGCAGCAAGAAGTCTGAAGCCCGCGAATTGCGGGCTTCAGTTGAGTGCATCCCAAGATGACAAGTACCTGGTTGTTGGCCAGTTAAACCGCTGAAGGGCAAACCCTGTCGGTTACTTGCCCTTCTTCATGTTCTTGTACAGGCTGTACGCGAAGAACACGCTGACGACATAGCCAATGGATCCCACCACGATTTCGGGCGTGATGCCATCATCGTAGTCGTACTTCCGAATGATGTCGATGATTTCCTTGAGCCTTCCGCTGGTGTCTGGGCCAGCCTTTTTAGCATCCCGGCGTTGCTTGATTAGAGCGGAGATAAAACCAGACATGTCTATCGAACCTCAAAATTCGTCCCTTGGTCAGGTTTTTCACCATGCTCTGTTTTACATAGTATTCCCTGATTTGACAGTCTTATGCCTGCTTTGGAACGCTGTTTTGCAAGTTTCCAATCCCTGCAGCACGCCATAAGACGCGAGGGGCGTTTTAAAGGCTGATGGCTATCGACTAAAGGCGGTTTGGCTACGAGGACGAAGTCCTCGCTCGAGTCAATCGATGCCATATCTCGTTGAAAAAGCACAGCTTATCGGCTGTCGTGACGACGAAGCCCACAGCGCTATGGGGCGCCACCATGCTACAGGCGGGCCACATATGGTAAAGGATTGCATCCACTTGCGTCTCGTTCGCGCCAAATTCCTCCCGGGCGATGCGCGCTCCCTCCCGAGGATGGGAGCGGCCTTTCTTGCTGGAGGGGCTAAGGAACACGTCTTTTTCGGTCATTCCTATGTCGTGCAGGAGGCTGGAGCGAACCGCATCCTCCTCGTTCACCGATGCGCCGTGCCGATTCAACCATCTTGCAAGGAGAAGCGCGTAACCCGCCGTCTCGACACTATGGGAAGCGATATCGCGGTTCTTGCTGTGGTGGGGAACGTTTAATGCCATAGCAAACCGCTCGGAGGCGACGATATCTTCTCCAAGCTCGATTATGTCATTGAACAATGCGTCATCCACGGGTTTATGCTCCCTCTTCGCGTCTTCAAACCGCCAGTAGCAAACATCCAGGTGAAATGTGCACAGGAAGGTACCTCGCACACATTCTCGCAGAAAACGTGCCCGAGGTGCATTCTCGAACGCGTTCCCTCTACCCGCCCTACATCATCGGGGCTGCCAACCTCAGGATAAGGTACCAGAAACGGACGGCGCCAACTGGATTGATGTAGTCCTCGGTCACCTCTTTGCCCTGCTCGAACATCCACTCGAAATCGGCCTTTGTGTCCATAACCGCGTCACACCCATAGTAGAGGCATCCGTTCTCGAAGTGGTGGTAAAGGCTTCGATAATCCAAGTTGATGGTACCGCAGGTGGCAAGCACGTCGTCCGTCACGCTCATCTTGGCGTGAACAAAACCGGGCGTGTACTCGTAGATCCGGACGCCACAGCGGACAAGGTTGTGGTAATACGAGCGGGTAAGCGAGTAGACCAGCTTCTTGTCGGGAATGCCAGGTGTGATGATACGCACGTCCACGCCACGCTGGGCGGCAAGGGTCAGCGCACGCGTCATCTCATCGGTGATGATGAGATAGGGCGTCACGAACCAGATATAGCGCTCCGCATACTCGGTTACGGAAATGTAGACGTCCTCGCCAATTGGAATACCGTCCATGGGACTGTCAGCATAGGGCAAGACGAAGCCTTGAGCGCTTAGGCACGGAGGAACCTCGGGGAGGTATTGCTCATAGGTCGCGTCGTCCTCATCGCCTTCGGCCGAAGCGTTCCACATCTCCAAGAACGCCACTGTCAGGCTCTGGACTGCAGGGCCGACGAGCTTCACGCCGGTATCCTTCCAATAGCCGAAAGGCTCGGTAAGATGGAAGTATTCGTTGGCGAGGTTGTAACCGCCCGTGAAACCCACGAGACCATCGATGACGGTAATCTTGCGGTGATCGCGGTTGTTGAGGAACGCGTTGAGGCCCGGCGCAAAGGGGTTGAATACCTTCGCCCTGATCCCCTTCGCCTTGAGACGATCCACGAAGTCGGTGTTCACAAATCCGATGGATCCCATGTCATCGTAGAAAACACGCACCTCCACGCCCGCTTGAACGCGCTCCACGAGGATGTCCTGGATGGAATGCCAGCTCTCGGCATCCTGGATGGCATGGTACTCCATGAAGATGAAGCGCTGCGCTTTGCGCAGCACCTCCTTCTGGGCTTCAAGGCCCTTGGCGGCATCGTCGTAGTAGGTGATAGCCGTATCGTCGAAGAGGGGGTAGGACGACATGCGGCGCACGTAGCGCGTGACGTTTGCTGCGCGCCGATCGATTGTCTCCAAGCGCGCGAGAGGTTCGTCTCCATCTGTGAGCAATGGCAACAGCTTTCCGTCAACCTCCTGGAAACGCTTGTTCATCTTGAGCGAGTAACCGTTCAATCCGATGAGCAAGTAGAAGACGATGCTGAAGATGGGCAGTGCCATGATGATGAGAATCCAGGTCATCTTTATTGCCGAGGGCTTGTTCTCGTTGTAGATGAACAAAACCAGGATGGCGCCTGCCAAGTGCGTCGCGATGGAAAACCAAACCGCCTTCTCGACGAAGTACAGGTTGACCAAGACGATGGCGACTATCTGCAAGACGATTGCGATGCAGGCGAAGATGAGACGCTTGCTGCCGTTCTTGACCTCTGCCTCTGTTTCGATGGTGGTGTCTATGTTCATGCACCTCTCCTTGTCGGCTTGCCTATCTGTGATGAAAAGTATAGCAATCCGGCATCGCGCTCACCGCGAACGAACCCGGCGCAACGACGGTGGAGATGGGTTTGAACGGTGGCTTTTGCGCAAACGAACCCGACACCCTTGCAGGATGACGGGTTCGCCTGAAGATGATGCTGCGCTAATGGAGTATAGTTACCGCAACGCTTCAATGCATCGGTTGGGACGGACTGAGAGAGGACGGAGCGCATGCTCGAACAAGTTGACCTCAAAGCGAAAAAGATGTCGAAAGAGGAGTACAAGCCAACCCACGATGAGCTGATCAGCAAGCTGGTTGTGCTTCAACAGCAAGCACGTTCCAAGGGCGTAGGGCTAGTCGTGCTCGTGGAGGGTTGGAGCGGTGCCGGCAAGGGCAGCCGCATCTCCGAGCTCATCTACGAACTTGATGCGCGTGCCACCAGGGTGCACGTGACCGAGGACATCAACCCGGAAATGGCAAGAGAATTCCCTGGAGTGAAATGGGATGTCAAAGGCGAAAACCCCCTTATGAAGCAGTTCTGGGAGTCGCTCGGCGAGCGGGGCGAGATTACGTTCTATGACCGCGGCTGGTACACCTCTGCAGTTGAGCAAGCGCTGTTCGGCCTGACCAAAGCCGATCCGAAGGAGATCAAAAAGCTCACCAAGAAGGTGAGGAAGCTGCCTGCGAGCGAACGTGCCGCAGCCATCTCCCACAACGAGGAAGCGGCGAGAATCGTTTGCACCTACCGGCAAATTGCGTGCAATTTCGAGAAGATGCTCATCGACGACGGCTACGTCGTGGCAAAGCTCTTCCTGCATATCTCCAAGGAAGAACAGAGGGAGCGTCTCGAGGCGCTGCGCAAAAACCCGGACACCGCCTGGCGCGTGAGCAAGCAGAAGCTCAAGATGATGGATTATTACGACGAGGCGTACGGGTTTTACGACGAATTGCTCACGGGCAGCGACTTCCGCTTCGCACCTTGGGTAATCATCAACGGCGAGGATAGGCGCGCCGCCAACTTGCAGATAGCGCGCACGCTCGTTGACGCGCTTGAACACGCGCTCTCGACCGCCCCCGACGAAGCGGCCGAAGAAGCGAAGCGGAAAGCGGCCGAGAATTCCAAAGCGATAGATGGAGCTGGGAACGGCGCAGCAGAGGCCGAACCTGAGGACGTCACTGCCAAAGCTTACGAAGAGCAGGCGGCTGCCCAGAGCGCGCTTGCCCCGAAAAGCTCTTTCTTCGAAATCGTCGAAAACTATCCGCAAATCGACCACTCCAAGGAAAAGCCGCGCATCGGGACTCAGGAGGAATACCGTAAGCTGCTGAAGAAGGAGCAGGCACGCTTCCGCAAGCTTCAGGAGGAGGCGTACCGCAAGCGCGTGCCCCTCATGATCATGTACGAAGGCTGGGACGCAGCTGGCAAGGGCGGAAACATCAAGCGCATCGCCCAAGCCATCGACGCGCGCGCCTATCGGATCTACCCGTCGCCCGCACCCTCGAAGGCCGATTTGGCACACCCGCACCTCTGGCGCTACTGGACGCGCATGCCCGAAGCAGGATACGTGGGTATCTACGATCGCAGCTGGTACGGCCGCGTGCTCGTAGAGCGCGTCGAGGGGTTCGCATCGACCGATCAGTGGTCGCGCGCCTACGATGAGATCAACGCATTCGAATACCAGCTCGTGCAATGGGGCGCCATCCTCTTGAAGTTCTGGGTCGACATCACGCCCGACGAGCAGCTCGCCCGTTTCGAAGCCCGCGCCGCCGACCCCATCAAGACGTGGAAGCTCACCGACGAGGACTGGCGCAACCGCGACAAGTACCCGCTGTACAAGGCAGCCGTGAACGACATGTTCCGCCTGACGTCCACCGAGTTCGCGCCATGGACCGTGCTCGAGAGCGACAGCAAGTGGTATGCGCGTATCCAAGCGCTCAAGGCCATCAACGAGGCGCTCGAGGCACGCTTGCACAAGTAACCCGACAATCGAGCTGAAGGCGGGGCAACGGACAGGCACCTACGCCAACTTCAACGAGAACGCATCGGAGCCGCTTTATGCGGCTCCGATTACTTGCTGGAAAAACTTCCCTAATCTATCGAGTATCAGCTGCAGGCTGCAGAAGGCAAGTCGTTAGGCTCCCCTCTCATCATCCCGACGGCGCTTGACCGCATAACCTGCAGTTGCCGCGCTCGCAAATGCAAGGGCGGTAAAGCCCCAGGGATTGGTTCTGTCACCCGTCTTGGGCGCCACGGCACGCAGCGACACCTTGTCCTTGCACGCGTAGTACCCGGGTTCGCCGTCGGCCTTCAGGTCCACGTTCTTACCGTCGCCAGCGTCGACGAACTGGACCTTCGTTTCGCTCGACTCGCCTTCCTTTACCTCGCCGTTCTTCTCGCGGACAAGCTCGATGCCGGTCTTGGAATAGATGCGGTACGGGCTGGCATCGTACTTTGCTGCTGGCGCCTTCGCTTTAATGTCGGAATGCTTGATCGTCATCTTTCCATCTGAATGCACCGTGCCGGTGACGTCTATCACGGACTCGGAAACCTCCATCGTGCCTCCCGCGACAACTTCCGTGTATTCGTTGTCGTCATCCGAGGCGATTTTCGAGGTGTCAATTACCGTATTTCCCGACTCCGAGCCGACGCGGGCGGTCTCGCTCTTCACGTTCACGGTCGCATGGTCGATCGTGACGTTCCCCTTCTCTGTAGACACCCCGGCGTTCCTCTCGCCATCGCCGACATTGACGATATCGCGCTCCTGGCAATCCGTCCCACGCACGGTGACGTTAGCGTTGTCGTGCGCTTCGATGGTCTCGAAATCGTTCTCGCCGGTCACGTTCACGGTAACGGTCGCGTTATCGGAAGCCTCGACTTCCTCGAAATCGTTATGACCGTCGGCGTTGATAGTCACGTTCGCGGTATCGTGAACGTGCGTGTCCTCCACCTCGTTCGTGCCGGAATAGTTGACGTCAACGTTTGCCGCCCCTTCGACATCGAGGACTCCACCGTCATTGCCGCCGTTGAAGTTGACGGTCAAATCCTCGTCCACCCGCACATTGCTTGCCGTGACGTTGGCCATGTCGAGCGCCGAGTCGGAAAGCGTCGCCGTGCCACCGCCCACAGCGTTGTCGCCGTGAGCAAGCTCGTTGTCGTCGACAGTAACCTTTGCGAGCGCCACCGATGGAAACGCGAGACTAGCTGCTGTTATGGTGGCAAGCGCAAACACGGACAGGCGTCGAACGGAGATAATCCCCTTTCCCATCACCATAGGCATCCTCCATACCCCAATCCAGCAGAGCGCCGAGGACTATCGGCGCCGCCGTCCTCTTATTGAGCGCAACTCCTTCTCTTGCGAAAAGGCTGCGAATTTTGCAATTGTAAGCCTGATGCGCTCTTTGCGTTCGGCGTCTACATGTTCCTCACACGTCTCTCATAGGAGAGCGCCACGATGCACTATTATGTTATCGCTTCCCTCATATTAAATTGCACTGGAAAGGGGCGGGGATGCAGAACTCGAAGACGAAACTCACCATTGCCATTGCTCTGATCACCTGCATTGCCGTAGGCATCATCGCTTTCGTCGCCGGCACCAACGTCGGCTCAAGCAACGCCGCTGCAAGGTTCGAGGCCGAGCGTAACTTCAGCGCCATGTTAAACCGTAGCGAGCTGGAGGCGTTGCAGCTCATCGACGGCCCCATCTACGTCTCGGGCCACCACAGCCCGGATTCCGACAGCGTATGCAGCGCAATCGCTTATGCGCGCCTGCTCAATGCGCTTGGCTATGACGCTCAACCTGTCGTGCTGGACAAAATCAACGACGAAACCGCCTTCATCCTCGAACAAGCAGATGTCGAGGTCCCCCCGCTTCTTGACGACGCCTCCGCACGTAACATGGTTCTCGTCGACCACAGCGATGATGCGCACTCTGCCGAAGGCTTGGCCGATGCCAACATCATCAGCATCATCGACCACCACGGTGCCGGCACCATCTCGACTGGCAACCAACTCGTCTACGATGCACGCCCCCTTGGCTCGACAGCCACCATCGTGTGGATCCGTTACCTTAACTACGGGATAAACCTCGATTCGCAAACGGCAAAGCTGCTGTTCGGCGCTTTACTCTCGGATACCTCAAATCTCAAGGCCGACACAACGACCACCGCTGACCTCGAAGCGTTCACGGCTCTAGGAGAACTTGCGGGCATCACCGATCCCGCTACGTACTACCAGGACATGTTCAAAGCTTCCATCTCGTATACGGGCATGACCGATGAAGAGATCTTCGAGAGCGACCTCAAGCAGTACGAGAGCGCCGGCAAGAAGTTCGCCATTGGCTGCGTGAACGTCTACGACGAAGAAAACGCCGCCGATATGGCAAAACGCATGAAGATCCTGCTGCCCGCGCAGCGCAAGGCGCTGGGTGTCGACATGACGTTCGCGCAGATCTCAATCTTCCACGACGACATCTCGATCACCTACCTCGTCCCCTGTGATGAGGCCGCATCCGAGGCAATTGAGACGGCGTTTGGAGACAAGGCGCAATTCGACGGCACGGCCTACATCCTA
The DNA here is from genome assembly GCA_017434045.1 of Eggerthellaceae bacterium. Classification (GTDB taxonomy): domain Bacteria; phylum Actinomycetota; class Coriobacteriia; order Coriobacteriales; family Eggerthellaceae; genus UBA9715. The sequence continues at coordinate 20,395 of JAFRGA010000021.1, forward strand.
AACCCTGGCATCTCACGTAGGCAGGTGCTCGTGCCGGCATTAACCGATGTGCTGGCCATGCATCCCAAGGAGTAGAGCCACGGAATACGAAGGCGCAATCGGCGGAACCGAAGGATATAAACGGGCAATCTGGCCCCGTACTATCCCTTAGACGTTTTCTCGAAGGCAAGGCGAGGGTAATCGTCCTCTTCGACGAACACGGTTCCGCGATGCGCAAAACCCAGCTTCTCCAATAGGCGTTGCATGACGGTGTTGTCACCGTGCGTGTCTATGCGCAGATGCCCACACTGGGCAAAAGCCCAGTCGATGCAAAAGCTGCCAACGCCTTTCATCGAACCATCGCTCGCAACGCGATGAACCACCCCGTACGAGCTTTCGTCTATCCATGACCCATCTTCGATATGAGCGTAAGTCGGCTCCACGTCCTTTCCGAAATCAAAGAAAAAGACTCCGACGATGCGCCCCGCGCTTAGGCAAACGTAGCTTTTACCGCGGGCGATGTCTTGATGTATGAGCGTCTCCGGTGGCCAAGACGTCGGCCCCCACTGATAGGGGTTTCCGTGTTGCGCCATGAAATCGCGCGCGATTGCATATATCTCCATTATTCGGCCGAAGTCGCTCTCAGTCGCTTTGCGGACCAGCATTTGCAGAGATGACAACAAGCTCCTTGCAGCATTCAGGTAGTTCTGCTCTGCATGTGCCAAGGCATACTCGAGCGTTTGCCCCTTGCTCGCATCGACAGCGCGGTACAAGCCGAGCCGACTCAGGTCTTGACCTTCGAGCGCTACTGTACCGCAGATCGCCGCCACGGGAACCCCGGCGCGTTTCGCGTGGGCGACAACGCCGCTTATCGCCTTGCCATGCAGAGATTGGCCGTCGAGCCTTCCCTCCCCCGTCACCACGAGATCCGCGTCTTCTATGATCGAGTCGAAACCGATGAGACTCAAAAGTTCCTCTACTCCAGAGCGAATGCGGGCGTTCAGGAACACCGCGAGCGCCATGCCCAAGCCCCCGGCAGCCCCGTAACCCGCGGTGTCGAAATCTACGGTCGGATAAGCATCGGAAATCACTTCCGCGAAGTGGTGCATGCCTGATTCGAGCGTTTCAAGAGCCGCATCATCAGCTCCCTTTTGCCGCCCGAACACCCACGTCGCCCCACATGCTCCAAGAAGCGGGTTGTCGACATCGCCCAAGATCGTAACCGTCGCATGCTTCACCCAAGGATGAAGGCCGCTCGCGTCTATGCGTGCAACCTTGGCTAAATCGGCTCCCCTGCCAGAGAGCTCGCAACCTTCGACATCGAGGAAACGGATACCGAGCGCCCGAAGGCAACCCATGCCGCCGTCATTCGTGCATGAGCCTCCCAACGCCACATGGATTTCGCTACATTTCCGGTCGAGCGCAAAGCGAATGCATTCCCCCACACCGTAGCTCGTGGTTAGAAGCGGATTCCTCTCAGTTGCGTCGAGCAGAGCCAGGCCACACGTCGATGCCGCCTCTACAAGCGCCCTGCCATCGTGCAAGAGGATTTCGCCCTGCATGGGACGCATGAGGCCATCATGTGCGGGAAAGCTGATGCGTGCACCTTCGAACACCCTGCTGACGGCATCGAGCGTGCCCTCGCCGCCATCGGCAATCGGGCATACGGCACATTCTGCATCGGGAAGCACTTCATGCGCTGCCGTTTCGAGCAGTTCGCCGATTCTCGCACTTGAAAGCGAGCCTTTGAAGGAATCTGAAGCGGATACCAGTTTCATGAGAATGCATGATACCCGACTGGCGGACGGGATAACGCTAGAAGAGCGAGAACGGCAAGTTCAGCTTACAGCAGCGCCAGACCGTATATGACTGATATTACCTGGTCGAAGCCGATGGTAAACACTAAATGCGCGTTCCCCGCAAACATACACGCCCACGCTAAACTACCGTAAAACGTAAACAATTGAAGTCAGTCGGTTTATAATTCGGTGCCACGGGAGAAAGGCTATCGAAAGGACTCACTATGGGAAACAAGAAACTCTTGGCGCTGGTGGCTTCAGCTGCATTGGTTGCGGCACTCGGCTTGGCAGGTTGCGGTAGCTCGCAGGCATCTTCGGCGAGCAGCTCCGCCTCCGCAGAGAGCAGCGCAGCCGCAGCAGCAAGCAGCTCGGCCGCAGCAACCGAGGCAAGCTCTGCAAGTGCTGCCGCCGCAGAGGCCAGCTCGCCGGCAGCAGCTGCAACAGCTCAGGATAGCAACAACTATATCGGCGAAGACGCAGCGAAGGAAATCGCGCTGACCGACGCCGGCGTTGCCGAGGCAGACTGCACCGAGTTGAACGTACACCTCGATACTGATGACGCCGTCGTGCACTACGACGTCGAGTTCAAGGCTGGTGGCTCGGAGTACGACTACGACATTGACCCGGCAACCGGCAACATCCTCAAGTCTGATTCCGAAATCGACGACTAGCGTTCATCCTGACATCAAGGCCCTCGACGGAAAGGGTCAACAAACACGAGAGTAAACGCTCTCGCCGTTTTCGGAGCGGAGGATACGTTCGCTTCCGGCAAGGACTTCAGCCTTTGCCGAGAACGTATCCTTCGCTTGCCTTAGTATCTGGATTGTTTTATCCAATTTCGTGCTATTATGATGCATTACAAGCCACTTCACCGGCTGGAAAAAACCCTCCCTTAAACGCTGCAGCTGATGAGGGCCAAACCATCGCGTTTTAGCGCAGTTGCAGGAGAAAGGAAGGAAGTATGAATCAGCCTATGGTTTACAACGGCACGCGCAAGCTAGCCTTGGGAGCGACGGTGCTGCTCCTCTTCCTCATGTTGGTCCCCTCTTTCGCATATGCGGCGGACTCTCAGTACACCGTGAAAGTCGATAAGGGCTACCTCGCCCTGCGCACGGCGCCCGCCTATGACTACAGCAACGAGATCGGCGAGCTGTACACCGGCGATGTCGTGACGGTGAAGGAGAAGCCCAGCGGGGATTACTGGTGGGTGTACTCCTCGAAGTACGGCAGGAACGGGTACGTCAACAAGAACTACCTCACTAAGGGGTCCTCTGACTATGGCAAGTACAACGAGAAGGTCGATAGGGACTACCTCGCCCTGCTCACGGCGCCCGCCTACGACTACAGCAACGAGATCGGCGAGCTGTACACCGGCGATGTCGTGACGGTGAAGGAGAAGCCAAGCGGGGATTACTGGTGGGTGTACTCCTC